>NZ_DDQF01000006.1:221350-271378 GCF_002342555.1 Fibrobacter sp. UBA2449
CTCTTCAGCAGAATGTGACGGTTCAGAATCTGGGACGCCACCAGCGCACCTTCCGAGGTGAGTTCGATGCCGCTGTAAGGCTCCTGCGTCACAAGGCCCAGCTTCTTGAGTTCGATTACCGCCTTGGCAACCGACGGCATCTTGACCTTGAGCGCCGCCGCAATGTCGCGGACACGGGCAATCCCGTTCGCAAGGCGCAGCATGTGCACCATTTCCAAGTAGTCTTCAAGGCTCTGGCTTAACTTTACTTGTTCCATAGGACAGCTCCGATTAGACGAAAAACACACCTTATATATTAGTCAACGCTAAATTTAGAAAGCCTCGGCTAATTAGTAAAGGCTAATCTACGAAAAACAGCGCCCAAAAGCCACCCCGCGGTTAAGCAGGGTGGCCATGCTGTAGGGTGATTGGATTAAATATTACTTCTTAACCACTTCAGGTTTACCGCAGAGGTCACATGTATATTCTATAAGAGGAACGATGTAATAGGCGTTTCCGGTGGTCACATCCATTTCCTTGGAGACCTTGCCGCTCTCGATGTCATAGCGGTAGATGGCTCCGCCCTTCTTGTCAGCGTGGCCCACGAGAACGCTCTTGCCATCGGCATCGAGGTGGATCGAGGGGGCAAACCAGGAGATGGTCGGAGAGAGATCCTTGACTTTCTCGACGGTCTTGTTATAGATGTCGACAACCACGTATTGCCATTCGTAATCGTACCAGTTATTCGGATCGGCGAAATTTCCGAAGAATCCGAAGAACTTGCCGTCACCGATATAGGTGCCACCGACCATCAGGCTGTTATTGTTGCTCTTCTTGCCGTCATAGGCGGCGTCGTGCATACGGAATACCCAGTCCTTGTCGAATTCTTCCTTGCCCTTCTTGATGCGCACCCAGCCTTCCTGATAGCCTTCGATAAAGCTGTAGGACGCATTGGAGTAGAAGTAAATGTCGCCCTTTTCATCCACAAAGGAAGCAGTATTGTTCATGTCGTCCATGCCGCCGACTGCCGCGACCTTATCGCTGTAAATAACCTTGTCGACCTTGTCAGTCTTCACGTCGATAATGGCCACACTGGCACGGGGGCCGGCAATTGCTTGGTCAAAATCGACGAACTGGTTCAGGGACACAAACATCTTGTCATCGCGAATCACGGCAGAGCCAGGAACCGAGCTCATGGCGCCGCTTTCCTCGTCGATGTAGCCAGAAAGGTCGATGGTCGCCATCTTCTTGAGCGTCTTCGGGTCAAGAGCCGTAATGGCATCTCCTAGGGCTTCTTCGACATACATCTTGTCCCCATCGACGAACTTCATCATGATAGCGTTCGTTCCCGTGAACTTGACCGTTGCGGCAGCCTTCTCGGACATCTTGTCATCCTTGACTTCGTAGCGGGAAAGCGTGCTGTTTCCGCCATCGTCTGCAACGAGCGTATAGACGGAACCATCGAAGTAAGCGACCGCACCCGTATTCGCAGCTTCGTTAAAGTCCTCGACCATTTTAGACTGGTTGCCAGAAAGCGTTCCCAGGCCAAAAAACTGCGAAGTTTCCATCATGAAGGAAAGCAGATAGAGGTCGCCACTTTCCTTGGACGGTTCATCGCTAGAAGCATTAGAACTGGAATCGTCACCGCAAGCTGCGAGCATCATCGTGGATGCGAGCGCGGCAAAGGTTAATTTATTCTTAAAGAGGTTCATTTGGTTTCCTTTTTTGTTATAGTGTAAACTTGATTTTGGTCGCAAAGGCGCGACCGGGCTTGGATTCACCGTACTTGTCATACACCCGGACATCCATGAAGTTGCGCACCTCGAAATTCCAGGAGAGCGTGTTGGCGAGAATGGAGTATTCCACACCTAAATCTTGTGAGAAGGAGCTTGGAATGGTGCGGTCCTGTTTTTTGGAGACCTTCCACGAGTAGTAATATTCATCAGTGTAGTTTGCAAGCCAGTAAATCTTGAAGAAATCGTCGCGGAAGAGCAAGTCGCCAATATGGAATTCTGCACCGAAATTCATGTAAAACGTGGGAATATTCGGTACGGTCAGGCCCTTCGCGATTCCGAATGCCATGTCCGCCTCGCGGCTTTCGGCATCCTGCCTTGTCAAGTTGTAAGTGAGCAAGATGTATTCGTTAACATCGACTGCGGCATCGATTTCAAAGCCCGTCGTCTTGGTACCGACACTGTTGTAATACGGACGTGGAATCGAGACATAGTTGTTCCAATAAATGCGGTCATCCATGAGCATGTAGAACCAGTTGAATTCCAGGTGCAGTTTCAACAGCAACGGGATCTGTCGCAAGTCGAGTTCGGCACCTGCCGTAAAGTTGTCCGATTTTTCGGGTTTCAGGTTCGGGGCACACACCACATACAGACCGTCACCAAAGATTTCTTCGCGGGTCGGGAACCGCAGGCTGTGCTGGTAGCCGCCCTTGACAGCAAGCTGGTCAATGAAAGACAACTGATCTATCAGTTTTACCCGCAGATTTTCACTGTAGCCAAAATCCTTGTTATCGGCATAGTCATCGGTCAGCTGCTGGATTCTGTTTTCGCCATCATCTTCGGCTTCGATGACATAATAATACCCCTTGAGGCCCACCACATTCTGGATGCGTTCGTTCCAGAAGTTGTTTTCGAGCGAGAGGCCCGACACAACCGAATGGCTATGGCCCGGGAAACCAGCATTGTTAAGTTTATGTCCGTTAACTGCGCGTTTATCGGTCGGATCTTGCGATTCATAGCGGTACAGGCCGCTCCAGGTGAGGATATGGTTCTTTGTAAAGGCGTAATCGAAGTTCCAGGGAGCGACAGCAGTCTGGTTTTCGCGTTCTATGTGCGATGCTCCGCCGAGAGAAATTTCGCCAAAGGCAGCCTTGCTTTCGCGGGCATTATCTTTACCCCACCCGTAATAATACGTGTGGCTCGTATCGACAACAACCTCCTTGCCGTAAGCATAGCTGAACGAAAGGCCCATCGAAAGCCCCTTCACAAACAGATTCGCTTTTTCAAGAGAAAGGTTCACGCCATACGATTGCGCGTAGGCGTTCGCCTCTTCGATGCGGTGGGAATTCGACTGAATTTCTTTATCCATCGCGTTGTAAATCACGCCCAAAGTCGCCTTGTCAAAGAAGTATTTCTCGAAGGAGACAAAAGGCAACACGTTGTAACTGTAATAACGGTCGTGATCTCGCGTTACAACCGTGTCCATGTAGGGCGTGGTGAATTCGTAATCGTTGTCGGAGTAGTTGTAATAGGCCGAAATTCCGGTGGAGATAGCGCGATTTTTGGCTGAATCGGTAACCCACACATATTTTGCGTCAAGAGAGGCCTTGTGGGTATTGAAACTTCCGAAACTGTAAGAGCCCGTAATGGAACTCTTGGGCAAGTCATGCGTCACAATGTTAATCACGCCGCCCATGCCATCGGTCGCGAAACGTTCAGGCACGTAGCTCTTGTAGATTTCGATACGGTCAATTTTATCGATGGGAATATCGTTGACGGAGAAATTCCCGTTGCCGTTATCGACAGGAACGCCATCGACAAGCACCTTCACGTTCTTGCCTTCCATGCCGCGGATGTTGATTTTGCTTTCGCTGCCCATGCCGCCCGACTGACGGATTTTCACGCCCGAAGAACGGTTCGTAGCGTCTGCGATGGTGGCGCTGGAGCCCTGAAGTTCCGAGGCATCCATCACCTTGACCGATTCGGCCTTGGTTTTCCTGTCAACCGGTGCGGCGTCATTGATTCCTTCGCCTTCAACACCCATTTCGTCAAGAACCGTTATATTCGAGTTCTTTTCCGGCGCACTTGAAGGAGCACTTTCGTTTGCAAGGGTTTCTTCGGCAAAAACATCGTCAAAATTCGTAATTTCTTCATTTTCCTGGGCACGAGCCGCTACAGAGGCAATCGCAACCATCACCAGAACTAAAGTCGTCAGTTTGTATGTAAAAATACGTTTCATCGGCCCCAAATTGAGAAATTGGGCAAAAAAACATCTACTCCAAAAGGTTTGGCGAAAATCCGTTTGGAGTAGAACAGAAAACGTTTTTTTCCAAAATTTGATTCAGCCCTTTTGGGAGGAAACTCTATGAAAAAGAAATCTCTGCTCTCTTGGATTTTTCTGTTTGCCAGAAACAAGAAAAAATACTACATCGCAAGCATTTTCTTTGCGCTCTTGCGCGTCGCTTGCGGAATCGCTCCATACATCATTATCGCAAACATCGTGCGCGAACTGCTTTCGGGCGTGCGCGACTGGGATGTTTACCTTAAGGAATGCCTGATTATTGCGGCATTCTGGTTCGGGAATGTCCTGTTCCACAGCATTTCGACGACGCTTTCGCACGTAGCGACGTTTAACGTTCTCGGCAACATCCGCAAGGACCTTTGCGACAAGCTTTCGCGCGTGCCGCTCGGTTCTGTTCTCGACATGCCCTCGGGCGCGCTCAAGAACATCCTGGTAGAACGCATCGACAGCATGGAAACGACGCTTGCGCACGTGGTTCCTGAATTCACCTCGAACCTGATTCTCCCTGTGCTCATGTTCGTCTACCTTTTCCATATCGATTGGCGCATGGGACTAGCCTCGCTTGGAACGCTCCCGATCGGTATGGTCGCCATGGCCGTCATGTTTGCCGGAGCACAAAAGTGGTTCGACAATTCTATCCAGAAAACGAAGGCGTTGAACGACACCGCGGTTGAATACATCAACGGCATCGAAGTCATCAAGGCGTTTGGCAAGTCAAAGTCTTCTTACGACAAGTTTGTAGTAGCCGCAAAAGAAGGGAGCGACTGTTTTGTCGAATGGATGCGCCGTTGCATTTGGCCGCATTCCCTTGCCATTACGGTCGCTCCTGCCACGCTATTGACGGTGTTGCCGTTTGGCGGTTACTTCTATTACAACGGCTCCATTACGGCCGTCGATTTTATCACCGTCATCATCATCTCGGTAAGTATCATGATGCCGCTCCTTACCATCATGAGTTACAGCGACGACATCAGCAAGGCGGGCGTCATTTTCGGCGAAGTCGGCTCGGTGCTCGAAATGAACGAACTGCAACGCCCCATTGTCGACTTGCACAAGCCGGACGACAATTCAATCACGTTGAAAAATGTCCGGTTCAGCTACCACAAGGGTATCGAAGGCGAAGAAAAGAAGGAAATTCTTCACGGCATCGACATGACACTCCCCGAAGGGAGCTTTACCGCATTCGTGGGCCCGAGCGGTTCGGGTAAATCGACGATTGCTCGCCTTATCGCCTCGCTTTGGGACGTTGACAGCGGCGATATCGAAATCGGCGGCGTGAACATCAGGGATCTTTCGCTCGAAGAATACAACCGCCGCGTCGCCTACGTTTCGCAGGATAATTTCCTCTTTGATATGTCTGTTCGCGAAAACATTCGGCTCGGGCGGCCTTCGGCATCGGATGCCGAAGTCGAAGAGGTGGCGCGCCAAAGCGGCTGCTACGAATTTATCATGAGTCTCGAAAACGGGTTTGACACGATTGTCGGTGGCTCGGGCGCCCACCTCTCCGGTGGCGAGCGCCAGCGCATCGCCATCGCCCGCGCGATGATGAAAAACGCCCCCATCGTCATTCTGGACGAGGCGACCGCCTACACCGACCCCGAAAACGAAGCTATCATCCAGAAATCCGTGGCAAAACTCGTGCAAGGCAAAACACTCATCGTCATCGCCCACCGCCTTTCGACCGTCAAGGATGCCGACAAGCTCTACGTCATCAAGGACGGCAACATCGACAGCTGCGGCACGCACCAGGAACTGCTCGAAAAGGGCGGTCTGTACAAGTCCATGTGGCAGGCCCACATCAGTGCCAAGGATTCCGAGGAGGATGCATAAATGTTCGATACTCTCATTAAATTCTTCAATTTCTGCAATGCAGAAAACCGCCACAAGTTCTACGGCTCTATCGTTGTGGGGATTTTCAATTCCTTCTTCATGGCACTCCGCATCGGTGCCATGGCCGTCATGTTGCAGGGCGTCATTCGCCACGTACAAGGCGAAGCGCCGTTTACCATGGATACTGTTTGGCTCTCGCTTGGAATCATGGTGGCAAGCCTTATCGGCGCAACCGTCACCAAGCGCGTCATGAGCATGTGGCAGACCGAGGGCGGTTACCGCACTTGCGCCTCTAAGCGCATCGAAATCGCCGAACACCTGCGTTACCTGCCCATGGGCTACTTCAACAAGAACAGCCTTGGTTACATCACCTCCGTCACCACCAACACCATGGAACAGCTTGGCGACGTGGCCACACGCGTTGTCATGATGGTTACGCAGGGCATTCTCGACACCATTCTCATCATCGTGATGATTGCCTTTTTCGATTGGCGAATTGCGATTGTCGCGACCATCGGTTTTGCGATTTTCCAATTCATCAACACGCTCATGCGCATGAACGTCCGCGCCGTTTCTCACGAAAAAGTGGAATCCGACAGCAAGGTGGTCGAAAAGGTTCTCGAATACATCCAGGGAATCGCCGAAGTAAAGGCCTACAACATGACCGGCAAGCGTTCCAAGGAACTGAACGAAATCATTGATAGGAACACCAGCGCCAATATCGGCATGGAACTCAAATGCGTCCCGCTTTCGAACTTGCAGACTTTTGTCGCCAAGCTCACGGGCGTTGCCATCATGATGTTCTCGATTCATTTCTACTTGAACGGCAGCATGGAACTTGCCAACTGCGCCGTCATGCTGGTGTGCTCCTTTATGCTCTTTGCGGCCCTGGAACTGGGCGGCAGTTACGCAGCGCTCCTCCGTGCCGTCGACATCTCGGTCAACCGCGCAAACGATATCTTGAACAAGCCCACCATGGACATCGATGGCGAAGATATTGCCCCCGCCAATCACGATATCAAGGCCGAAAGCATCGATTTCGCTTACGATAAGCGCAAAATCATTGACAACGTGACGCTTTCCATTCCCGAAAAGACGACTACGGCCATCGTGGGCCCGAGCGGTTCGGGCAAGACGACGCTTTGTCATTTGCTTTCTCGCTTCTGGGACGTAAACGCAGGCTCGGTGACATTGGGCGGCCGCCGCGTGCAAGATTACAGCATGGATAGCCTCATGAAGAATTTCAGTTTCGTATTCCAGAACGTGTACCTGTTCCGCGATACGATTGAAAACAACATCAAGTTCGGGAATCCGAGCGCCACGCACGAGCAAGTCGTAGAAGCCGCCAAGAAAGCCTGCTGCCACGACTTCATCGAAAAACTCCCCGACGGTTACAATACGGTCATCGGCGAAGGCGGCGCAAGCCTCAGCGGCGGTGAACGCCAGCGCATCTCGATTGCACGCGCCATCATGAAGGATTCTCCGGTCATCATTTTGGACGAAGCGACCGCGAATGTGGACCCGGAAAATGAACGCGACTTGATGCTTGCCATTCAGGAACTGACCCGCGAAAAGACGGTCATCATGATCGCACACCGTCTAAAGACCGTGCGCCACGCCGACCAGATTATCGTCTTGGACAAGGGCAGCATCGCAGAACAGGGCAAGCACGAAGAACTCGTGAAGAACGGCGGAATCTATGCCCGGTTCATCGATTCCCGCCGCGAAGCCGTCAGCTGGAAGCTGTAATGAATATTGCCGCTCCCGGCGTGATGATGGGGGCCGGCGGCGAGTTCCTTTCGCAGGCGACTCGTTTGGACGCGCTCCCATCATAAAATTCTGCATTTAAATCATGGACAAGAATGTCATTGCGATTGGTTATGCTATAGCGGCGGCCGCATTTTATGCACTGAATGTTCCCTGCTCCAAAATGCTGCTGGCCCACATTTCGCCTGTATTCATGGCGGGGCTGCTCTATATTGGCGCGGGGTTCGGCATTGGCATCCTCTACCTGTTCCATGTTAGGCGCGAGCCTCAATCGGAACGGCTCTGCAAAAAAGATTTCCCCTACACGCTGGGCATGGTCCTGCTCGACATCGCCGCCCCCATTTTGCTCATGTTTGGCGTCAAGTACGGAACGTCCAGTAACGCATCGCTGCTTGGGAACTTCGAAATCGTCGCGACAACGCTGATTGCGCTGTTCATCTTTAGAGAAAAGGTGTCTACGCGTTTGTGGATTGCCATTTTATTTATAACGTTATCCAGTTTCATTCTCTCGTTCGAAAACACCGACAGCTTCAATTTTTCCGTCGGTTCCATTTTCGTTCTCGGAGCGACCATCTGCTGGGGGCTAGAAAACAACTGCACCCGCAAAATTTCGGACAAAAGCACATACCAGATTGTAACCATAAAAGGCCTCTGTTCCGGAATCGGTTCCATCGTCGTTTCGCTTACCACAAGCGAAATGAACTTTGCCGTAAAATACATCCCGCTCGCCCTGCTGCTCGGCTTTGTGGCTTACGGCCTGAGCATTTTCACCTACATCCGCGCGCAAAAATACCTGGGAGCTGCAAAGACCAGCGCCTTTTACGCCTTTGCGCCCTTTATCGGCGTCCTGTTTTCTGTCGTGCTCCTGAACGAAAAAATCACGCTGCAATACGTCGTGGCGTTCCTGGTCATGATTGCCGGTACCATTTTTGTGGTCTGCGATACGCTTGTCCGCTCACATTCGCACATGCATCAGCATATTTTCACGCACACGCATGGCGGCATAACCCATACGCACGTTGTTACGCATTCCCATTTGCACAACCATGTCTTTTCCGATGCAAAGCACAGCCACAGCCACAACATCAAGGACCTAGAGAAAATCTCGACACACTGATGAGGAATTTAACCGCCGATTACCCCTGCGAGTTCACTTTGTGCAGCGGGGTTGTTTGCGTAATTCCGCATGACGGATTTCATATCGAGGAGAATGCAGTGGATTTTGTGATAAGGTCGGTTTTCGTCCTTCACGTTTTTCCAGTCACCATAGATATAGCCGACGCGGCACATGCTAAACAAACCATTTTCAGAGAACACCGCGTTGGGAAATTTTTCCTTCACATTTTCCGCACAACACGGCATAATGAATGCGTTGTAGATAGGTTTTGGCAGAGCGTCATTCTGAGAATGCGTAGCATTCGAAGAATCCAGGCCCAATATTTCTTTCCAATGTGTTTCCACATATTCTGCATAAGCCATCTGCTTACAAACCGATTCGGCTCCCGGCAATTGCGAATTGAAACCAGTCAAGCCGTATTTGTAGTACTTTGAATCAAGGATATACACACTCTCCCCCATAACCATTATCGTATCTGGTCGGAGTGTGGAACGTTTCGGGTCATTCAGGACAATTTCTTCTTCAGATTCATCAAGTTTTTCATCGCGGCATCCGTCATTCCACCGTAAATGCGGATTGAATTTATCCTTGGCAACTCCCTGCGGCAACTTCCCGAAAATCTTATCCACCAACGCTTCCCAAACGGGGGCGAACTTGTTTACCCCGAAATAAAAATCGTCTGCCGTTTTTCCGTCTTCGGTTCTATGCCCGGCAAGATACTCCACAATTCGGGCCAAGTCGGCGAGCAAGCGTAAATCGCGGTCGTTAAACGTTTTCGCAAGTTTAGAATGAATTGCGTTACAGAACAAATCGTAATCAAAATCCAACAGCGGTTCTTCGGACGGATCTATGCCGAATAAAAATCCGAGTTTCACAAGAGCGTCATGAACGCAGAACTTGTGGACCTGCGTAATGAGCGTATCTTCGTTATAACTGACTTTACGGGCGATAAAATCCAGATACACAAGATTCTGTGCATCTTCGGTAATGACAGGTTGCACGGCCTTGATTGTCCGTCCCCAATTGATTTTCCCGTTTGCGCCCTTTTTGTACAGAATTTCCTTTTCGTCAAGGTAGCCGAAATCAAGAAAATTCCGGATAACATTCAAGTACGAAACCATCGGAAATTCAGATTCGCCATGTTCCTCCGCGAATGTGAAAATGGACGAATCCTGATGAATCTGTTCCTGCAGCGAAGGGTCAGAAAGTACCGTAAAAAGATTGACGACACATTCCCGCAATTCTTCTTCGGGGAGTTCGCGCAAGGCCGAGTCGTCTTTGAAATATCCCAAAGGAAAGATGATGCTTGTTTCTAGCGCTCCATCTTCCTTTGATTTTTCACAACGAATGCCGACGAACTCGGTCTCCGAATTCGCCTTGGATTCGCAGGAACATATTTCGTTCAGTTTTTGCATCAAGGATTACAGCGTTGGCGATGCTACAAATGCGACAAGATTCGCCTTGTCCTTGAAAACGTCAAAGCGTTCTTTCCCTTCAGACGGTTTTTCAAAGGAGTTAATCAACTTTTCCAAGGTATCGATACCATCTTCAAAAATCTGCGGACGCTTGAACTTGAAAACGTCATCCCACAGGAACTTCAGGACCTTTTCTGCAAAGACCTTGTCGTCAATAATACCGCCCACGTTGCTCACGAACCAGACTCCAAGCCGCTTGTCTTCGGTGCTGGAAAGTCCTTTCAGGGTTGCCGTAATTTTGGCATTGATCCATCCCCAGAATTGTCCCCATTTAATACCGGTATCGTCAATTTCTGCGTTGTACTGAGCATTGACGGCGGGCTGAGTGAGGTCGAATTCGTTGCGAACCAATTCCATGTCAAAACGGCGCTGGAAAGCGTTATCCAAGGTGAACACATTCTGGTCGCTGGTGTTCATTGTCGCCAAGATGGAAAGGTTAGGCGGCAAGCGGATAGCCGTATTCGAATCAAAGCGAATATTCCCGATCTGAATGCTATTTTCAGTTCCCCGAATATAGGCGTTGACATCATCGTTCTGGACAAAATACTGGCTCCAGCCTTCTGTAAACGTGTTTACCGCCGCATTTGCAGGGTCATTGCCGAGAGAGTCCGTTTCCCCCGCCTTAAGCCTATCTAACAACTGGAAGGTGTCGCCGAAAATGGCGGCCGCATTACCGCGGTTGATTTCTTCGATAACTAGGTAAAAATGTTCTTTAGGATTAAGGTACGCCCGCTTGATAATTTGCGTAAACGGCCCGGGCGTAAATTCGTAGGTGACGTGACCGTTGACTTTCGGTAAAATCTGACCGATGAATTCGGCGTTGGTGTATTCCGGGTGGAATACGACACGAACCTTGTTTTTCTCAGGAACGTCCTTCAGTTGCTCTCTGATTTTATTGCTCTTACCGCAGCCAGGAACACCGTAGTAGATGATTTGGGAGGGAGTGACGGGTGCTAAGGAATGTTTTTCAGGAAGACTCTTATTAGCACTATTGAAAACATCGTCATTCTTTGAGTAATCGAGAAGATAATGTAAAGAATCAATCTTATAAAAAGAGATGGTTGTTCGATATGCTTCTACTTTATCTAGCGTTATTTCTTCTGCGTCGGCAATATCAAGTCGTTTCCTTAAATATTTGCCCAAAATCGCATTGTCTTCAGGTGTTTGTAGCGCAGTTCCAATAGGCTTTTGTGCTCTAACAAAGATTATGGTTTCTTTATCGTCTGTTTCTACGATAAAGTATTTTCCTTTTGCTGGGAAGAAGTCTGTATTATAGATTTCTGGGGTTAATTGCAAATACGCTTCATTTTTATCCCTTTCTGTACCGTCTTTGCGATTGCCCCAATTTAATCCATGAAGATTGGGATTTCCATTCTTATCATAATCAACAAGATTTAGCAATATTTTTTTCATACTCTACCACCCCTATTCATCGATATTTAATCCTACGCTTTCATATTCTATTCCAGCAAAAGTTCTTAAGATAGCCTCAAATATGATTCTTGCGCCATCGCACGGAACAGCCATACCTATTTGTTTACGAACAGATTCTTTAGAGCCGACAAATACGAAGTCATCTGGAAACGTTTGCAATCTCGCTCTTTCGCGATTTGTCAAAGCACGATTCTCTTTCCAATGATAGATGTGAGTTCCGCCTCCACCAGAGCCAGTAACGGTATATGCAGGTTTTAATGGATCAAGTCGCTTGTATATTTGACTAATTTTGGCGCCACGCACATTTATTTTCAGTTCATCAGGAATCTTGGCTGTAAAGGCGTTTTCTCCTGGCTTTATGTATTTTAATCTTTCGACTACTTTTTGCGATTGTATCGTAGGTTCATTATTAGCCGATGTTTTTTTAATAGGTGGATTTTCTATCGCTTCCTTACAAGTTTTTGTTTTATAACCATTTGGTGAGGGGACTTTAAATTCATAAGGCAAATCTTCTCGAATACCGACAATGATTATCCTGTGCCTTGCTTGAGGAATTCCATAATCTTCAAATTTGTATAAATTGGGATATATACGATACCCAGCACTCCGCATAGCATTAAAAATCTTTTTTATCGCCATTCCTTCATTTGCGCTTCTTAAACCGCCAACATTTTCTGCGAGAAAAAATTTCGGCTTAAATCTTTTTAAGATTTGAATCCCGTAGGTGTATAAAGGTCCAAAATTTCCTTTCACGCCTCGTTGTTCTCCTACAACACTGAAATCGTTGCAAGGAAAACCAAATGCGAGACCATCAATATCTCCAAATTTTTTGAAGTTCTTAATATCGTAATCGCGTATATCGTGGCATATTACCGATTCAGGTCTATCTGCACAGATGTTATGCCTATAAGTTTCACAAGTGTCTTTGTCGTAGTCGGTCGCCCAAAGGTGAATAATTTTATAAGATTTGTCTTCTATACTCGCTAAGGTTGCCCCCTTAGCAATTCCTCCAGGACCACAGAAAAGCTCTGCTAGACGAAAGACGTGATTTTCTTGAGATGTAGAATTGCTGTTTTTATCTTTTTTTTGTGCCTTCGCCATCATTTCGCTCCGTGTTGAAAGTGAACGAGTTCACTCTCGCGGGAGCGGTTCTGGCCGATTCGCTTGGCCGGGGTGCGGACAAAAAGAAACGGCGGGGAGCCGACTCACTCCTCGCCTAAAAGCGCGACATTTTCAAAAGAATACAATACACCCGCAAAAACCCGAGCGGATACAGTACGCCCAGGGTACACTACGCCCATGCAATCCATGGGCGATGGCGAGTCATTGTCTTATTCTTCCGTTTTTGAATTGTCGAGATTCCAGGTGGGGAACAAGAGCAAAACTCAGCGAGTTCGCTCCCATTCTACATCAATCCAATCTTTTTAGAAAACAAAAAAGGCGTGGAGTTGAATGCACTTACCCACCTGAGGCTCTCGACAGCCTGTACGGAATAAATACAAACAACTCACGCCCCAAAAGGCCGCTTGCATACAGGCAAACTGCTATTAAACAATAGACCATGTAGCAAAACGATGCGGCGGGCATACGCCGGTCGCAGACGTGAGCGTTCGTCTTATTCTTCCGTTTTTGAATTGTCGAGATTCAGGTGGCGAATAAGAGAAAACCCTATTTGCAAGGAAATATAGATTATTCCGCTGTCAAAAGGTGACGCCATGCCCGGAAGGCGAGAAAAAAGCGTAAAAATGCAGATTTCAACCGCCTGCGGGGGTCGATTTTCGTCAAAATTCCCAAAATTTCCGAAAAAATCGCCGATTGTCATAATATGACATTTAAGGAATGTATATTTGCTTCGAGATCACTTTGCCCTGCCTTTTTTGCTTGTAGGCGGATTGGAGTAGAAGATGAATGAAAAAGAGATTGCTGTTCCGAACCTGCTGGAGGAATCGGGCGTAGAAAAGATGATTCTGGTCATTCGTGGCAGGCAGGTGTTGCTTGATCGCGATTTGGCGGCACTTTACGGGGTGGAAACTAGGGCCATAAATCAGGCCGTCAAACGAAATATGGAAAGGTTCCCGGAAAGGAACTGTTTTCAATTGACAGAACTGGAATTTTCAAATTGGAAATCACAAATTGTGATGTCCAATTCTGAGAAAATGGGCTTGCGTAAGATGCCGTTTGCCTTTACCGAGCAAGGAGTGGCAATGCTTTCAGCTGTTTTGCGTACCAAAACGGCAATTAAGGTGTCTCTCGCTATAATGGATGCTTTCGTGCAATTGCGGCACCTTATGATGGGTAACGGCGGTCTTATCAACCGTCTTTCAAATGTAGAAGCAAAGGATTTGGAACAGGACAGCCGCTTGACCGGTCATGACGAACATCTGCTTGATCATGACCGAAAATTTGACGAACTTTTCGAGGCGATGGACCGTGGCGAGCTCAAAACCAAGGGCTTATTTTACAACAACCAGGAGTTCGATGCCTATGTATTTGTCTGCGACTTGATTCGCCAGGCAAAGAAAAGAATCGTACTTGTCGACAGGTACGTGACCGAGAAGACTCTGGCCATGATGCTCAAGCGGGAAAAAGGCGTTTCCGTGACAATCTACACCTATGACAAAAGCAAAGTCCTTGAAATGGACCTAGCCACTTACAACGAACAATATCCTGACAGCCCGATGCAAGTCTTGCCAAGTTACGGAATGCACGACCGATTCCTATTCATAGACGATACGGCTTACCACTTTGGGGCTTCGCTCAAGGATTTGGGCAAGAACACGTTCTTCTTTACGCAGGAAGATTTCACGCTGCAAGAAGTGTTGAAGGAATCGCAGAAAATTCAGGCAGAAAAAGAAAGCTAGGCATTACAAGGTGACAACGTACCCCGCCTTTTTTGCTTGTAGGCGGATTGGAGTAGAAGATGAATAATGAAAACACGTTTTCGATTTTAATGCGCAATGTGGCAGACCGAATTGCATCCGTTCGAAATCATAAAATCATTTTGGATGCCGATGTCGCTTTGTTATATGGTGTAGAGACAAAGCGAATCAATGAGGCGGTCAGGAACAATCCTGACAAGTTTCCCTCGACATATATGTTCCAGTTGTCAAAGGACGAAGTTGAAATTTTGCGGACGAAAATTTCGTCCACAAATTATTCGGCCAAAAGCAGATCTTTACCCTACGCTTTCACAGAAAAAGGCCTCTATATGCTTGCGACAATCTTAAAAAGCAAGACGGCGATTAACACAACTTTTGAAATCCTTGCGGAACGGGTAAAAAATGTCCATCATGCGACAGTGTCGCACAAATTCGAAACGCCGCCGGAATTATTGGAATGTATCAAGGGGACCTGGATGCCAAGGATGCACTCTACATAAATCAAATCAATCCGGCCTTCAATAACGCGGGCCATTTTGATTTTCCAGCCGTTCGATTCCAAGAAGGCCTTGTATTCTTTTTCGGTCCATTCGTGTGCGAAGCGGATGCCGACAAGGCTCAGGAATTTTTGCCACAGGTTCTTCTTGCCGCCTTCGCGGAAAAAGAAATTCGGGGCAATCAGCATGCCGTCATCCTTCAAGACGCGGCGGATTTCTTCAAGTGCCTTTTCCGGATTCGGTATAATGTGGAGTGCGTTTGCAATCACGACAATGTCGAAGGAATTGTCCGCAAAGCGTAAAGAAGTCGCGTCTGCAACTTCGAAACTCAGGTTGTCTGGATTCTTCGCTTTGAGTGCGGTTTCAATCATTTTTGGCGCAAAATCCGTTGCCACCACGGACTTTGCGGCAGGCGCAATATGCCGCGCAATCATCCCGGGGCCCGTCGCCAGTTCAAGAACATCTTTGCCCTTGGCGACTTCGGCAATCCGCGCATACAGAAAATCATAGATATTCTTCTGCGTGCGCATCGAAAATTCATAAACCGGTGCAAAAACGTTCCAAATGTTCATACTTACCTCTACCGAGGCAAAATATAGTTATAAGCAACTACGGCATTTTTGCGCGCTACGGCGTCATCGAGGAATTCGAACATCGTGCGGTAAGCGAAATCGCGAACTTCCTTACGGGAAAGGAATACGTCGTGCATTCCGTCTTCAACAGTCACTGTCGTAACATCAGGCCCTAGCTTGGGGGCCCATTTTTCCAGGAGATCCACATCGAGTAAGCAGTCGCAGCGCATGTAGTCTTCGTCCCATTTAACGTTGTTGACCGTGCATCCGCTACGCATCATAAGTATGGGAGACTTGATTTGCATCCCGTTATGGATCCACTTGATTCCCCTTGTGGTCGCGCGAAGGAAACCGAAGTATTGCTGCGGCCATTCGGCGCTCTTTAATTCCGTGTTGAATTCCCATTCGCCTCTTTCAGTCTTCAAAAGAGACGTGTTGTACTTGGGAGATTCTTGTTTTGGAGCCGGCACGTCGGGCATGAGGAGCGCGACGTCCGAAAGAACGGGGAATGCCACATTACGGACAAACCAGCTGTTTTTGTAGTCGAGGAAGGGACTGTTCAAGACAAACGCCGCAAAATCTTCGCTATTGCGTTCGTTCAAGTAATTCGGCGTAATCAAGCCACCGTTGGAATGCGCGATAATGACAAACGGCAGATTGCTCGAAATGGAATTCCCTGCAATCTTTTTACTGAGCGCCACAGCGGCATCCAGTTCGGCATAGTATTCCTTGACGCTCCGCATGTCGGAACGCGGCTCCCCTGCGCGGTACGAACGGCCATTGTAATGCAGGTCTATCGCAAAGAATGCAAACCCGGCAGAATCAGACTTTTCGGCCAATTCTTCTTGGAAAAAGTAATCGTTGTATCCGTGTACATACAAAATAATTCCACGCGGGCTAGAAATCGGCGACACAGCGCGCGGCGAACTCCCGAAGGGATATTCAATTAACGTCGAATGGAAAACCTTGTCGTACGGATTCACCTCAATCGGATAAATCGTGTAAGGAGCGCCAAGTTCCGGATCTACCACTTTTTGAGGCAGGGCATTGTTGACAATAGTCTGCAATGTGGCTGTTGTGAGAGGTTTGCTGTAAGCTTCATCCCGCTTCTTTTCTTTGCTGGCGGCAAGGCAGGCGTTAGCGGATGTGGCAGAAAGAAGTGCGACCAAGGTCGCGGCAATGAGTGTTTTTGTCCTATTCATGCCAATACGATAAAAAATCGTACAAACTAACTCTACTCCAATTAGGCCAAACAAAATCCGCTATGCATTCAGCATAGCATCAATTAGCTTTTTCTGATTGCCTTGCAGCAGGTACTGTTCTGCGATTTTTCCGTGTTCCATGCGAATGACGGACTGGCAACAGTTTAGAATGAATTCAGGATCGTGCGTAATCACGAGCAACGTTTTTCCGCTTGCAGCAAGTTTCTGGAGGGTTGCCGAAACGGCAAGCATCTGTTTGTAATCCAGGCCGCTGGTGGGTTCGTCGAACACGACTATTTCGCGACCGCTAGAAACTCCACTACCGATTGCCACGCGTTGCTTTTGACCGCCCGAAAGCGCCATCGGATGTTCGTACGCATACTGTTCCAGGTTCAATCCAGCTAGAATTTCAAGAGCAACTTTTTCATTTGGCGAGTCCATACCCAGCAGGACTTCTTCAAGAACACTTTCGGTAAAAAGCTGGTGATTCACATCCTGCATAATTAAGTAAGCACCGTACTTGCGAACTTTGCGTTTTTGTCGCCAGGTTCCGCGGAGCCCACACAACACCTGGGCAAGCGTCGATTTCCCCGCTCCGTTATGCCCGATAACGGCAGTGATTTGATTGCGAGGGAGTGAAAGCACCGGGATGTCTAAAACCGGAAATTTGCGGTTGTAGGCAAAGTGGAGATTTTTGAAGACCAATGACTCTTTAAGAGTTCGCTTCGCAGGCTCCTTCGAACCTTCCGGCCCTTCGGCAAGCTCAGGGGCCTTATTCTTAAGTTGTTTCAAGTTCACGCAGCGTAATCCGAGGCTTGCCGCATATTCCGGGCCTTTCGCTTCAAGTTCTGCCGGAGTCCATTCGTGTGCAATGCGGCCGTCTTTTACATAGCAAATCCGGTCTGCAATGTCGCGCAGGTAATGGATGCGGTGTTCCACGATAAGAACGGTCTTGCCGCGAGATTTCCAGAACTTGATGATTCCGGCGAGGTCTGCGACTGTTTTCAAGTCAAGATTAGCCGAGGGCTCGTCGAGAACGAAAATTTCCGGATCGGTCGCAGAGACCGAAGCGCAGGCGATTTTCTGTTTTTCACCGCCAGAAAGATGAAAGATGTTTCGACCCGCCAAATGTTCTATGTGGAATTCCTTCACGACGCGATTCACGCGTTCCCGGATTTCTTCCGGATCCATTCCCAAGTTTTCGCAGCCAAAGGCGATTTCACTGTCGGTATCAATGTTGAAAAATTGCGAACGCGGATTCTGGAAAACGGAACCCACGTGCCTTGAAATTTCTGCAAGCGTCATGTCGGCGGTATTCTTGTCGCCAAGCAATACGTCGCCCGCCATCGTTCCCGATTGATAAAGCGGAATAAGCCCGTTGATTAGCTTAGAAATAGTCGTCTTTCCGCAACCCGACTCCCCCACAAGCACAACGCATTCGCCAGACTTGATTTCAAAATTCAAGTTCTTGATGACGGCATCATCAAGGGATTCTGTGTAGGAGAAGGAAACGTTTTTTAATGTGATAGTCATTTCTAACAAGCAAGGAGATTCCCGCCTTCACGGGAATGACAATTAAGGGACTGACCAAGAACAGAATAAAACTACAACGGCCAAACAATAAACAAACACGACAACATCTTGAACGTGGAACCCGATTTTGACAATGCAACTGCGTCTCGTTTCTGGAGAAAGTCCGCGCGTCGTCGCCGCCACCGAAAGTTCATCCCCGATTTTCGTGAGCGACACCAGCAACGGAATAAGTCTGTATTCCAAAATGGCAAGCGGGTTCTTTAATGTCCGCAGGCTGAACAGGCGAATACCCCGCATGCGCATTGCATTCCCGATATCGCGGGCTTCATCGAATACGGTCGGAAAAAAGCGAATCATCACCGCTAAGGGAATCGTCACTTTGTTAGGAATATGCATCTTCGACATTCCCGCCATGAACTCGTTCACCTTGGTGGTCGTCATGACATAGTAAAAAATAACGCTTATCGGCATCACATGCGAAACAAGCATCATCGTCGAGACAAACAGCGTGCCCGCCAGCCCGACATCCATCGTTTTTAAATAATCAAAACTGAATGCAGATATTGCGTACAAGAAAGAAAAGAGCAGGGAAAACCGCCATCTTTTTTCAAGCACCAATAAAACTGCCGGCAAAACAACAATCATGGCGCCGTAAATCACTGGTGCGGAAAGAATGATACTGTTCCCCGCAATCGTTAAGAACAGTTTTGTCCGAGGGTCCAATTTCACCGGGCAAGACCGATCCGTTCAAAATGCTTTTTCATGATGCGGCGGGCCACGAGTCCACCGATAACGGCACCCAAGATGCCGAAGGTGTAAATTCCGACCAGGGGCCAGATACTGTTAGAAAGTTCCGCTAGCTTCGCAACGTAACCTTCGTCGCACATGCCACGGGTATATTCCAGATATTTCTCGGTATAAAGCCAAAGCGGAAGCATCATCGAAGAACTCATTAGGCTCAAGACAATGTTTGCCATGTACAAGCCGGCAAAATTTTTCCCTATGATTTTCAGAATTGTTCCCGACAGTAGCCCAACTGCAAGGCTTATCGCAAACATGATAACGCTCTGGCCCATCACCAGCATTGCTCCCCCGAAAATGCCGCAAAAAAGCATACAGCACAGGATCGGCCTTTCTATTTTCGAATAGAACAGGAACATGGGAACACTCGTCACAAGCGCAATGCTCGCGGTCGAAAAAACAATAAGGGCGGGAATGTAGCCGATGCTCGACGACATAAAACCAAGCACGATATAAAGCGCCGCAAAAATGCCCACGTTCACCAGGTCGCGGACCAACGTATTCGATGTTTTTTTTCCGGTCGATCTTACATTACTCATAAAAGTCTCCAATAGCAAACAAATGCACACCAAATAGAGTTTTTTGATGCGCTTTTTTCTACTCCATTTAGACAGAAAAAGGACCGCGGCTTTTTGCCACAGTCCCTTTATTGGGCATTCTATGAAGTAATTAGAAGCTGAATACGGTTTCGAGACCGAAGCGCAGTGCGGTATCGTCCTCGTTATCCTGCACGGGAATGTCCACCATGCCGAAGGCCATGATTTCGAGGTTTTCCACCGGCGTAATGTAGACGCGGGCACCGACATCGAATGTAGCGGCGGAATCATCGTCATCATCCATGGTATTGGTGTGGTATTCTACAGGAATGCCGAGCTTGATGAATTCAGCAAGCTTGAAGGCGGGTTCGGCATACACGAAGAAGTATTCCGGAATTTCGCCGTTATCAAGGTCGCTCGCATCTTCGACGGCATCGCCCCTATCGACGATGGCATAGAAGGCGGTCGTCTTGATATCGAACATGCCCACTTCAAAAGTCGGCTCGACCAAGAAGGCGTGAGCGGTAGAAGTCCAGTCCTGACCATCAACCACATCGCCGTCGTCACCCAGGTAATCGGCATGGAAGCCGTACACGGCCCTAAAGCCAAAGCCACCGATATTCAGACCCGCCTCGACACCGGCATGGAATTCGTTGTGCTGAGCCGTCTGGAAGCTCTTGTAGTCAACGAACGGACGCAGGTGCTGACCGGCGATATCGAAATCGTAGGCAGCGTGAATGTCGTAGACCTTTGCGCCTTCGTCATCGGCAAAATCATTATCGCCACGACCAAAACCGAAACCGAGCACAAGGCCTGCCAAGTCAATTTCAAGACCGCGGATATCGTGTTCCTTCATGCCCGCAGCATTGTCGGCCGGATCATCGTAGCCGTAGTAGGCATTGAACGCGCCTTCCGAGAAGGTTAGGTCACCCAGCTTGACGGCGAAGAAATCGGCCGGCTGGTACTGAACGTAGGCACCGTTATAGACAGCAGCGGGGCTATCCGTCTCGCCATCGGCTTCGAGGCCCACGAACGCAGACCACTTTTCGTTGAACTTCACTTCCACATTCAGGTCGAACGTAGATGCGTATTCATGGTTCAGGTCGTCATCGTTCAAAACGTCGCCCGTGTAGGCATCGAATTCGACTTCGCCGGAGAACTTGACTTCCATGTTGGCGGCAGAAGTTTCTTCGCTCATGCTCGCCTTGAGCATGTCGAGAGCGTTACCTGCGGCATTGGCCACTTCGGCAGGATTCGTGTTTTCGGTTGCTGAGCTTGCCGAAGCATCGGCAGGAGCCTTTTCTTCAGCGGGAGCCGGTTCTTCGGCCTTTGCCTGTTCTGCGGCGGGAGCTGGAGCAGCCTGTTCTGCAGGTGCTGCGGCAGGGGCTTCCTGTGCAGGGGCCGGGGCAGCTTGGGCAGGAGCTTCAGCAACGGGGGCTGTAGCAGGGGCTTCGGCGGCAGGGGCGGCTTCCTGAGCGAATGCAGGCATCGCAAACACGGAGGCGGCTGCAAGGCCGAACAAGAGATTAGAACGAGATTTCATTGTAAGGTATTCTCCTATGAGATTGTTTTTTTGTTATAAATTTTATTTATTAGTCTAGTCTAACTTAAACTTCTTAATGAAGGGCTGGCAGGTTTTGGGCCCACCAGCCCTATTCTTGATTCCAAACGTTAGTCTTCGAAGCGCTTTTCCTTATTCGCCTTCATGCCGAAGAGCTTGAGGAAGATTCCAGTACCCACGAGCACCACGATGGCAGCGACAATCCATGTCATGTTTCCGCCAACAGGAACCTGGTAGAGGAGCACGGCAATCGCCCAGGCAATGAGCGTCTGCACGGTCGCCATGAGGACGGCGAGACCGAGGCCGATTTCACGGGTAACCACGCCCATGGCGGCAAGGCACGGCACGTAAAGCAAGATGAAGATGAGGAACGCAAACACCTGCCAGCTAAAGCCATCCACCGGGTTACCGTTCTTGTCCGGATTGTGGAAGTAAGAGCGGAGGTTGGCGTAGATGTCGGCGGTTTCAGAAAGGTCGCCTTCTTCGAGAGCGCCCATTTCGTCTTCGGAGAGTTCGAGACCTGCGGCAGCGAGCTTAGCAAACACGGCTTCGCGGGTCTTTTCGTCTTCCTCTTCTTCGCCGAAGGTTTCGATGGCTGCATATTCTTCGCAGGTCAGCACCTTGGCGTCGGTAATCTTGTCAAGAGTTTCCTTCTTGAGTTCGGCGGCTTCCTGGCCTTCCAATTCGCCGGAGGTTCCCAGCGGGTCGGTAAGCGAACCGAAGACTTCGGCGAGGTTAGTAGGAATTGAGCCGAGGGCTTCGAGCACGGCGCCCTTGATGTCGGGTGCGCCACCTTCTTCCTCTTCTTCGACGGGACATTCATCGATGCCGGCGATAAGCGGCTTTTCTTCGGCAGGAGCGGCTTCGGCAACAACTTCTGCGGATTCAGCAAGTGCTGCGGCACTATCGGCAACCACAGCGCTATCAGTTGCAGCGGAGTCAGCAACAGCGGCGACTGTCGAATCAGCCTTCACGCTATCTGTAGCAGCAGAGTCAGCAACGGCAACTTTTTCCGGTGCGGGTTCTTCAGCCTTTTCCTTTGCGACGGTCACTTCGGCAGGCTCAGTGACCTTATCGGTTGCGGAGCTTGTCGAACCATCTGCAGGAGCCTCGGCATTCTCCCCCACCATGGAATAGAGGGAGTTCATGGTACCGATAACAGCTTCCTTGGCCAACAGGCCAGTGAACAGCGACACGGATGCAGGCCAGTTTTCTTTTTCGACACCGAAGGGTTCGAATACCGGCGTAATGGCCTTACCGATTATAGAAAGCAAGCTGTTTTCGGAGTCGCCGTTACCGGCAGTGAACTCGTTGGACTTCACCACCTTGGATTCGTCAACAACGAAACCTTCGGGGAGAGCGACGTTTTCAGTCTCGCCTTCTTCATTTTCCTTGACCATCTGGTAGCCGTCTTCGGCCTGGACAATTTCGGTCGTCTTGCCGTCAACATCGACATACATCTTCTCGACAATACCGAAACTGTTGAGGAAGCCAAGCACGGCAACCGCAAGCGTAATCACCTTACCGGCGCGCCAGATGTAATCGCGTAGGCGCTGCCAGCAGTGAATCATCAAGGACTTGAACTTGGGCAAGTGATACGGCGGAAGTTCCATCACAAAGTTAGAAGCCTGGCCCTGGAAAAGCGACCTCTTCAGGAACAAACCGTAAGCGATGGCGAACAGCACACCGGCGAGGTAAAGCAGGAACACCACCGTGCCCGCCATCTTGCCGAAGAATGCCGCCGCAAACAGTGCATACACCGGGAGGCGTGCGCCGCAGCTCATGAACGGCACCAAGAAGATGGTGAGGAAGCGTTCACGCTTGGATTCCAGCACGCGGGTGCCCATAATGGCCGGCACGCCGCAACCGAAGCCCACCATCATCGGCACGAAGGCACGACCGGGGAGCCCGAGGAATCTCATGAAACGGTCTGCAACGAAAGCCGCGCGGGCCATGTAACCCGAGTCTTCGAGGAACGAAAGGCACAGGAACATGAAGAAGATGACCGGGATGAAGGTCGAAACCGTCTGGATACCGGCACCGATACCGTCGGCGAGAACTGCCGTGACAAAGGAGGGGCAGCCGAGTACATCGCCCAGCAGGTAGCCGAGGCCATCCACGAAAATCGCACCGAACAGCACGTCAAAGAAATCAATGAACGCAGAACCGATAGTCACCGCAATCCAGAACACCAGATACATGATGACCAAGAAAATCGGGAGTGCCGCCCAGCGGTTCAAAAGCACCGCGTCAAGCTTGTCCGAGAAAGTTTTCTTGGCACGCACAGAAACAGTTGCCTTCCCCGCTACCTCGTGCGAAATGGAGTAGCGGTTTTCAGCCATCGCAAATTCCGGCTCTTCGCCCAGGATCTTCACGACTTCGGCCTTGTCGAGCTTCACGCCCGCTTCGGCAAACTTATCCGCATAGCTCTTCTCGTTGCCCAAATACATAAGCGAAACCCAGCGAGCATCCGCATCCAAGAGCTTTGCAACTGGTGCCACCTTCGGTTCCAACACCTTTACGGCTTCTTCGACCTTGTCGCCATAAACCATCCGCTTCGGGAGCGGCATCGGGCTCGCAAGCACATGGCCCATTTGGCTAATGAAATTGGTGACGCTCTTTTCGCTCACGGCAGAAAGCGGAATGCACGGCACGCCGTAAAAATCAGAAAGTTCGTCGAGATCCAGCTGGATTCCGCGATTTTCGGCAATGTCCATCATGTTGACGGCAATCACCATCGGAATCTTCATGTCGGCAAGCTGGCTCGTAAGGAACAGGTTGCGTTCCAGGTTCGTCGCATCGACAATGTTGATAATCAGGCTCGCTTCGCGGCTGAGCAAGTAGTCGACAGCAGCGCGTTCGTCTTCGGCATTTGCGAACAAAGCGTAAGTACCCGGAAGGTCCACCAGGCGAATCTGGCGGTCGCCCAGTTCAAAGTAACCTTCCTTCTTTTCGACCGTCACGCCAGGCCAGTTACCCACATGCTGGCGTGCACCCGTAAGGGCGTTAAAGAGAGCCGTCTTACCGCAGTTCGGGTTACCGGCAATTGCAATCGTCAAAAGTTTTCTGGCAGCCATTATACCCTCCTCAGCTTGAGAACGTTGGCTTCTTCTTTGCGGAGCGAGAGTCTGTACGAAAGCACAGCAACTTCGATCGGGTCGCCGAGCGGGGCCGCCTGCAAGACTTCAATCTGCACGCCACGCACAAGGCCCATCGAAAGCAACTTGGACTTATAAGCAGAATCGCCCTCGTTATAACCGACAATCTCTACCTTGTCGCCCTTCTTGAGTTCCGAGAACTTGGGCTCGGTACTCCATTTTTTCGTATGCGACTTGCCGCCGCAACCACAATTACAGCTCATGTTACTTTTCACCTGTTTTTTTGCCGTTTTTCGCGGCGGGTTTTAATTTTTTAGCCGACGAAATCGCGTCCGTCGGCTTCACAAAATCTTCAATCTTACCGAGAGTTTCTGCCGAAAGGATATGTTCCATGCTGCAAGCATCCTTGTCGGCAATCGCTTCGGACACGCCCAACTTAATCAGGAAACCCTTCAGAAGAATATGACGGTTTAAAATCATGGCGGCAACGCGTTCGCCCTCTTCGGTGAGTTCCACGCCGCTGTAGGGTTCCTGCCTCACAAGGCCCATCTTCTTGAGTTCCACCATGGCCTTTGCGACCGACGGCATTTTCACGCCGAGAGCCGCCGCAATATCCTTGACGCGGGCAAGCCCGTTCGCCAGGCGCAGCATGTGCACCATTTCCAAGTAGTCTTCTAAGCTTTGAGTCAGTTTTGTATGGTCCATATCAACTAGCCTTATTTAGACGAGGCTAATATAGTTTAATAAAACTAATTAGGCAAGGCTAAAAATATTACAATAGCCATACTTTTTTAGACATATCTAACTTTGAAACAGAAAATTTACATTATTTTGGCTTTTTTGCCCTTGTTTTTGCAGTTAGATATATCTAACTTTTAGTTAGACAAGTCTAATTCTAATTGTTGCCATAGCTTTTAGACCCGGGCTTGTCTGGTTGAAGCAAAAATCCAATTCCCTCCTTGTGTCTCTTTGGGAACGATTGCGCCCCCGCTCAAGTAGCTCTGAGCAGGGGCGTTTTTGTTTAAAACCTAAGGGTTTCCCGTATTTTCGGCAGAATATGAACTTTTTATTCAGTAGTCATGCGCAGCACCACTACCTTACATTAACACGCCGTAACTGATATCCAATCTTCACCAAGTAATTACCCGCAATCGGCATTGTAATATTGAAGTCAGACGAATCAACACGTCCTTTTCGAAGTACCCGACCCTGCATATCAAAAATCACGTAGATTTCACCGATTGACGCCTCCGAAATATGAATATTTCGATTCACAGCATCCACAGACAAACCTTGATTGGCAAAGCTTGCGTCAACAATTCCAGTTATCAGGGTGCTATCAAAGACTGCTGTATATTTCACATCTTTTTCGATTGGACCAGGATTAGGCGACCATCCGATAAATTCATAAGAATAAGATTTAGTCGAAGGCTTTGTTGGATTTTCACCCAAATATTTGGGAGTATCTCCGTAAGCAACACTAGCCGTTTCCAAAACAGACCCGTCAGACACAAAAGAAACACTATATTTTCTAAGTGAGCTATCAAACACAGCCGTGTAAGTAGCATTATCTGTCACTGAGCTAATTGACGGAGTCCATCCCTTAAACGTGTAAGTATACTGAGCAGTTGACGGTTTAGATGGTTCTACATCATTATACGTAGGAATTTCTCCATATGCAACTGTTTCCGATAGAAGTTCATCATTGCCATCAACAAAGAGAATCTGATAACCTCGAATAGTGCTGTCATATTCAGCGATGTAAACGGCGTTTTCCATTACATCAGCAATAATCGGATTCCACCCCTTGAATGAGTAAGTGTATTTTACCGTTTCTTGCCTTGTCGGATTAGCTGGCTTAGCAATATTTATCGAAGATGTTCCATAATCATACTGAACAGCAGCCTTCAAAACAGAACCATCATAATCTTTAAAAACCACTTCGTACTTATTTATGACACTATCAAATACTGCCGCGTAGGTTGTTGGACCAACAACAGATGAAACTACAGGACTCCATCCATTGAATGTATATGTCCACTGAGCATTCACCTGTTTTTTCGGAGTCATTCCTTTGTAGGAGGGAACTTCTCCATACAAAACCATTTCCGATTGAAGTTCATCATTTCCATTGACAAAGACAATCTGATATTCTTGAATGGTGCTGTCATATTCGGCAACGTAAACAGCATTCTCAGTCACATCTGCAATAGTCGGGCTCCAACCCTTGAATGTGTAAGTGTATTTTGCAGTTTCCTGTCTTACCGAATTTGACGGTTTAACAATATTTATCGATGGGGTTCCATAATCATACTGAACGGCAGTTTTTAAAATAGAACCATCATAATCCTTGAAGGTTATCTCATACTTGTTTAAAGTCCTATTAATTACAGCATAGTATGTTTCTGCTCCCGTAACGGCTACAATTGGCTTGTCCCAACCATCAAAGCTATATGTATATTGAGCGGTATTCTTAGGCAAAGTCACCATTGGCTCCGTAGGCGTTTTCCCATATTCAACTTCATCGCTTTGCAGTTCATTTTCACCATGCATAAACGTAATCAGATATTTATTCACTACGCTATCAAATACTGCGGTATAGGTTTTCGCACCGCTCACATTTGCAATTGTCGGACTCCAGCCCTTGAACATATAGGTGTATTGGTCCGTCGCCGCCTTGGTCGGCGTTTCGCCTGTATATTCAGGCAACGAGCCATATACCAATTCTTCAGATTGCAATACGCTATCACCATTTACAAATTTCACAACAAATGTTTTTATCTCGTAAACCGCATCAAGGACTGTATTCTCATTCACAATAATTTGATCTCCTGAATCACCGACTTTTGAAGTCCCATTATAAAATCCTGCAAAATCGTAGCCAACACTATCAGAAGCAGCCGGTAATACGTAACCTCTTCCCTTTATTACAACAGCACTATCAAGAGTCATATCACCTAAATGAACAGCTACATAAGCAACATCCCAAACCTTTATAGGAATTATCATTTCAACGAAATAATAATTGTCTACATCCGTCGGGATAAACTTCACAGCATAGCCTTCATTTTCAATCGTCGGTTTAACTTCGGGAGTCTTCCACACAAACGCCCCCCCTACATTTGAAATTCCACCTGAAAGATTAGACAACGCAAGAGTTTCACCAATTAAGACATCACTCGCCTTTGGATTCTGGCTAATTACAGGCGTTGCCTTTTCAATTGTAAAGGTTGCAGTTGCAGACCCAACATAGTTGCCTTTCATAGTCACCGTAACAGAAGCAGTCCCTGCATTCAAATTATTTGTATATTCAACCATATAATTTGTGGCTTCAAGTATAGATTCCCCATTATAAACAGTTATGTTTGGAGTCAACGCCTCACCGGTATAAGTCATGTTTTCAATGGACGCAATTGTTAGACTTATAGAGATAGGAATTATTTCAAATTCAATATTTTTACAGCTGTTATATAGGTTTATACCGCAAACGCTTATTTTTGCAGTCCCTGCATTGATATTTCTTTCATATCTAACAGTGTAATCAACGTTTTCAACCAGAGTTTTTCCCAAAAAGGAAACCTTTGTCACTCGAGGTGTTTTCGGCATCCCATCATAAACAACATCTTCGAGAGATTCGGTTGAAACAACCGACATTGCAAGGGAATTCGCAATCACCCATAAATACGGATATGAACCATCTTCTATTTGCCATGTGTTTGTAAAATCCCAATCTTCAAAAGTAGGCTGATATTGCATTTCAGCAGTTGTCTTTCCAGGAGTTCCCGAAACATTTGCAACATTTTCTCCACCATCAACACCTAAATTGCATTTTGTTTTATCATAATACGATTTTGAAATAGACAAAGAACCATTTACATATCCAATGATACAACCCGTATAAACAGGATTTACTTCAAAACTCGGGATACCACTAGCGTAAACTTCGTCCATCGAACCAGTACCATAACCCACTAGACCACCAGTGTGGTATTTCCCTTTTACATTGCCGCCTGCGTATGATTGAGAAATATTTGATCCATCAAAACGACCAATTAATCCACCTATTTTGGTATCTCCTGAAACATTTCCCAAAGCCAATGATTTGCTCACAGATCCTTTAAATTGATAACCAACAAGTCCTCCCAAATTATCGCAGCTCAAAGGAGAATCAGCATCACCTATAACATTACCAGTTGCATAAGAATTAGAAACATTACCTCTCACACTTCCAATAAGCCCGCCGATATTATTGTTCCCTTTAACATGCGCTATGGAATAAGAGCTATCAACGCTGCCATTATTATAAACATAACCAACAAGACCGCCTATTTCGCTATTACCTATAACGGAATCTCCTATAAAATAAGACGCAACAATATTCTCTCTATTTTGCCCAACCAAGCCACCGACCATATCTACACCCTTTACATAAAAGGCCGTTGAATAGGAATTTGTGATAGAACGTCCAGAATATCCGGCCAGGCCTCCTACATAATTCGTCCCAATCACATTGCCTTCTGTATGATAGACTGAATCTATACCTTCCTCATTATATTTTGCATATCCAATAATTCCACCTACGTAACTAGAATCACCAACTACTGAACCCTTGACATAACTTTTTGTTATGGCACCACCGGAACCAACTAAGCCGCCGACATAAGTCGTTCCAATCACATCCCCTTCAGAATATGAACTTTTAACAGAAGATGACGCATAACCAACTAGTCCACCAACATAACCTGCACCGATTACATTACCTCCTATATGGTAACTAGAGTCTATTCCTCCATAAATATACCCCACAACGCCGCCTACGTAACTAGAATCACTTTTCACAGTTCCTTTGGAGTAGCTTTTCTGAATGTCATTACCGCTAACGTAACCAACCAATCCGCCGACGTACGTTTTTGTCCCCCCCACATTCCCTTCAGAGTAAGAGTTGGTTATTTTCGAAGATCTTCCAGCTAAGCCTCCGACATAACCGGCTCCACTTATATCACCGCCTATATGGTATGAAGAATCAACATTACCGGCACCTGTAACTCCACCTACATAGCTAGAATCACTTCTTACAGATCCCTTGGCGTGACTTTTTGATACTCCACCTGAACCAGTCAAACCTCCGACATACGATTTTGTTCCAATCACATCCCCTTCGGAATATGAATTTGCGACCTTCGAGTCTCCTGTTAAGCCTCCTACGTAACCAGCTCCACATACACTTCCACCTATATGGTATGAAGAATCTATACTGCCGTTACCAGCAACTCCCCCCACATGGCTGGAATCACTTCTGACAGCCCCTTTGACATAACTTTTTGATACATTACCAGAACCAACTAAGCCACCAACATACGATTTTGTTCCAAACACATCTCCTTCAGAATATGAGTTGGTAATTGTTGAAGATTTGCCAGCCAATCCACCGACATAGCCCGCTCCGTTTACATCACCAAAAGCATGATGGCAGGAATCAATAGACTCATAAACATCCCCCGCAATTCCACCAACATAGTCTTGTGTTCCGATGACATTTCCATCAGAATGATAACTAGAAACGATCTCTCCGCTAAACCTTTTGTTGCTTGCCGATCCGGCGACTTCATAGTTTGATTTACCGACAAGTCCACCGACATATTTTTTCCCTTCTATTGTTCCCTGCGAATAGGAATTTCGAATGTATCGATTTACATCAATAGATGGTGCATATCCTATATAAATAGAGTCTAACCCAACAAGCCCACCAACATAATCTTCGCCTTTCACATTTCCAGAAACATAAGAATTACTCAAAGCGCTTATATTTTCAGGAGAATTGCTGTTAAAGCGCCAAAAATAATACAAAGACAAGCCAACTAACCCACCTACATAATTTCCATCTCCTACCACATCACCACCAACATGGTAACATGAATCTATAAACCCATTAAAATAGCCAGCAACACCTCCTACATAATTTGACATCCCAGTAACATCTCCATCAGAATGACCACTTGAAATAATTTGTCCAATAAAGGTGTCGTTTGTATTAGAGGAACTCATGTTATAATTTAATTTACCTATAACACCCCCAACATACATGTTCCCTTCCACGCGTCCTTGCGAATGTGAATTATGAATATATCTAGTCATAAGATTTCGAACGGAATCTTGTCCAATAAGTCCGCCAATATAATCGAAGCCTTTTACGTTGCCAAAAGCACGCGAATTTTCCAAAATCGGCATTGATGCGTAAAATTTACCAAATGCAAAGCCAATCAAGCCACCTACATTGTTCCCTATTCCTATTACATCACCCTCGGAATAAGAATTAGCGACAAAAGAAGTAGTATATCCGACTAATCCACCCACATAACTAGTTCCATTTATATCACCGCCTATATGATACGAAGAATCAACCAGAGTTGTCATATAACCGCCGACACCGCCCACATAACTGGAATCGCTTTTTACATTTCCTTTTGTATAGCTTTTAAATATTCCAACCTTTTCCCCACTCTCACTCCCACTCTCACTATAACCAACCAAGCCTCCAACATACACACTTTTTCCCGTCACATTTCCTTCAGAATGAGAAGCAATAATAGCAACGCGAGTGTAACCAACCAAACCACCTACATAACTCAAGCCACTCACATCACCACCTATATGATAACTAGAATCTATTCCTCCTACTGTATAGTCCACATATCCAGCAACCCCACCCACATAATTAGAATCACCGCTTATTGATCCTTTTGCATAACAATTTGAAATTGCTTTTGAATTTGTCCGATTATATGAATAACCGACCAAGCCCCCAATATATGATACTGTTCCAACCACATCTCCTTCGGAAAAAGAATTTGTAACAGGTGAAAGAGTACGCCCTATCAATCCACCTACATAAGAGCCTCCCCTTACATCGCCTTCTGTATGATAAGAAGAATCTATTATCCCACTTCTTGAACGACCAGCAATGCCCCCCACATAGTCAGAAGTTCCCAGAACAGAACCATTGACATAACTTTTAGATATTTTATGAGCCGCATTACAATCATTGGAACTGCAAAAATCACCAACTAAGCCACCGACATAACTAACCCCGCTTACATTTCCTCTGGACGAACTATTTGTAATAGAGAAGTCCGTAAATCCTGCTATTCCTCCCACATAATTTGAAGATCCAATCACGCTACCATCGGAATGGTAACTTGAAACAATTTTTCCACTAAAATTGTGATTATATGTTGAGTCTTTGGCTCCGTGACAAGATTTGCCGATTAAGCCTCCAACATACATTTTTCCTTCTACATGCCCCTGCGAATGTGAATCTCGAACAATCTGTTCAATATGGTTCCTATTATTCTTTGCCCTGTAAATAGAATCTTGTCCGACTAATCCTCCAACATAGGAATTACCCTTTATGTTACCAATAGCATACGAATTGTCTAAAATCGTTATTGAGGTATCAATAGAAGCGCTATAATTGTAATACGCGCCCCCAATTAGACCTCCTACATAATCATTTAATCCAGTCACATCGCCTTTAGAATAGGAATTCAAAATAGATGATGTTGTATAACCAACCACCCCACCAATATAATTGAATCCGCTTACTTCTCCGCCAACATAATAAGAAGAATCAATAGTTCCTGTCATATAACCAGCTACACCACCAACATAACCAGAATCGCTTTTTACAGATCCTTTGGCATGACTATTATATACACTCTTGCCATAGCCGACCAATCCTCCTACATATGTTTTTTTACCAATTATATTTCCTTCTGAATAGGAATTTTCTATAGATGATGTTGAGTAACCAACCAATCCTCCAATACGACTTGTTCCACTTATTTTTCCACCAATATGATGCGAACGATCAACTAATCCCGATGCATATCCAACTACGCCACCAACATTGAGCCCTCCATAAACGGCGGCATTGACATGGCAAGACAAAATTGTTCCACTCGAATTACCGACAAGGCCTCCAACATCGCCCAATCCATTCACATTGACTTCCGTTCGGACATTTGTCACTGAACCACCATTAGCAGAGCCTGCAAGAGCACCAACATCGTATCTTCCCCAAATATCGCCTACAAGAATGTCAAGATTACTAATTCTCGCATTGCTAACCGAACCGAAGAGTCCAACATAATCTGAACTACTACTATTTACATACAAACCATAGATTTTGTGATTTTCTTCTCCAGCTGAGCCATCAAAGTTCCCCTTGAATCCCTTAATAGGGGTCCAATTGCGGTGGAATTTATTTTTCCATGAACCATCACCTGCTCCCGAAGTATCATTCAAAAAAATGTCTGCACCCAATGTTATTTTTATTGCTTCAAAATTATGTATTCCATCATTCACCATTTTAGCAAGGCCAGCCAACTGTTCCGGCGTAGTTATTTCATACGATCCCACACCACCCGTAAACCAAGTTGTATCAGCAGATCCATCCCAAATGTGGGGTGCAGCCAAGGTCGATGAGAAACAGCATAAAGTACCAAGCATGAAACTTCTAAGAAAAATCTTCATAATTATTCCTCCATCAGGTCTTCAAGAAGAATAAAGGTTATCGCATCATCTTCTACCGAATTTGGAAGTTTACCAGAATCCAAGCATAGTGTCGAGAAGGGAATTTTTTCTTTTGATTTTATCAAATTAATGTCATCATCACCAATTCTCTTTATTTCATAATAATCAGAGTCTAAACCGTCTAAAGGAATCGATGCATTCGTGTTATAACCAACTATCCAAACGTGATTAACCTTGGCAACTCGAGATTTCAGCTCTCGTTGTCTTCTGCGTTCCTCGGAATGATAAAAGAATTTTGGATTTCGATTCCATGTGACGGGATTCTTTTGATATTCGCTAAACGCATCCGCTATATATAATGAAGCATTGTCTTCATTCATTTCGTCTGTCATATCCCAGTTGATTACCGCTACGGCAATCTTATCTTTTTCAACATTTTCTTTTAATAGCAACGGATATTCAATGCTCTTCGGACCTTCTTTACATTTAGCAAATGAGGATTTTCTAATTTCTATTCCCTTAAAAATTTTATTCTCCATAAAATTTTTTTCTATTTCTCGAAACTTCTTTACATCTTTTTTTTCTAATAGATTCAATTGTATCGCAGTTTCTATCTTGGGTAAAACGGGATCCAACAATATCTTTTTGATTATTTGGCTCTCGTTCAAATCAATTCTTAGGATTTTCTTCTTTTTAAATTCATCAAAAACCTTATTTTTATCGTTCTTTTCCCATGTAATAAAAATTCGCAGTTCATCTTCATATTTGTAAGCAGCTCTCTTAAGACTCATTAACCGAATATAAGATTCTCGCAAGTCTGATTTCATAATACTAGAATCTTGATAAGCGTGATTAATTGTTTGAATGCTTACATAATTAGCTAAACTTACATAAATTTCTACACCATTGTTTTCTTCTGCAAACTCGTTCAAAACATTCCAAAGTTCACACAAGTCAAATGTTAACCGAATTACAGGCTCACCATCTTTTCGTTTGGATTCCCAAAAAGCTGCGGAATTATCATTCAATGATGTCTTAAAACATAAACAAGCGATATTAGGAAGAACGTTTTTTCCATTAACCCGAACATTTAAATATTTCTTCTCATAGGGATCAGTCCATTTTTCAGGAGATATGAATGTAATTTTATTATCTTTGAACATCTGTTTGACGCGACAAAAAGGCACGAAACGGTAAGCCAAAGGTCTAGGCCACTCTAGAGCAACCCTTCCTACAAAGTGGATGTGTTCCCACTTTTGACTCTTCACTGTAGACTTCGCCTTTTTCTTTCCAGCCATCGTAGCCTCCGCTTCAACTTCCGGAGTTCGCTCGGTTCTGCAAGGATTGCCTATTTCTGTGCAAAAACAAAAAAGGCGCAGGTCGATGCATCTATCCAATCGGGGCTCTCGACAGCCTTGAACGATAAACGCAAACGACCCACGCCCCAAACGGGCTGTTGTCATTGGCTTATGCGGCCATAAATCAGCCAAACAGCTGATACGACAAACCGAGGCACACCGCAAAATGGCATACCTGCGTGAGCGTTCGCCTTGTCCTCGTTCAAAGAAATGGTCGAGATTTCGATTGGAGAACAAGAGCAAAACTCTTTTTCCAATCTAAAAATAACTTAAAAAAGGGCGGCCGGAACGAAAATTTTACAAAGAACCAGGCTCACAAGCCCCAAATTTGCGTAAAATCACCATTTTCCAGGTGTTAGGCCTTATTCCAATCTAGACTATGGAGGGGGAAGCAGATTTTTCATAGAAAAAGGTGGTATAATACCACCTTTACGCACTAAACAGACGGCGTGATAAACACGTGCCAGGAGCCGTCCTCTTTCCCTCGCTCGACATAGTGTTTGTCAAGAAGATGCTGGACAAGTTTATCGACAGCTGATTTCTGTATGCCGAGTTTTCTCTGGATTTCAGCAATCGTCAGCACCGGTTCGCTCTGCATCATATCAAGTATTTTACCGTAGTTCGGTGTGCGAAACTCAATGCATTCTCCATCATACCACCAGATGTTTTCGCCACGCCTTGTGAGAAACTGAACATCGGCATCAATTTCTTGCGTAACCATGTTACGGAAATACTTGAGGAACGGGGCTATCGCTCGCAACGAAGCCCTCGCACCAGAACTAGGCGCAGATCCCACCTTCAAATCGGCGGCATGCAAAGCCTCCAGATATTCGTCCTTCTTTCGACTACGGACTACAACCATGGGAATATCGTGTTTCGCCAAAATGTAATTGACGAGCAACCGAGCAATTCTGCCATTGCCGTCCTCGAACGGATGAATCCTGATATAGCGGTAATGGAACAAAGCAGCCAACTCGACTGGTGACAACTTGCCCTCATTTTCGGCATCGTTGTACCAGTCGACAAGATCCGTCATCAACGCAGGCGTTTCTTCTGGGGATGCATAAACGAATCGGTCGCCATATCGTGTAATGACACTGTTCGGGCGAGTCTTGTACTGCCCTGCATGAACCACATACCCAACTTGCATTCCTCCAGGTAGTTCACGATGAACGGAATAATCTTCACGCAGCAATGTGCGGTGTAAGCCCCTTATGAAATGTTGGGTGAGTGGGGTTTCCTTGATACATGACTCTGCCATCATCATCTTGAGCGAGACCTCGCTCGCGACCATCTCCTGCACACTCCGCACATTCGCCTCACCAATGACCTTCCCAAAAAGCAGAAGAATCTCCGTCTGCCCGTAAGTGAGTGTGTTGCCCTCGATGTGGTTGCTGTTGTAGTTGAAATCGACCGAAAAACGGCGAGCGAGGCGGGCCTTGTCATCTTCCGAAATCGGCTGAAGGGCTCGCCAGGCATCAAGGGATTTTTCTAGGGTCAGGTATTTCATACCCTAAATATAATCAAAATTCTATTAAAAAGGTAGTCGATATACTACCTTTTTAGTAAAATTTTGTCAAATTTTAGTCAAAATATTGATGAAAAGGTGGTTGATATACCACCTTTTTGTCATTTTTTCGCTAATTCTGCTTCAGTGGCGTCATGCTCTTGGCGCAAATCGCCATGGTCGAGAGGTTGTGCAGCAGGGCCGAGGTCGAGGGGGCAAGTATTCCGAAGAATCCTGCGGCCAGGAGCGACGTGTTGAAGGCGACGATAAAGCGGTAATTCGCCTGGATGCGTTCCATGAGCTGCGTACTCAACGTACGGAGTTCGGCGAGGTCGCGCAGGTCTTCGCTGCGGAGGGTTACATCGGCGGTTTCGCGGGCAATGTCGCTGGCATCGCTCATGGCGACCGACACGTTCGCGGCGGCCAATGCGGGCGCATCGTTGATTCCATCACCCACCATAATCACACGGCGGCCTTCGGCCTTCATTTTTTCCACATAGCGGTGCTTGTCTTCGGGCAGCACCTGCGCAAAGAAAGTATCGATGCCCAAAAGTTGCGCCGTACGTTCGGCGGCCTTCTGGCTGTCGCCGGTAATCATCGCCACATGCTTGATTCCGCGTTCACGGAGCATGCGAATGGCCTCGGCCGCTTCGTCACGCGGAGGATCGCTAATGCAAAGCACGCCCGCAAGGTTCCCGCCAATGGCAAGGTAAATCACGGATGCGGCTCCGGCGAGTTCGTCGATTTTTTTCTGTTCCGCCTCGCCCACCGAAATTTTTTCGTCTTCGACGACGAAATGCTTGCTACCGATAACAGCGCGTTCACCGTCGAGAGTCGTCGCGATTCCATGCGCCACAATGTACTTCACGTCAGCATGTTCTTCTTCGTGGTCGATTCCCCGTTCGGCGGCACCGCGCACAATGGCGCGCGCCATGCTATGTGGGAAATGCTCCTCGATGCAGGCCGCAATGCGGAGGATTTCTTCTTCGCTGCGGTTACCGAACGGAATCACGCGTTCGAGTTTCGGTTCCGCCTTGGTGAGCGTTCCCGTCTTGTCGAAAACGATGGTGTCGGCAAGCGCGAATTCTTCCAGGTACTTGCCGCCCTTCACGGTCATGTTGCGGTCGGCCGCTTCGCGCAGCGCCGAAATCACCGAAATCGGAGTGGAAAGCTTGATGGCACAGGAATAGTCCACCATCAGAATCGAGACCGCCTTGGTAATGTTACGCGTAAACAGGAGCGTGAGCCCGAATCCGATAAAGCTGAACGGTACAATTCCGTCGGCAAGGCGTTCGGCGCGGCTCTGGATAGAGGCCTTCAGGTCTTCGGAGCGGTCAATGAGTTCAATGATTTTCTGAATCTTGGTGTTGCCGCTTACAGCCCGCACCGACACCACAATGGAACCTTCGTCTACGACGGTGCCCGCAAAAACGGACTTCCCGACCGTCTTATGCACCGCCTGCGATTCGCCCGTCATGGTCGCTTCGTTCACGAACGCATCGCCTTCGGCAACGGTTCCGTCCACCGGAATCATGCTGCCGGAACGCACGCGCACGAGGTCGCCCACCTGAACATCCTGCATACGCACCTGGACATCGACGCCGTCCTTGACAACCCACACGCGGTCGACCTTCACAGCAAGGCTTGCGGTAAGGGCGGTGCGGGTCCGCGCCTTGGTGTAATCTTCCAGAAGGCTGCTCACGTTCAGCAGGAACATGATGGTCCCAGCCGATTCGTAATTGCGCTGCAAGATGCTCGCCCCGATGGCCGCACCATCCAGCACTTCGACAGAAAGTTTCCCTTCACCTAGGCAATTCAGGCCCTTCGCCACAAACTTGAGACCCCTGTAAATCAGGTGTGCCGTGCGGATGGGGGCAGGAATAAACAACTTGGCCAGGTAACGTCGCGCAATCATGAACGCGAGTCGGTTCTTGAATTGCGTGTCGAGTTCCTGCAGTTGATATTCAGTATCGGGTTCGCTCTCAGGGAGGTTCGCGATGTCCAGATTCCGGACGAAATCAATCACCTGTTCACGATAGCCGTCTTCGTATTCCAGCAGAATACCGCCGTTTTCCGAATGGACTACCGCTTTCTGGACATAAGGTTCACTCACGCTTGCCATGTGGATGCGCGGTTCATGCATTTTTTCAAACGCGTAGGCCCCCGCCCGAAAGCGGATACGCCCCGGCTGATCGTAAACGATTCGGAAGTTCATGGATTACTTCGCTTCTGCTTCTTTCTTCGCGTCGTTGCAGATGTCGGCAGCTTCGTCCTTCATATCCTGGAAGGCGGCCTTGGCGTCGGCAGTAATCTTCATGCCTTCGGCAAGTCCCTTGACGGCATATTCGCGGGTCTTGGGAGCCTTGAGAATCTTCTTGATGATAGTCGGGCCAACGACACCGGCCACCACGCACCAGAATTTTTCATTTTTCCATACGGACATAGCTTACTCCTTTTGTTCCGCCCTAATGTCATCCCCGACTTGGTCGGAGATCTTCATTAAAGCTTTGTTGTTCTTTGCATAATAATCTACCTAAAATTCACTTAAAATGCAAACTACATACAAACTAACAAACAGACTTCAAGCCCAAGTCCTGTAAGGCTTCCGTGTGACTAACATTGTTGCAAATTTGCAAACTAGTTTACGCTACACAACTTAGTTTCCGTATAAAAAACTTAGTTAGCGTAAACTATCCGAAGTTAGATATATCTACCTGAAACTGTACCGGATCTTGGTTGCAAAAGTGCGTCCCAGTTTAGATTCTCCGTACTTGTCGTAAACGGTTTCGTCCAAAAAGTTGTCGACCTCGAAACTCCAGGCGAGCTTGTTATCCCACACGGAATATTCCACGCCCAAATCCTGCGTGAACGAGGCGTCTATTTTCCGGCTCTGGCGGGAACTGATTTTCCAACCGTAATAATATTCATCGGTGTAGTTAGCAGCCCACCAGAACTTGACAAAATCGTTCTTATTGAATATATCGCCCATGTGGAATTCAGCGAGGTAGTTCATGAAGAATCGCGGAATGTTCGGGATAATCGCATCTTCAAGAATACCCTGCTTCGCATTGTAATCTATATTGCGCAAATCCTGGAAAGTCCAGTTCGTCCCAAGCAACACCCATTCATTCACATCAAGTTTCACATCGCCCTCGTAGCCCCAGCCGCGAATCGGGTCCATGTTGAAATACGGCACCGACATCTGCGCCGAGCCCATGTAGTGAATGCGGTTCTTGTAGTAGGAATAGAACACGTCTCCGTCAAACCGGAATCGCGCCACCAGCGGGATTTCTTGCAAATCAAGAGACAAGCCGACATTAAAATTATCCGCTTCTTCGGGCTTGAGGCTTGTGGCGGCACTCACACGCACACCATCGCCAAACAGTTCGTCGGGCGTGGGCAAACGAACCGCATGCTGGTAAGAGCCCTTGATAGCGAGCGGTTTTACAATCCTGAACATCAAGCTTTCATCGTAGCTAAAGTCCGTATAATCATTCTTTTCCAATACCGCTTGCTGTATCATACTGGTGGAAGTATTTGAAATTTCAGCCTTCAGGTAATGGAATTTGAAACCCAACAGGTTCTGGAGTCTCGAATCAAAGAAATTGTCTTCAAGCGAAAGACCCGTCGTCACCGAAATTGTCTTGCCAGGATAGCCTGCCGTATTGAATCCGACCATTTCGGAACCCACGTCATCTTCGGGATCTTCCTTGTGGTACCGGAAAAGCGTATTCCAGTAAACAAACTGATTCTTAATGAACTGGTAATCCAAATTCAGCAAATCGTTGAAATCATACGCCTGAATAGTCCTCAGTTTCGGGAGCCCCATCATCGATAACTCACCCACATTCTTTTTTGCTGTATCGCAACTGTACCAATTGCGGCAATGCACGCGGCTCGTATCAATAACCTTATTTTCATTATAACCAAATGAAAAATGATTACCAAAATTCAGATCTTTTACAAACAAATTCTTCTTATCCAGTCCGAATGTAGCGCCAAAACTATAGCCTTCGGCAGTCGCTTCCACAATGCGGTTCGCATCGCCCTGAATTTCCTTGTCAAACGCGCCATAGCTTGCACCAAGCGAAATCTGATCAAACCAAGCGTTCATCAAGTTCGCAAAAGCCTGCACGTTGTAAGATGTATAACGGTCATGGTCGCGAACAACGCTCGTATCCTTGCCCGCAGAACTCTTCATGTAGGGAGACGTGAATTCGTAATCGTTATCGGAATGGTTAAAGTAGCCCGACACGCCTACTTCCAAGCCAGCCCCACCCACAATGCTGTCAATCACGTGGCTTGCCGTTACAGAAGCCTTGTGCGTATTGAAACTCGAAAGGCTATAGGACGCATCTACCGAATTGGCGGGGCGCTTTTTAGTAATGATATTGATAGCACCGCCTGCTCCATCTGTCGCAAAACGCGCGGGGACATAGCCCTTGTAAACTTCAATGTCCGCAATCTGGTCGATAGGAATATCGTCAAGGCCCAAGTTTCCCTGCGTCTCGACGGGGACACCGTTCACTAACACCTTGATGTTCTTGCCTTCCATGCCGCGAATGTTGATTTTGCCTTCGCTGCCCATGCCGCCGGACTTGCGCACTTTCACGCCCGAAGCGGAATTGACCGCTTTTGAAACGGTCTTGCTTGTATTTTGCATCTCGGCCGCGTCAATTGTCGCGACAGATTCTGCCTTTTTCGCCTGCTTCGCCTGTTCCGCTTCTATTTCAGATTCCACCGAAAGTTCGTCCAACTGCGTGACGCCCGAGGCATTTGCCGCAGATACTTCTGATTGCGCCGTCGCGCTGTTTGCGTCATCAGTTGTCGCATTACTTTCCAGAGCGGATTCTTCCAGAAAATCGTCTATCGAGGTAATTTCATCATCCTGCGCACGGGCTGCCATCGCGCCGAACGCAACCATAATAATCGCAAGCGTTGTCGCCTTGTAAAAAAACATCTTTTTCATCGCAGCGCAATTAAGCAATTTTCAGGCTAATTTTCTACTCCAAACGGGCCTTTGAAAATCCGAATGGATTTATCCAGTACCAATAACAAAATCCGCCCCCACCATTAGGCAGGAACGGACCATCGTGTTTATGAGGACTATATAGGTTAAGGGTTTATAAGAGCCTATTTAAGCGGCACAATCCACATCGGGATAGGCTCGACCGTAGCGATCTTTTCAGCCTTTTCGGACTTAGGATTGTAACGGAAATAGGCATTGCCGTCTTCTTCGGTCGAAACCGCGAAAATGACATTGCCATCTTCTTCGATGTAGGTGCCGTAGCTAGCCCAGCTAGAAGAATAACCAATCGGGAGCGCCTTCATGGTCTTCTTGGCAAGGTCAATTTCAACCGGCTTGCAGGTGTTATTGTGGTAGCTGTCCATGTCGGTCCAGACCTGTTGCAGGTCCACCATCACGTTCAAGAAAGAATAGACGATTTCGCCCTTGGGCACGCTGATTACGCCAAGGTACTTGTAATTTCCCTTCTCGGTAACGTCCTTGATAGCGAGTTCATCCGAAACGTTCCAAACGTAATCCTTGTCGAACTTGGTTTCGCCCACCTTGATGCGCAAGAAACCATCCTTCTGGCCCGGAGCGTAGCCCCAAGAGGCGTTGCTGTAGCAGTAGATGTAATCATCGACAACAATGAACGCATGGTTCTGGGAGTCATCAAGCGAACCCACGGCTGCAACGCGGTCATCTTCGGCCACGGCAATCACGGAATCCTTTTCGACATCGATGATGGCCACCTGGGCCGTATTGCCGGTAGCATAGTCGCTCACGTTCTGCAACAGGCCGACATAGAGACGACCGTCCACGATCACGCCTGTACCCGGGCTTACCACGAGCGCATCGTCGCCCTTGTATTCGGAAAGGTCAATCGCACCCGTGCGCTTCATGGTCTTCGGGTTGATGATGAGCAACGAGTCGAGCATGCCTCCCAGGTAAGCCTTTTCTTCGTTCACGAAGTAGATATGGTTTGCCCAGACACCGGCAAGCGAAAGTTCCGCGGTCTTGCCACCAATCTTGTTGTTCTTGTCAAGGCTGTAGCGGGCGATGGTGCCCACGTCAAGGTCAGCAATGAACAGGGAATTGTCGTAATAGACAACACCTGCACGGGTACCGACTTCAATGTAGTCCTTGCCCAGATCGCCGGTGTGGTCCAGGGACATCGTACCGATGAACATCGTCTCGCCCGAGGCGATCGAAGTCGCAAATTCGCGCTTGTATTCGCTCTTGTCTTCCTTCTTGGAACTGCTGGACTTGTCCTTGCTATCGCTAGATTTAGCCTTACTGCTGCTAGATTTGTCCTTGCTATTGCCAGACTTTTCGGACGAAGAAGAGGAAAGTTCCTTTTCATCATCACCGTTAGCAGAAGAAGAGTTGTCGTCGCCGCAAGCGACAAGCATGCTGAACGATACAGCAAGAGCCGCCAGAAAACGTGTTTTCATATATACTCCTTGATTGAGATGCGGGAAAACCGCGGTTGTTAATTTTGCGGAGCATTTTAGAAATGTCGTCCGGGGAGTTCTGCTCCAAACGGAGGCGGAAAAATCCGAAAAGACCGGGATTCTTTTCTCGAAATACAGACTCCATTTAGTCCATTTTCACTCCATTCAGACATTTTTGCAATAAAAATTTTCTATTGACGTCACAAAATTAGCCTTGACAAAGTTTCGTCCACTTGTTAGATTTGTCTTACTTTTTAAGATTAGACTAACAAACTCAGTCTGAATCGATTTATGAGGAAAGAATGCTAAACATCAAAGGAATTGAATGGTTGCACAAAGTCGGGTGCTACCATACAACACTTGAAAGGGACCCGTTTCTCATTCTTGAATTTTGCCGGAAGGGGCGCATCAGTTGGGCGGGCGGAGCGCTCCCCTGCAATCAGCTGAATGCAGGAGAAATGCTGGTTTACGACGCCTGGACTTCGGGTGCGCTGACGCGTTCTGCCGATTACTGCGGTGACCGTATTTTATTCTACGATGAATCGGAAAAGTACATCCAGGATCATTTTGCGGGCTTTTCGCTTGACCTCAGGACTCTCGCGCAAAAAATGTGCCGTCCGGGACGCCCGTTTATCGTGCACACCAAGGAAGAGGTGGCACGCGCCTTCGAAAAAATCGAAAACAAGCCCGAAAAAACACAGGCGGAATACGGCAGGCTCGCCATTTTGGAGCTTTTGCTCACCCTAAAGAATCTGGATACGCAGCGCGAGTTCGCCTGCCGCGAATGCAACCTCTCTTCGCTCCAGATTGAAAAAATCTACTGCATTCGTTCGTTTATCTGCGAAAACATCGACAATCACTGGACTATCGACGAACTTTCAGACAAATTCGATATGCCGGTGACCGCGATGAAGCTTTGCTTCAAGAACGTGTTCGGATTGCCGGTATTTACCTACGCCCGCCGCGAGCGCATGAAAATCGCCGCCAAGGAACTCCGCGAAAGTGACCGCGGGATTCTCGAGATTGCAGGCGAAGTCGGTTACAATAACGGGAGCAAGTTTGCCCACGCCTTCCAAGATGTGATGGGCATGACCCCCAAGGAATACAGGAAAAAGTACAGGATGACAAACGTCGCTTGATTAGACGAAAGAACGGCTCTTCGAGCCTACAGACGAAAGACGAAAGATTACAAATGACGCTTCGCGTAAAATAATTATGAAAAAGACATTCTCTAAACTCTACGCATACATGGGCTCGCGCAAACCGCTGTTTCCGCTAGCATTGATTCTCTCGGCATTGAGCGCCATCGCAGGGCTCGTGCCGTTTTTACTGATGTGGCTCATTGTCCGCGAGGTTATCTCTGGCGGTGACATGACGAACATCAAAATTTTCGACTACTCCATCGGAGCGGTTCTCGCCTCGGTCACAAGCGTATTGCTCTACTTTGCGGCCCTCGCCTGCTCGCACATGGTAGCATTCAGGCTCGAAGGCGACCTGCGTCGATTCGCCATGAAAAAACTGATGAGCGCGCCGCTTGGATTTTTCGACAAGAACCCGACGGGCAAACTCCGCAAGATTATCGACGACAACGCCGCAATTACGCACACCTTCGTCGCACACGAGATGCCCGATATTTCGGGCACCATCCTGATTCCCATCGTGGCGCTTGTGATGATGTTCGTTTTCGACTGGCGACTCGGCCTTGCCTCTTTGGTACCTATTGCATACGCTTTGTTCATTTTGGGCACCCTTGGCCGCAGGGGAACCAAATTCATGGAACGCTACATGCAGGCACTCGAAGAGATGAACTCCGAAGCGGTGGAATATGTGCGTGGGATTCCCGTAGTCAAGGTTTTCCAGCAGACGATTTTTTCGTTCAAGAGTTTCTACAACAGCATCGTGACTTACCACAAGATGGTCACAGCCTATTCCGACAACTGGAAGGTCCCTTACTGCATCTACACGATTCTCGTGAACGGATTCGTGCTGTTCCTGGTGCCGACAGCAGCGCTCATTATCGGTAACGACGGCGATGTAAAACTCACCATCGTGAACATGATGATTTACGTGTTGGTGACGCCACTGTTCTCGCAGTGCGTGATGCGCAGCATGTACCTGAGCAATGCCACGAACCAGGCGGGAATCGCGGTTGACCGTATCAACGATATCGCCCGCACCAAGGATTTGCAGGTTTGCGAAAATCCGGTGCCGATGCAAAAGTTCGATGTGGAATTCCAGAATGTGAATTTTACCTATCCTGATACCGACAAGCAGGTACTGAGCGATATTTCCCTCTCGGTGCCGGCGGGCCATACGGTAGCTCTTGTCGGGCCTTCGGGCGGCGGCAAGAGTACGATTGCAAAACTCCTGCCGAGATTCTTCGATGTCGATAGCGGCGAGATTACTATTGGCGGTGTTCCCGTAAAGCAGATTGACCCGAAGGAACTGATGAAGAACGTTTCGTTCGTGTTCCAGAATACGCGCCTTTTCAAGATGAGCATTTTGGACAACGTTCGCTACGGCATGCCCGACGCGACTCTCGAGCAAGTAAACAAGGCTCTCGATCTTGCGCAGTGCCGCGAAATCATCGACAAGTTGCCCGGCGGTATCGACACCGTTATCGGGAGCAAGGGAACTTATCTTTCGGGTGGCGAGCAGCAGCGAGTGGTACTTGCGCGCGCTATCTTGAAAAACGCCCCCATCGTGGTGCTAGACGAGGCGACCGCCTTTGCAGACCCCGAAAATGAACGCCTGATTCAAGAAGCCTTGCACAAGCTTGCCGCCGGCAAGACCGTGCTGATGATCGCCCACAGGCTCACCAGCGTAGTGAACGCCGACCAGATTATCGTTGTGGAAGATGGCGAAATCGCTGAACGCGGAACGCACAGCGAATTACTTGAAAAGAACGGCATTTATGCCAAGATGTGGGCCGAATACCAGCAGTCCGTCACGTGGACCCTCGACAATTCCAAGGATAATGAAGGAGGCGAAAATGTATAAGTGGGTTCAGAATACTTTTGCTCTTTCGGAAGAAGGCTCGCACACGTTTGTCCGTGGCGTCATCTGGACATTTCTGCACTTTATTTCGCTCATGTTCCCGATGATGATGCTCTTTTACTTTTTGATGGAGCAGATGGGCGTCGGTGAGTTTGCAGGCAAAACTCCGCACGGGACCTTGTTCTATGTGGGAATTGCGGTAGTCCTGTTTGTCGTGATGCTTGTCATTTACAGGTTCTCGTACAGCGCCACCTACGATAGCGTGTACGACGAAAGCATGCGCCGTCGCGTCTCGATTGCCGAAAAGCTCCGCAAGTTGCCGCTCTCGTTCTTTGGCAAGAAGAACCTTTCGGACTTGACTTCGACCATCATGGACGATTGCAACGCACTCGAAATGATTTTCTCGCATGCGGTGCCGGAACTTTTCGCCGCTATCGGAAGCGTCACCATAATTGGCATTATGCTGTTCTGCTACAACTGGAAAATGTCTATTGCACTTTTCTGGGTGGTACCCGCAGCGGCATTGCTCATTGCGCTTTCCAAGAAAATTCAGGACCGCTGGTTCGAAAATTCATATAACGCCCGCCGCGTGATTATGGAAGATATCCAGGAAGGTCTCGAAAACGTGCAGGAAATCCGCTCGTATTCGGGCGAAGCCGCCTACCTTAATCACTTCGATAAGGATTGCATCAAGTACGAAAAATCGCAGATGGATTCCGACGTGAAGGTGGGATCGTTCCTGAATTCGGCACAAGGCATTCTCAAGATGGGCCTTGCTACGGTACTGATTACGGGCGCACGCCTCTGGACCAAGGGCGAAATCGATGTGTTTACCTACTTGGTGTTCATCGTGTGCGCGGCGACTGTTTACAACCCGGTTTTCCTGGTGTTCAACAACCTCGCCGAACTGTTCTTTGTGAATGTGCGCTTGCGCCGTTTCCGCGAAATGGACCAGATGAAACCTCAGGATGGCGTAACTGTATTCACTCCGCAGAATTACGATATCGAATTCAAGGATGTCGACTTCAATTACAACGAGAAAAAGCAAGTCTTGAAGAAGGTCTCGTTCACGGCAAAGCAGGGCGAAATCACCGCACTTGTGGGCCCGAGCGGCAGCGGAAAGACGACTGCGGCAAAACTTGCGGCACGCTTCTGGGATATTCAAGGCGGCAAGGTGACGCTCGGCGGGCAGGACATCAGCAAGATTGACCCTGAAACGCTCCTCAAGAATTTCTCCATCGTCTTCCAGGACGTGGTGCTGTTCAACACAAGCATCAAGGACAATATCCGCATCGGCAAGCGCGATGCCAGCGACGAAGAAATCCTGAAGGTGGCAAAACTTGCGGGCTGCGACGAATTCGTGCAGAAGATGCCGCAGGGCTACGACACTGTCATCGGCGAAAACGGCGAAACGCTCTCGGGCGGAGAACGCCAGCGAATCTCGATTGCACGCGCCTTGTTGAAGGACGCGCCCATCATCTTGCTCGACGAAGCGACCGCAAGCCTCGATGTGGAAAACGAATCCAAGATCCAGCGCGGCATTTCGCAACTGGTGAAGGGCAAGACTGTCATCATCATTGCGCACCGCATGCGCACCATCGCGAACGCCGACAAGGTCGTAGTGCTGCAAGACGGTCACATCGCCGAAACGGGCACCCCTGCCGAGCTCAAGGCGAAAGGCGGCCTGTTCAGCAAGATGTTGGAACTTCAGGAAGTCTCGAACGCATAACTTCGTCTTGTCATTGCGAGCGAAGCGAAGCAATCTCTAGAGGAAAAACGATGACCGCACAGCGATTGATGGATTACAAACTGGTTCGCCAATGCGCACCGACCCTTGCCGCCCGCAAGGTCGGTAGCCTCTTCTGCATGGAGAAATCGCCTGCAGAACACGAACCGCTTTGTGCCATTCTTGCCCGCTGGAACCGCGAGCTGAATCCGTCGGGCATATTCGTGCGTGTCGTTGCCGAACGCTGCGGACGCAGTTTTGTGTACGTCTATCGCCGCAACGTGTTGAGTCAATTGTTCAACGAGACTGAAATCCGTCAATTTATGGGGTATTACGGCTATCAGCATTTCGACGAGGAAACGCTTATCGCCAACCTCACCCACCGCATTGCAAAATGCCATTGCTTTCCGCATGAAATCGGGCTTTTTCTGGGATACCCGCTCGAAGATGTCAAGGGTTTCATCGCCAATGGCGGGCAAAATTGCAAAAGTACGGGCTACTGGAAGGTGTATGGCGACGTCGCCGAATCGGAAAAGAAATTCGAATGCTTCCGGAAGTGCTTTTCGGTCATGAGTTCACTTTTCGAACGAGGCTACTCGCTGCCGATGCTTGCTGTAGCCTGCTAAAGTTTTAAATCAAAAATAGGAGATAACATGGAAAAAATCGCAGTAATCTACTGGAGCGGAACAGGCAACACCGAACTGATGGCGAAATACGTCGCCGAAGGAGCCAAGGCCGCCGGAGCCGAAGCCGACGTGTTCAGCGTCTCGGACTTTTCGCAGAATCAACTGAGCGAATACGCACGCTATGCGCTGGGTTGCCCCGCCATGGGTGCCGAGGAACTCGAAGACTCCGAATTCCAGCCGTTCTACGAAGCCGTCAAGCCTTCACTTAATGGCAAGAAAGTCGCCCTGTTCGGCTCTTACGGCTGGGGTGGCGGCGAATGGATGAACCCGTGGAAGGCTGACGCAGAAGCCGCCGGGCTCGTGCTTGTAGCCGAACCGCTCGCCATCGAGAACGCACCCGATGACGCCGGCAAGGCCGCCTGCCAAGAACTCGGCAAGGCACTCGCCACCGCCTAAAATGAAAGAATCTTTTTTATAGTGTTTTAAAAAGCAGCCCTGACGGAAACACACTCCGTCGGGGCTTTTAGAGGATTTTTACAATGCAAGTTTCTCGTGTCAACAAGGTTTTTGCCCGATTAGGGCGTTTTCAGGTTCGTTTTCGCTGGTTGATTCTGCTGGTAACGGCAATTGCGACTTTTTTGGCGTGCCTCGGGCTCCCGCAACTGCAAATGACGAGCAGCGAAGAGGAATGGTTTGACGACTGGGACAAGGTGAAGATAGACCAGGCGCATTTTAACGAAAAATTCGGCAGCGACGATGGCTATATGGTGATGGTGCGTGCCGATGACGTGTTTGCGCCGGAGGTTTTGCAGGCGATTGACAAGCTTTCGCGCAAGCTCGAAAACGAGGTGCCGTACGCTGACCGCGTTGTTTCGCTGACGCACAATTTGTCGATTCCGGTCGCGAACGAAGAAGGCTTCGAGGTCGTCGACCCGTTCGAAGGCGGCGTTCCAGATGACCCGCAGGAACTGGAAGCGAAAAAGAAACTAATTCTTTCGCGCGAATCGCTCGTGAACAACATCGTCTCAGACGATGCGAAGGAAACATGGATTATCCTCTCGCTGAAATCTTACGAAGGCGGCGTCGATTTCGGCAAAGACAGCATTGCACCTTATGCACGTGACATCATCTATTCCGACGAATTCAAGAGTGACAAGTTTGAGATGCTCCCGACGGGCATGAGTTACACCGAGATGGAAGAAAACGAGGTCATTTCGCGGGAATGCGCGATGCGCATCGGTTTCGGATTCCTGGTGATGCTCGTATGTCTTATCTTGTTTGTTCGTTCGCTGCGCGGTGTGGTGGTGCCCGCGATTGCAACGGTCGGCGGCATCGCCTCGGTGCTCGGCATCAATGCGTGGCTCGGCGTTATCGGCGACGAGAGTATGGTCGCGCTCCCGGTGCTTTTAGGCATGGCACTTTCGGTAGGCTATTCCATCCACTACATCAATTCGTTTCGCATGCATTTTAGGCGCACGGGCAACCGCTGCGAATCCGTGATTTGCGCCGTCGAAGAGACGGGCTGGCCCATCCTCTTTACCGTCATTACCACGGTCGCATCGCTGATTTCGTTCCTGTTCGCAGGCATTCGCCCTATCCGCTGGATTGGCGGGATTTCGGCAGGCATCGTCACGATGGTTTACCTGTACGTCATCATCTTGATTCCGATTCTCATGAGCTTCGGCAAGAACGCAGAACCCGACCCGACGCAGGTAAAGTCCGCAGGGGCCACCAAGGCGGACATTCTCTTTGAATTCTTCGGGCGCAAGGTGTGCAGGCACAGCGTTATTGTCGCAGTGATTTCGGCTGCAATTATGCTGTTGCAAGTTCCAGGCATGATGCACATCGATGTGAACATGGACTACACCGAGACCATGGGCGAAAAGATTCCCTTCGTGGTGCGGCTCAAGGACATGCTCAGCGGAAAACTCGGGAGCCTTTACGACTTTAACGTGATGGTGGAATTCGATGACGCGGATGCGCTCAAGGACCCCGCCAACATGAAGCGCATCGAGCAACTTGAACAGAAACTCGGCACGCTCCAGCTCACGAAAATTTCGGGCGACAAGCCGCGCGTGCAATCGGTAACGCGCCTCGTGAAAGAGATGAACCGCACGCTGAACGCTGACAGTATCGAGTATTACAAGATTCCCGACGCACAGGACATGCTCACGCAATTACTTTTCCTGTACGAGATTTCGGACCCAGACGCGCTCTTTGAACGCATGGACGAAGAATACAAAACCACGTTCATCCACATAGAACTTTCGGGCTACGATGCCAACAAAATCGTCGAGGACCTGGATTCCGCAAACGCTTATGCCGCCCGCATTTTCCCGGACGCCAAGACTTCTGTCGTGGGCGAAGTTGTGAACTACGCCGAAATGAACGGCAAACTGGTCGGCGGACTTCTGCGCTCGTTCGGCGGGTCGTTCGTGATTATCGCCATCATGATGATTCTTGCGTTCGGAAGCATCAAGGCGGGCCTTATCGGGATGATTCCAAAC
>NZ_DDQF01000006.1:271407-336317 GCF_002342555.1 Fibrobacter sp. UBA2449
ACGATGATCGTGATGCCAATGATTCTGGGCATCGCCGTCGATGACACCATCCACATGAACAACCACATCAAATACGGTTACGAGCGCACGGGCAGCTACAGGCACGCGCTACTGCTCTCTTACCGCGAAATCGGAAAGACCATGGGCATGACCACCTTCATCCTTTGCGCGATGTTCTTCGTGTTCATCTTCAGCCCCATGGGGGCCCTCCACAACGTGGGTTTGCTCTCCATCGTGGGTCTCGGCGCCGCACTCCTTGCCGACTACACGCTCACCACGGCACTTGTTTACCTGAGCAAGCCATACGGGAAAGGTTAATACTATCTTTATGGCATGAACGAGCCTGTCTTACAAATTGCGCAAGGTCTTGCCATCCCGTTTTTAGGGACGGTTCTCGGTGCCGCCTGCGTCTTCTTTATGAAGAAGCAGATGGAGCAAAATCTCAAACGAGGCCTTTTGTCGTTTGCGGCGGGCGTCATGGTGGCAGCTTCTGTATGGAGCCTGCTTTTGCCCGCAATCAGCGCGAGCGAATCGATGGGCAAACTGGCTTTCATCCCGGCGACGGTCGGATTCTGGGCCGGCATCCTGTTCCTGTACATTTTGGATAAAATAACGCCGCACTTGCATCTGGGTAGCGCCACGCCCGAAGGCCCCAAGGCAAAACTCAAGCGCACGACCATGCTTACGCTGGCGGTAACATTGCACAACTTGCCCGAGGGCATGGCTGTCGGTATCGTTTTTGCGGGTTGGCTTTCGGGGAATGTGGCCATCACGCTTTCGGGTGCGTTTGCGCTTGCCATAGGCATCGCCATCCAGAATTTCCCCGAAGGGGCGGTGGTTTCGCTCCCGCTCCGTGCCGAAGGGGCTTCCCGCAAGAAGGCATTTGCCCTTGGCGCACTTTCCGGAGCCGTAGAACCCGTAGGCGCGTTAATCACGCTGCTTGCGGCTGAGGCACTCTCACCGTTCATGCCCTATCTGCTCTCGCTTGCGGCAGGCGCCATGATTTATGTCGTAATCGAAGAAATGCTCCCCGAAGTCAGCGAAGGAGAGCATTTTGATGCCGGCACCATCCTTTTTGCCGTGGGCTTCACGCTCATGATGGTGCTCGACAGCGCGCTATAAAATTTCACTTAGAAAATCAGCAATCCGATGTGGTAGCCGATAAAGGCTAGCCCGAGCGAAAGTGCCAAGTAGTAGCCCATGATGGTGGCTAGCCACTTGAACGAACCTGCCTCGCGGTAGGTCGTACCCATCGCCAGCACGCAGGGAACGTTGAACATTGAGGCAAACAGGAACGCGAGCGCTTCGGGCTTGCTGATGGTACTTGCAAGGGCCTCGCCCAGGTTTTCGCTTGCAGCCACGCGGGTCACAAGAGAGAACGCCTCGCCGGTGTGGTTGAAGAGCGTGCTCATGATGCCAAGCGAAGCTTCCTTGCTGAACATGCCGCCCAGATAAGAGACAAACAGTTCCCAGCGCATTCCGAAGAACATCGTCACGGGCTCAATCGCATTGCCAATTTTGTAAAGGAGCGTATTTTCCACATTCCCGTCGCTTGCGTAAGAGAGCGCCCAGAAAAGAGTCGCCACCATCAGGATCATCTTCAAGGCCTTCTTGAATATGCCCCAGGTGCTGCGCCCGACCATCGCAGCAATCATCTTCCAGTGCGGCTTGTGATACGGCGGGAGTTCCATAATCATGCCCACGCGTTCATTCTGCGGGACAAGTTTTTTGCCGAACAGGCGCGAAGACAGGTAGAAGCTTGCAAAAATCAGCGCCACGTAGCCGATGCCGAACAGCGGAGCAGCAGACCCGAAGAATGTAGACGCCAGGAACAGCACCACCGCCACCTTGCTCCCGCACGGAATCGCCCACAACAGAACAAGCGCAAGCAGGCGTTGTCCGCGGGTATCGAGCACGCGCGTGCCGCAAACCGCACCCGCCGTGCATCCGATTCCGGAAAACAGCGGCATAATCGCCTTGCCCTGCAAACCCAGGCGCGAAAGCCAGTTGTCGAACGCATACGAGAAACGCGCCATGTAGCCGATTTCTTCGAGAATGCGGAATACGAAAATGATGGAGAAAATGAAACTTGTCATACAAATTGTAATACAAGTTCCACCGACGAGCACCAGATTGATGAACGAAATCACCACAGGCCAGACGCCAAGTGCGCCGCCAACACGTTCTACGAGCGACTGCAATACAGGCTGCATTCCAAAACCGATTCCCATGCCCGGGAAAGCGAGAATCATGCACGCAATCAGCGAGACAACCATGATGCCGAAAGCAAAGAACTTGCCCTTGATATGGTGCGTGGCAATGCGGTCCCACTTGCTGAAAACTTTCTCGATGGACTTGGGCGTCGCCGATTCACGCACAATCTTCGAAACCCAGCGATACTTGGCCTCGCCGGTGAGAATACCGCCGTCGCGCCCTTCTTCGCTATCGAGAATCGCATCAATCGCATTTTTGCGGGCGAACGGAAGCATTTCTTTCACGACACCGCAAATGAGCTTGTCTTTTTCAAGGAGTTTTTCTGCAATCCAGATTTTTTCGCACACGCCATATTCAAAGTCGCCGAGGGCTGCTTCGATGCGGCTAATGACATCATCCGTTTTTTCGCCAAGCTCTCCCCCGCTAACGAGTTCCTCGCGCAGGCTCCCGCTATCCAAGCAAACGGGCGTCTTGATGGCCGAAACCATCTTCTTGAAAAATTCAGGATAACGTTCCGTTTCGGCCGCACTGAAGCCAAGCACCGGAACGCCGAGGCGCTTTTCAATCGCAGCCACGTCAATCTTCTTGCCCGCCGCTTCAGCCACATCCATCATGTTGAGCACCAGCATCACGGGCAAGCGAATGCCCACAAAATCAGCCAGCATGTAAAGGCTGCGTTCCAGCTGCGATGCATCTACCAGGATGCACACGAGGTCCGCCTTGCCGCTCTGAATGTAGTCGCGAGTCACGACCTCTTCTTCGGAGTTCGCCGAAAGCCCGTAACTGCCCGGAAGGTCGATTACTTTATATATCGTACCATCAAAAACAAATTCACCCTCGGCCTGCTCCACCGTTTTGCCGGGCCAGTTGCCCACGCGCTGGTGAAGTCCCGTAAGGTTGTTAAAAAGCGTTGATTTACCGGAATTGGGTTGCCCGAGCAAGGCAATAGTCTTGATTTCGCTCATCTTTACGATTCTACCTTGACAAAAATCTGTGAACTTTCCTTGTGGTTGACAGCGATAACCGTATCGCGGCAAAAAACGAGCACCGGCGAGCGCCCGTCGTTCTTGAGGAGCGTAAAGGCGGAACCCGGCGTAAGCCCGATGGAAACGATTCTTGAAATAAAGCGGGAATCGCCCTCGATCTGGGCGACAGTCCCGCAACGATTCTCACCCATTTCGGCGAGACTCAAACGGTCAACAAATTCAGCGTTTTTCATGCGCCAAAAGTAGCCGAAACCCGCACAAAAAACCGCTCCAAATGGACTTGCGATAATCCGGAAAGATTTGCAACCCATTCGGTTTTGGGCAAAACCATTTGGAGTAGAAATTTTAGGCTCATCTCTCTACTTTTTGCTCCGCAAAAAAAGAGGATACAATGAGCCTTCCAAAGATTAACATTGAAAGAATCAATGAGCGGTTCGGCCGTTTTGGCGAATTCTTGCTCAATCACCGAGCCATTTTGCTGATGGCGTTTGTCGTTTTGCTTGCGGTTTCAGTCGTGGGCATGAAAAAAATCTACGTCGAGGCGTCGTGGGACAGCTACTTTATCGAGGGCGACCCGATGCTTGTCGAAACGGACAAGTTCAAGGAAACTTTCGGCAACGACTACTTCGTGGGCGTGCTGGTCGAGAGCGACCATTCCATCTTGACGCCGGACAACCTGAAGCTTTTGCGCGAGCTTTCGAACGAACTGCGCGACAGCCTCTCGTATTCCGACGGCAAGGCGACTTCGATTGTCGATTTGGAATACATGCTCGGCACCGAAGAGGGCATGGAAATCACGCAGATTGTGCCCGAAGAAATTCCGACGGACGAGGCGGGACTTACCGAAATCGAGAAGCGCCTGGCCGACAAGCCGGAACTGGCGAAGAAACTGATTTCAAGTGACCGCAAGCAGGCCTTCATCAACATCAAGTTGCGTCCCTTCCCCGAAGATTCCGTTTGGAAGGCCGAAGGCGAAGCGAAGGGCGTGAAGGCAGAAGCGCCCGACATGCAGACAGGCCGCGAGACAACTGAAATCATTGCGAAGGAAAAGTATGCACCGCTGCACCCGCGTGCCACAGGCATGCCCTACCTGAGTTTCCAGAAGCTGAAATACATCGGCGAAGAAATGGGCCGCATTTTCATCATGACGATTCTCTGCGCCATCATTGTGATGTTCTTGGTGACGCGTTCATTCCGTGGCATTGTCTCTCCGCTGATTACGACTTTTGCAGGCGTCATCATGACCTTTGGCCTGGTGGGTTATCTCGGACTTTACATGGATGCGACCAACATCATGGTGCCCGTGATTTTGGCCTTCGCCGTTTCGATTGCATACAACATTCACATCAATTCTTTCTTCCGCAAGAACATGATGCTTACGGGCAGGCGCAAGGAATCGGTGCTTTACGCAATGCGTGAAACGGGCTGGTCGGTGCTGTTCTCGGGCCTTACCACGATTGTCGCGTTGCTCAGTTTCCTTTCGGTGATGCTCAAGCCGATTCGCTCCGTGGGCATTCTTTCGTCGATTGCGGTCGGATTCATTTTGCTTGTAGCGTTGACCATTTCGCCGATTCTTCTGAGTTTCGGCAAAGACAAGAAGCCGAACGCCAAGGTGCTTGAACGCGGCGACACGCGCATGGGAATCATTCTCGATTCTATCGGCAAGTTCGTTCTCGGACACGGAAAGCCCATCGCCATCGTATTCGCCGTCGTGACTGCAATTTCTGTTTTCGGGCTCACCAAGATAGAACCCGCCTTTGACGTGGAACGCACCATGGGCCGCAAGGTCGAATACGTGAACAAGATGCTCTACGTGGCAGAATCCGAAATCGGAAGCTTCTACTCTTACGACTTGGTGATTGACTTTGGCGCAAATGACAAGGCCAAGGAAGTCGAGAACCTGAAAAAGTTGGACCAGTTGCAGGAATACGCAGGCAAGTACCCGCTTACCAAGCGTTCTACCTCCATTCTCGATATCGTCAAGGATTTGGACCGCACGCTGAACGAAAATCGTCAGGACAAATACGCAATTCCCGAAACAGAAGAAGAAGTCGCGCAGTTGCTTTTGCTCTACGAAAACGCGGGCGGCAGCGAAGCAACTTACTGGATGGATTACGATTACAGAAAGCTCCGTTTGATGGTCGAAATTTCAAGCTACAACTCTAATGAGCTCCAGAAGGAACTGGAAGACTTGCAGGCATACGCAAGCAAGCTTTTCCCGGACGCGAAGGTGACTGCCGTGGGTAACTTGCCGCAATTCACCGCCATGCAGCAGTACCTGGAAGTGGGCCAGATGACTTCGTTCCTGATTTCTGTAGTCATTGTGGCTGTCCTTTTGATGATTGTCTTCGGCAGCATTCGCACGGGCCTTATCGGCATGATTCCAAACATTGCGCCTGGTATTTTCGTGGGCGGTTACCTCGGGCTTACGGACATTCCGCTTGACATGATGACCGCAACACTCATCCCGATGATTATCGGCCTTTCCGTTGACGACACGATTCACTTCATTAACCACGGGCATGTGGAATTTGACCGCACCCACGATTACCGCGAATCGATTCTCAATGTGTTCCGCACGGCGGGCCCGGCTCTCGTGATGACGACGATTATCATGGTGGCGACCTTTGCGGGCTTTACCACCTCAGCCGCAACGCAGATGTTCAACTTCGGTTTCGTGGTGTTCGTGGGTCTTGTCTCGGCACTGCTCGCAGACCTCTTCGTGACACCGCTTTTAATCAAGAAATTCAAGATTTTTGGAAAATAGGAGAAAAATATGAATATGAAATTCGCAAAAACAGCCGCGACAATTATTGTCGCCTTGAGCGCCATGGTGAGCGCAGAAACATTGACCGGCCGCGACATTGTGCAAAAAGTGCACGACCGCCCCGATGGCGACACACGCAGTTCCGAACTCTCGATGACACTCATCAACAAGAGCGGAGCCAAGCGCGAACGCAAGATTACCTCGTTCGCAATGGATGTGGGCAAAGATACCAAGCAAATTATGTTCTTCCGCTACCCCAACGACGTGAAGGGCACGGGATTCCTGACGGTCGATTACGACGACATCAACAAGGATGACGACAAGTGGCTTTACCTGCCCGCCATGAAAAAGACGCGCCGCATTAGCGGAAAGAGCTCCAAGACGGATTACTTCATGGGTTCCGACTTCACTTACGACGACGTGGGCCAGCGCAACATCGACGAAGACACCCACAAGCTCCTCCGCGAAGAAAAGGTAGACGGAATCGATTGCTGGGTAGTTGAATCCGTGCCGAAAAAGGGCGACGAAATTTTCTCGAAGAAAATTTCCTGGATTCGCAAGGACTGCCTGATTGCCGCCAAGGTGGAATACTACGACAAGCTCGGCAAGTTGCACCGCGCGCTGAAGGTCGAAAACGTGGTTCAGGTAGACGGATTCTGGTCTATCGCCAAGATGAGCATGGAAAACGTTCAGACCAACCACAAGACGCTCCTTGAATTCGGCGACATCAAGTTCAACATCCCGCTGGATGCGAAGACATTCACCGTGCCGAGATTGGAACGAGGATTGTAACAATGTCTAAAATCTGGTGGTTAGCGATTGGGGTGGCGGCGACGGCCGCTGTCGCCCAAGAAAGCCCGTTTCAATTCAACGGGTTCGTGGACACGTATCACGCCGTGCAGACGCAGCATCCGCACGATTTTACCACGTCGCGGACGCGCCTGCGTGCGGAACTCCGCGTGGATTACGAGAACGCATACCTGTTTGCAAGTCTGAATGGCGTGCACAACAGCATTCTCGAAGACCGCACCGGCGTGCAGTTGCAAGAAGCGTATTTTAACTACCAGAATGACTTCGTGGAAATCAAGGCAGGCCGCCAGATTGTGGTGTGGGGCGTCGCCGATGGGCTTCGCGTCACCGACCTGATTTCGCCTGTAGACTACACCGAATTCATGTCGAGTGATTACGATGACATGCGCATGGCTGTCGACGGTTTTCGCATCAAGTACCCCGGCGAACGCGTGAATGCCGAAATCGTTTACGTGCCTGTACCGCGATACTTCCAGATGCCCATGCAAGAAGAAAACCCCTGGCGTCCGGACTTGCCTGAAAAAGCGAGCATCGATTTCCCTGAAGGTCCCGATGCCAAATTCAAGAACGGAGATTTCGGAACGCGAGTTTCGTTCTTCCTCTCGAATCTGGATTTCTCCATTTCGGCGCTTCATACGCATAACCAGTCGCCCGTTACGGTCGCAGGCTACGACCCCGTCAAGGATTCCATTGTCATCCATGGCATTCACGAAACCATGACCATGTTTGGCGGTGACCTTTCGATGCCCCTCGGAGAATTTGTGATTCGTGCCGAAATCGCAGAATACTTCGGTGAAGCGCTCGGTTACGCAAGCAACCTCGATTACGCCCGCAAGAACACGTTCAATGCGCTCGGTGGAATCGACTGGTACGCCGGCGACAACTGGACTTTCATGGTGCAGTATTTACACAAGTACATTGCCGACTATTCGCACAACTTGGCCGCCGAAAAGAATTCTTCTGAAATGACCTTCCGTATTTCAAAGGAACTGCTGAACAACACGCTCAAGCTTTCGCTCTACGGCATGTTCGACATCGACAACCTTGCCTATTACGCGCGTATTTCGGGAGATTACTCCGTCACCGACCAAGTAATGATTTCACTTGGGTACGACCACTTTGGTGGAAAACGCGGACAGCTCGCAAGCTACGACAAGAACCGCGAAATCTGGGCGAAAGCGAAGTATTACTTCTAATAAGACCTGATGAATTTTGAAATTGAACCGACATCGCGCCCGCGCAATCCCTATTCCGCATTCACGATGCGGCGCGTATTTTGCATTGGCATTGTCGTTGCCATTTTGCTGCACGTGGGCTTTTACGCCTGGGGATTCCTGAAGCGGACGCAGGTGGTTACCACCCGCGAAGATGCCGAAGTGATTCATGTGGAGCGTTTGCTCTTGCAGCCGCCTCCGCCTCCACCCGAAGTCAAGAAAATCGTGAAGAAAGTGGTCCGCGCGAAAATTATCCCGAACATTGTGCAAGATACGGTGCCAGAACCTGAACCCGAGCCAGAGTCGGAACCGATTGTGGTTACAGACGCGGAACCCGTCGTCGAAGCGCCTCCCGAGCCCGTGGCACCTCCTCCACCCCCGCCGCCACCGCCACCACCGAAACCATCGAAGGATTCGCTGATGAAGGTGACTCGCGCTTATCTGATGGGGCTGAGCAAAGCTTTTGAAAAGCAGAAGGACTACCCCGCTACGGCCCGCCGCCTAAAGCAAGAAGGCACCGTGCGCGTGCAGTTTACGGTTGCAAAAGACGGAAGCATCAGCGGTGCGGTTGTGGCAAAGCCCTGTCCGTATTCTTCACTGAACGAAAGTGCGCTTGCCGCTGTGCAGGCCGTGCCCAAGTTTGACCCGATTCCAGCTGTACTTGGCAAGGACACCTGGAAAATGGAGATTCCAATCAAGTATAACCTTCATTAAACAGGAACACAATGAACTACATCTTAGACTTTATTCAACAGGGCGGCGTTATCGCCTACGTGCTCGTGGCGATGAATTTCGTCGGTTATTCCATCATCGTATGGAAAATCATCTCGCTGATTCTCTTTAACAGGAGCATCCGCAAGCGCCTTCCGGCGAAGATCCTGCATCGCGTTGTCACGCACAACACCGACCACCACATCATCATCGAAAGCATCCGCACCGAAATCGCGCTCGCCTTTTCGCCTCTACAGAAGGGCATGACCACAATCGAAAACGTCGCAAGCATCTCCCCGCTGCTCGGCCTTTTGGGAACCGTATTCGGAATCTTCAATGCCTTCAGCGTCATTGCAGTTTCGGGCCTCTCTGACGCGGGTGCATTCGCAACAGGCATCAAACTAGCACTCATCACGACCGTCATCGGCCTTGTGGTCGCCATTCCGCATGTCATCGCATTCAACTACCTGAACGCCCGCATGGAATCCGAGCAGGACAATGTGGAAAACGACGTGCTTTTGCAGCTGGGCCGCATTCTCAAAGAAAAGGACCACATCCGTTCTCAGAGCGCCGATTCCGCAAACGAGGATGCATAAATGGCCAAGCGCACACGCCGAATCCGGCCCGACATGACGCCGCTCATCGACTGCGTCTTTTTGCTACTGGTGTTCTTTCTGGTGACATCCGTCTTCAAGCAAGACGAATCAGTGCTCAAGCTGATTCTGCCCGAAACTCAGACCGAAACCAAGCGCGATACTCCCGAAGGCCTGTACATCGAACTTTCCGAGACGGAACTTGCCTTCAACGGCCAGCGCGGCACTCCCGACGAACTCCGCGAAAAGGCCGCCACGGTGCAGAACAAGAAATCCCCTGTCGCCATCAAGATCGACAAGGGCACGACTTACGAACGCATCGCCGTCATTCTGGACATTCTACAGGTGCAAAAACTGTACAATATCCAGCTGATTAACGAGATGGAAAAAGAATAGCCTACTTACACGCGCCCACTTGCCAACTTCATTGAAACTATATATATTTATGCATGTATTAACATATTTGCATAAACCTCGGGTGCCGGTCCGACCCGCCCCACGGAGAGACGATGAAGATTATAGACATTCTGAAGCAAGACAAGATGAGCCTTTCGTTTGAAGTGTTCCCGCCCAAGAAAGAGACGAGCTTCGAAAACGTGAAGGCGGCCACCGAATCCATCGCGGCACTCGGCCCCGCATTCATGAGCGTCACCTACGGCGCAGGCGGTGGCGTAAGCCATTTCACCCTCGACATCGCAAAGAACCTCAAGGAAAAGTTCAACATCCCGATGCTCGCCCACCTCACATGCGTCTCGAGCAGCAAGGAAACGGTCCACCAGCGCATCGAGGACATGAAGGCAGCGGGCATCAAGAACGTGATGGCGCTCCGCGGCGACCTCACTCCCGAACTCATCGAGAAGGGCCGCGACAACTGCGACTACCACTACGCCGTCGAACTCATCCGCGAACTCAAGGCTGCCGACGCCGACTTCTGCATCGGTGCCGCCTGCTACCCCGAAAAGCACCCCGAAAGCGCAAACCAGGCCGAAGACATCAAGCACCTCAAGGAAAAGGTCGACGCAGGCGCGGATTTTCTCACCACACAGATGGTTTTCGACAACAACCTGTTCTTCAGTTTCCTCTACAAGTTGCGCGATGCGGGCGTGAACTGCCCCGTGCTTCCGGGCATCATGCCCATCACGAACGCAAACCAGGTGGAACGCGCCATCAAGCTATCGGGCTCCTTCATGCCGCAGCGCTTCAAGTCGCTGGTCGACAAGTTCGGGAGCGACCCCGAGGCCATGAAGCAGGCGGGCATCATCTACGCGAGCGACCAGATTATCGACCTGTATGCCAACGGGATTACAAACGTGCACGTTTACTCGATGAACAAGCCCGACGTGGCCGAAGGCATCCTGAAGAACGTTTCCGCTATTCTCGGGAAGAATTTTGCCTAAAAAATTGTCCTCTTTTCCTGCCTTTATGCTATATTAAGGAAGGAAATACCCTCCAAAGGACAATCAGATGACCGACGAACAATTCCGCCTTTTCCTGGATGCGATAAACGCCCAGACAGACGCCATCAAGGCCCAGACCCAGGCTTTAGCACAACTCAAGAGCGTCCTTGTTTTGAACACGGCTCTCAGTCTCAGCAAGACCCGTTCTACCGAAAACATTCCCCTCCAGGAAGAAGGCGGACTTGCCGGTGCTATCGAGGATATCGGCAAATTCCTCGAAGAATCCAAGGTTCCCGAAAACTGGAAGGGCAACATCACTAACGAGATTTACGTGAAGACGTTCTCCGGCAAACCGCTAAAAATGGAAGAAATCTGACAATCATTCCATTTTGGACGATAACGCAACAAACTCTCCGGTTCATTTTATATATATTGTGCTAGAGCCCACCGGGCAAACAAGTTTTTTATCACAAGGAACAAACATGCTCTCTTACGCAGACGCCTACAAGATTGCCGCCGAAGTCCACAAAGACCAGAAGGACAAGGCCGGCGGCCCCTACATTGACTTTCTCCAGAACGTTGCGGATTACCTCAAGAACAAGGGCGAATCCGAAGACGTGCAGGTTCTTGCGATTCTGCAGGACCTGATTACGGGCGCCACCAAGAAGACCCCCGAAGAAGTCATCGCGATGGGCGTTCCGGCAGACATGGTCGAACTTATCCAGAAGATGACCTACCACAAGAACCAGGGCTGGATTGACGAGTACAGCTGCAGGCTCATGGAAAAGGGCGTACCCGCAGAAGACGCGACTTACGACGCCCGCGAGAAGGACTTTGTGCGCTTCGTGGAAACCCTCAAGGACAATCCCGTCGCAGCAAAAGCCAAGAGCGCCATCTTGAACGTGCTCATGGAAGACAAGTACATCCACAGGCAGGAACGACGCGAACTCAAGACGAAGTTCCGCCTCAAGAAGTACAAGGCCGCCATCGAAGCCCTCGGCGTGTAGGCCACAAAAGACACCTTTTCGCCCCGCACTGCGGGGCATTTTTTGTAAGGGAAAAAGCAAGGAATGATTCGAATAAAGGAACAGATTGTAAGCGGGCTCGTCGCATACCCCAAGGCGCTCCGCCTGATATGGACAAACAAGCTCACCAAGTACCTGGTGCTGCCCGTCGTTTTCAACATCATTGTGGTTGTCGCGCTCATTTTCGCGGGATTCGGTATCGGCGACTGGATCAACGGCACCATCGAACGACACACCGAGAACATGAACGGCTGGATACAGGCCGGCATGGTCGCCATCAAGATTGTCCTCCCCATCATATTCTTCATCGTCTTCATTTTCATCGGCGGCACCATTGTGAACGTCCTGATGTCGCCCATCTACACGATGCTTTCGGAAAAGGCCGAAACCATCCTCACCGGCAACGAGTTCCCGTTCGACGCGAAGCAGACCCTGAAAGATATCTGGAGGGCTCTGCTCATCGCCCTCCGGAACACGGCGAAGCAGCTGGTCCTGACCGCACTCTGCCTCCTCCTGAACCTGATTCCCGTCGTCGGGAGCGTAATCTCGATTTGCCTGATTTTCATCATCAACGCCTACTACTTCGGGAGCGGCTTCATGGACTACACCTTCGAGCGCTGGCGTTACTCCGTCAAGGACAGCCTCAAGGGCACGAGCGAACTGAAGTACCTGGCTGTTGCGAACGGGGCCATCTATTCCCTGCCGCTATACCTGTTCTGCGGGACCTTTATCGCGGCCTTTATCGGGGGCGTTTCGGCAGTCGCCGCGACAATTTCGCAAATAGAGATAAAGGGAAAATAGAGGCGACAGGAAGCATCTGCAGACCATTGCCGAGCATGGCGCATTTTGCTATTTTTACGCGCGTAATTTAAGAGTCCCCGTAAACCATGCGGGGCAAAACAAAAAGGAACACAACCATGGCAAATAAAGTCTATAACTTTAGCGCAGGACCGTCTGTCCTGCCCGAACAGGCACTCAAGGAAGCATCTGCTGCATGCATCGACTTCGAAAACAGCGGCATCAGCATTCTCTCCATGAGTCACCGTTCAAAGCCGATTGAAAACATGTTCGCCCAGACGGAACAGTACCTCCGTGAATTGATGGGCATCCCTGAAGACTACGACATCGTTTTCCTCGGTGGTGGTTGCTCCCTTCTGTTCTGCATGCTCCCGATGAACTTCTTGAACCAGGACGCTACAGCAGACTACGCTCTGACTGGCGTTTGGGCAAACAAGGCTTACAAGGAAGCCAAGCAGTTCGGTAACGCTCTCGCCGCTTGCGACACCAAGTCCGAAACCTACAGCCGCATCGACAAGAACCTGAAGCTTTCCGACAACGCGACCTACCTCCACGTGACTGCCAACAACACCATCTACGGTACCGAATGGCACAACTTCCCGAAGCCGAAGTCCGGCTTCCTCATGGCTGACGTGAGTTCCGACTTCCTCGCCCGTAAGATCAACGTGTCCGACTTCGGCGTTGTGTACGGCGGCGCCCAGAAGAACATCAGCTGTGCTGGCGTGACCGTGACGATTATCAAGAAGGGCCTCCTCGGCAAGGTGAACCGCACCATCCCGACGATGCTCAACTTCCAGACCCACATCGACGCTGCCAACATGTTCAACACGCCTCCGGTATTCGCCGTGTACGTGATGAACCGCACCCTCAAGTGGCTCAAGGAATTCGGTGGTGTCGAAGCTATCGAAAAGGTGAACCGTTCCAAGGCTGCTCTCCTTTACAGCGCCCTCGACAATTCCAAGGTGTTCGTCGGTACCGCTGCCAAGGAAGACCGTTCCATCATGAACGTTCCGTTCGTGTTCAACAAGGACGTGGTTGCCGCCGACAAGGCTGACGATCTCGCCAAGGAATTCCTCGAATTCGCAAAGGCTCGCGGTCTGCAGCAGCTCAAGGGTCACCGCTCCGTGGGTGGCTTCCGCGCATCCATCTACAACGCGATGCCGGTCGAAGGCGTGCAGGCCCTCGTTGACTGCCTCGGCGACTTCGAAAAGAAGGTTCTCGGCTAAAAAAAGATCCCCGTGCAAACGGGGATGACAAGCTGTTTTAATCGTCACCCTCGCAAAAGCGAGGGTCTTTTTTATTCTGCGTCAGACTTCTTGAATTTGTTCACGACGTCGGGAACGATGTCCATGACCTTCGACACAAGCGAGCTGTCCTTGCTGATGGGCATCACGCGCACATCGTCGCCCTTGATGACGAGGAAGGCGACCGGTTCGACCGAAGCGCCACCGCCGGAAGCGGACGTATCGCCCTTGGACTGGTGACCGCCAAAACCGAAGCCCACGGACACGCGGCTCACGGGCACAACGGTAGATTCACCGGCCTGGATGGGGTTACCGATAACCGTTTCTGCCTTAGTGATGAAACGGAGCTTTTCCAAAAGAGTTTCTGCAAGTTTTTCAATAGCCATATTTTTAATATAGATTAAAGATTAGAACCTGGCTTCATAAATGCGGTCGCTCGCCGTGAAAAAGCGACGTTCCAGGTCAAACCAGCCAAGGTAGCCCCACACGACAACGATTCGCCCACCAGGTAGACGCGATGCGATGCCGTTCACTCCTTCGCCGGCGTTGAAGTAAGTATTTTCCACATCGCGGACAACGCCCTTGGGTTCAACCTTTTTCAGTTGCGCAGCCCACCGGTCATAGGTATCGGAATCCACCTGTTCCCAGCTTCGCGCAACGTTCCACTGCAAATTCGCATCGCGATAACTCTGCACCAGAACCGGGAAATACGACTTGACGCCCAAGAAATTCTGCGTCTGGATCGAAGTCCGTCCCGCCTCGCGATGTTCGAAGGGCAGGCTCAGGAATTCCTGCGGGAACCCGCCGCGATAGCCGGGGAAATTGCGGACATACTGTTCGAGGTCGCTCCTTTCGTACCGGCGGAAGCTATCGTGACGGAATATGAAAATGCGAGCGTCGGAGCGAATACTTTGTTCCAAGAACGAGCCGCGGAGGATTGGAACAATCCCCTGGAAACGACCGCTGTTGGTGTAATAATCCATCGCATAGACATCGCTCTTGAATTCGAGAATAGACACATCGAGCGTATCGCCCGGCATTACCGGATAGCTAAAGTCCACCCGCTTCACAAGCGAAGGGATGTTCTCACCCACCGGATTTTCGTTCACGTTCACATGCGACGGACGAATGTTCTTATAAAGAATCGAGGCATGGTCCAGCGGCGGGACTTCCTTTTCCTTGCATGCGCAAACAGCCATCGCCACGAAGGCGAAAGCGGCAAGCAGGCAAAGGCGAGAGACCCGGCAATTCATGACGTTAAATTTAGAATTGAAGGATCTAGTCATGCCGAACCGCATTGTTGCAATGTTCATAGAGAGGGCATTTTGCGCACCGGCACGTCGACTCGCGACAAATAAAGTCGTTTTTTCCCCATTCCAGGTAGAACTGGAGCGCATGCGCTGCCACATAGGGGCAATCCGGACTAAGGATCTTGCAATAATCGTCCAGCATCTTCTGCTTTTTTTCCGGTTCCAGGTCCGCAAAAGAATCGTCCCGAGCAGGCCCCAGCATCGCAAGGAAACGCCTCGCCCCCATCGTCAAGGGGAGGGGCGCCGGACGTTTGGGAGATGCGCAACCAAGCCCCAGGCCAATCGGAGCGGGAATCAGCAGACGGTAGATGGCGGCACAGGCCTTCGGCCTCGGGTTTCCTTTTCCAACAAAATAAATTTCACCGAGATCGCGCCATATTCCCTCGGGGGTTCTGGAATTGAGCCACTCCAGCATGTTGCCGTGACGACGCACAAAGAGCCCGACACTCCAGAAAATTCCGGGAACATCCGGCAAGAGTTTCCATTCGTAGCCTTCGAGGGCAGATTCCGCGCACGACTGAATTTCCTTGACACTCGGCACAGGGAGATTCCAAAGGCGGTCGCCCGGGAACTGCTTCTGTAGCGCCGAGAGAACCGAGACAAACGCCGGATAATCGATTCCCTGGAACAAAGTCGTCCCCAAAAGCGTCCACGCAATTTTGGCCGAGACGTCGGATTCCCTAGACGAAACGGCGACAACCGGATCGGGGACTTTGCTGAAATGTCGTATAAAATCGACGGTCGACTTGAAAAGCGCAGGCTCGTCGCTTGCAAACCGCCTCGCCGAAACCATTAGAGTGCCTCGCCCACCTTGACCGCCATACCCACGCGGCTCTGGAAAAGGCCCGGGTTCCTTTCGCGGATTTTCTTGTCCACCACGAGAATCACGGTGCTACCCATCTCGAATCGGCCCAACTCGCCACCTTTTTCCACCTCGATTTTTTGAGGCGGATTCCAGTCGTAGCGTTTGCAGTCCCTGGGAAGCTTGCCCGCGTTCACCAGGAGGTCGTCAGTATAGGCGACCCCGATGCGGCCCACGTTGGTTGCACCCACCTTCACCACGAGCATCTCGGAACCGTCGTCCAGGCGGATGTGGCTCGTGAGGCGTTCGTTGATGCAGAAGAGGCCTTCCACTCGTTCCACGCTCCCGACATTCACCGGCCAGAGCGTCCCGGGACAGTAGCTCGCCCCCACCACTTCCCCCTTCACGGGACTATGGATGCGGTGGTAGTTGAACGGAGCGAGGTAAATCGTAGCAAAGGCGCCGCCCTCAAAACGTTTCGCCATTTCTTCGTCGCGGAGCAAATCCTTGAGCGTATAGGTCTTGCCCTTCGCCTGAATCAGTTCCTGTTTCTCATCGAAAGTGGCGGTCTGCGAAAGGACGCCATCGACAGGCGAGACAATCTCGGAATCCGCAATCGGACGCATGCCGGGTTTGAGCCTGCGGATGAAAAGTTCGCCAATATTCCTGTAATGCGAAATCGGGTATTCCGATTCCTCCATGTTCAGCTTGTAGTAAGCGGCAAAGGCGTTGCGCGCAAGCTTCGAGAAAACGGGAATGCGGAGGCGCGTAAAGACACCGAAGGCGCGGCTCGCGGCGTTCTTCGGCAAAAGCTTCATGAAAACGTAAAAAGCGGTATTCATAATTTGCAAGATAGAAAAAAGTCGCTAGTGATTTTCGAGTTTGCCCACATCCGTGCTGAACATCTTCCACAGGCGAGGTGCAAAGGGGCGAGACCATTCCTTCTCGGGAGCGACCCGGCTTGTCGTTGCTGCCGTAAATTGCGAATACGTCAAGAAAACAAGCTCCCCATACCGCACATCCCACATGGTCCAGAGGATTTCCCAGGTAAAGCCGCCCTTCTTGCCCAAATCGGGAAGCATTTCAACCTTGAGGTAAATCGGCATGGTGACATACCTGATTTCGTAGCGGGATGCGATATCGTTCAACAGGTTTTTGAGCTTGGCAGGGACCTCGCGCTGCAAATCCTGCTCTACGCTGTCTCGCGACACCCAGGGAGCCATATCCGAAAGCGGCTTCCCATCGGCGAAGACGCTTTTCAGCAAGCGGAACGACAACGTGTCCAGATAGAGAGAGTCGGCATCGGGCAGCCTCATCCCCGGAAGCAGTAGTTCTCGCCGCATTTTAGGGAACGCTTTCGCGAACAGGGAATCCTCGACATGCGCAAGGTCGAAATCGAGTGCATCTGCGCTAAAGCTGTGGCACATGCGGCAATCATCCGGACGTTTCGCCACCACCTTGAGCGTCGGGAGCACCCCCACGACCGCCGAAGAATCCAGGCGCGAATAGGCAATGCCGTTCCATTCGCGATACGACTTTTCGTCGCTGATCTTGAGTTCGATTTCGCCACGGGTCCCGCATTCCTCGCACGGCGCATCCCGCATGCCGGAATCTCCGTCACCGGAGCCGCCGCGGGCATCGTCGCGAAGGCCGGCACAACCCACAAGCGAACAGATAACAAACAAAGCAAAAAAACGTTTCATCTTCATCAAAATAACAAAAAAAGCTACAGGGAGAAAATCCGCCGCAAGTCACTCACCCTGTCCGTCACAGTCAGGGCGAGGCGCAAAAGGACTGCGGCCTTTTGCGGCGGGAGCCGTCCGGCACATATCCGGCCTGGGGCCAGGCGCTCGTTAAGCGTAACGAGCCCGTGGTGGATCCGCGTCGAGACCACCACGGGGATATCGATGCCGGACAGGGCTTCCGCCCAGCCACGGCTGAACTCGCCCGACCCCGCACCCGCAATCACGAGCCCGTCCGAAACGCTAGATGCATACAGGAGGATTTTCGGGTTCGCATCCACAGAGAAATACACGACGTTCACGCGCGGGAGCGAATCGAGCCCGGAGACATCGAAAAAATTCTGTTCCTTGAGCGCATTCCAGTTGGAACCTTCGCCGGGATAGTTCACGCCCATGGGATTCATGGCGCTCGCGCTGCACTTCTGCACGCTGCGGGCATCGAAAAGTTCGCCACCGAAATAGACCCACACCTTGTTTTCGGGAGGGTCGTCATCCACGGCAAAACCGGCTGCAGCACGCACGGCACCAAGGAGATTCGCAGGGCCATCCGGATTCTTCGCCGTCGAAGGTTTCATCGCTCCCGTCAGGACAACCGCCTTTTCGCACTTGACGGTGAGACTCAGGAAATAGGCCGTCTCGTCCATCGTGTCGGTCCCATGCGTTATCACGATTCCATCGACCGCATCGTCTTCCTGCAGTTCCTTCACGCGGTTTGCAAGCGAAATCCATATTTTGTCTGTAATATCGTCGGAATTGACATTGCAGATTTCTTCGACCCGCACGTCCGCATATTCCAAAAGTTCCGGCACGGAGGCCACCAGGGTTTCGCCCGGAATCTGGCCAGAAACGTATCCCGTATCCTTGCCGCTCTCGCCGACGCCCGCAATCGTTCCGCCCGTCGTAAGGACAACTATCCTCTTCTTCGCCATCACATCACCTCTTTTATCAGCAAGTCCGTATCAACGCCGTAGAACTTTTGCAGGGCCTCGTCGACACTCATCGTGCGCAGGCTCTTGACAAACATCTTGAAATGCGAGAAGTCCGCATTCCGCGAAAGCATGCGTTCCACCATTTTTTGCGAATACCAGTACAGACGATTGGCCACGTCGGCATTCGGCTCCTTGACAAACGGTTCCGTGAGGGCTTCCTTCGAAGGAATCCCCCCAGCCGGACGTGGATTCCCCGTCCGCGAGCCGTCTATAACCTGCGCTATGCCCTCGTTGATCCACAAGGGCACCTTGGCATGCGTCATCGCCCGCACAAAGGAATGCGTGAGTTCATGGAAAAGAACCGGACGGTATATTTCGCGGTAACGCATCATCTCTACGGGTACACGGAGCTTTCCATCGTAAACCGCGCCAACCCATTCGGGCCGCGGCCCCATGCCCTGGTACTCGTTCGACCTGTAAAGCACGAGGCTCATCTTGTTCTGGGGCCTAAAATCAAACAGGCGGCAGAGGGAATCATAGGCGACTTCGAGAACCGCAAGCGCTTCCATCACATCGCTTTTCGAAGGATGACCCTCGAATTCTACGCGGAAATGCATCGAGCGCTCTATTCCGAGTTCTTCCATTTCGCGTATGAGCTGCGCCGACTTTTTCTTCAGGAAATCGAAATCGGGGGTTTTTGTCCCGATGCTGTCGACATAGCGGATACATTCCTCGTACCTTTCCTGCTCGTACAGGATGCCCGCCAGGTGGAGTTGCAGGTTCGAATCGTGAGGATCATCACACAAAAGGGCTCGGACGCTCTTCTCCGCACATTCCCAATTCTCCGATTCCAGGCATTCCGTGGCGTTACGGACGAGAGCTTCCCTACGCTCGAACTCGAATTTCTCGGCCCTCTGCGCCTCAAAAAAACGCCAGCCCGCATAGAGCAAAAGCATTGACAAAAAGGTAACGATTAAATTTTTCATTTCGGGAAAACCGCCCTGTCCAAAATATATATTTTTTTACAAACGGCCACTTCCCGTGGCCTTGGGACAGCAACATGACCATATACGACTACACAGATTACCGTGACATCATTCGGGATTTCTATCTCGAAAAGAAGAACGGCAACGGCCGGTATTCCTATAGCGTACTCGGGCAGGCCATCGGCCTCAACGCGAGCCACGTCTTCTGCATCGTCGAAAAAAAGAGAAACCTCCCCGTCCGCTGTGTTCCCGCCGTCAAGAGAATTTTGGGCCTTACCGGCCGTGCCGCACGCTACTTCGACTTACTCCTCGCCGCATCCCGCACCAAATCCGAAAAGACAAAGACCGAAATCCTTGCAAAGGCCTTCCTGCTGCGCGATGTCAAGACGCACAGCCTCGCCGACAAGGAACAGAAATACCTGAGCGACTGGTGGACCCCCGTCATCCGCGCCCTCATCGAGGTGAACCAGGGCAAGGTCGACGCGAAGGAGATTTCCGAAAGCCTTGAACCCTCCATCGAGGAGGATAAAGTCCAGGAAAGCATCGATATCCTGAACGAACTCGGATTCATACAGGACCTCGGGAACGGCCGCGTGAAACTCGCCGACGCCCATATCAACATCGCCGGAGAGCAGAGGGCGCAGGCCATACGCCAGTTCCAGGCCAACGTCATGCAAATTGGCGCCCGTTCCCTCAACACCATCGACCCGGCCGACAGAGATATTTCTACACTTACAATGGCTGTGGACCAACAGGGTTTCGAAGACATCAAGGCCATGATCCAGGAATTCCGCAAGGACGTCCAGATCCGGGTCGACAAGTGCGGCAAGCCAACCCGCGTGTTGCAGATGAACCTCGCCCTGTTCCCCGTAGCCTTCAATAAGAAGAAAACAAAATAATGAAGTTCGCGTCGAAAATATTATTAGCGGCTCCCCTTGCGTTTTTCGCGGCCTGCACAAACTCCGGCACCGCCGGCAGCACGACAGAAACCGAAAACGCAATAGCCAAGGAAGAAGGCGGCACCGTCTCCATCCAGGTATTTAGCGGCACGGACAAGGCAGAAAAGGCCTCCTACAAGGTTCTACCCAGCTGGTTCGTCACCGATTCTACGGAAACCATCCATTCTGAAGACTACGCCTACATCGGCGAGACGGACAACCTCGGCAAGATTTTTATCGAGAACCACAAGGAAGGCTCCTACACCATCCAAATCGAGAAGGGCGATTCCGCCGCGGTGTTCCAGTACACGCTGAACAGCCTCACCAAGAACTACACCCTTTCCAAGGCGAACCTCCGCAAGCGCGGCGCCATCAAGGGATGGATTTCGCTTCCCGAAAACGCGACTCACGCCTGGGTCAACGTGGAAGGCATCGGCCGTATCCAGAAGACGGATTCACTCGGATTCTTCCAGTTCGATTCGCTCCCTGCCGGCAAGCTTTCGCTCAAGTCGTGGAGTCCAGAAAGCAACGAATGCATCGCCGACGCGAACGTATCCGTCGTCTCCGACGAGACAACCCATGTCGGCCATGTGCTCTCCCCGGCAAAGAAGGGCTACGTCCATTCCATGAAGTTCAAGCCCGTCGACCTCGTCTCCGACTGGATGCGCCCGATTAAAGCCCCCTACGTGCTTGTCCTCCGGCTCGATTCCACGAACTTCAAGTTTGCCGAAGCAAGCGAAGACGGCAGCGACCTGCGGCTTTACGCAAGCAACGGAGCCGAAGTCGAAATGGAAGTCAACGGCTGGGATGCATCCATCAAGAGCGCGACCGTCAACATCCGTCTCGAGAACCTGAAGGACACTTCCGACACCTGGACGCTCGAATGGGGCAACACCGATCCGAGCGACAGGGAGCCCGCCGATATCTGGAGGGACATCAGCGATTCGCTGTGGTACGACCTCAATACCGTCGAGATATTCCATTTCGACAGCGGGACCATCCGCAGCGACCTTCCCGCCCCCCTGACAAGGGACAACTGGTACATCCAATTCCACAAGAAGGATTCGCTGACCGATTCCGTAACGACTTCGTTCCTCAACTCCCTGAGCGTTCTCCAAAGCGATACAAAGGGCCGTTCCGGCAAGGTGATGCATATCGAATACGATGTCGAATACCCGGACATCGTCGTCTTCGGCACGCGCCTCACCCGTCACCCGCACGACTGGAGCCGCATGGATTCCGTAGTCGTATGGCTGCGCGGCGACTGTGAATTCGAAGTCATCCTCGAATCCCTCGACGAAGATCTCAACTACAAGGCCTCGTACAAGGGCGAAGCCAAATCGAACTGGCAGAGGCTCGTGCTGCACCCCGAAGACTTTACCTACAAGCTCCGCGATTACCACGGCTGGGACATCACGCGCAACAAGATAACGAACTTCACCGTGTTCATGTACAACGGCTCCAACCTCTGGCTCGACAACGTCCGCGTCTACGGTATCAACCGCGACGACCTGCGATAAAAGCAAACAACATAAAGCAACGCAAAAACCTCGGCATAATCGCCGGGGGTTTACTATATTGTAAGCACAAACACCCTCATTGGGGTAAAAAAGGAGACAAAACGTGAAGTTCAAATCCATAGCTCTATTTCTGTTCATTTTCGCGCTCTTCGGCAATGCGTTCGCAGATGACGGAGATGTCAAATTATCCCCCTCCATCGCAGGCAAGAAGCTTTCCTTCCATGACAGGAATTGGTTTATGGGCGAACAGATTGTCGACGCCGATGTCGCCATCAACGCCATAAAGTCGAAAGAAGAATCTTCAAGCGCCTACAGCACTGCCATGGGATTCTACTATCCGGGCCTGGTGCTTGCCTATGCAGGCGGCGCTGCACTGGGATACGGAGTCGTAGAATGGATCTGGGGAGACGGAGACCTCGGCATGTACCTCACCCTCGGCGGTGCCGGAGTCATAGGAATCTCGCTTCTGCTCTCGCATATCGCAGACGGCTACATGCACGACGCCATCGACCTCTACAACAAGGGAATCGGCATTTCGGAAACATCGCTCCGCCTTAAGCTCGTCCCCACAGAACAGGGTGGAATCGCCGTGGCGCTTGCATTCTAGAGCCACCCTGCAGCTCGCTTTTTTCTAAATTTACCCGCGTTCAAAGAGCGCGGGTTTTTCCGTGCATTTTCAATCGGAGTTTACCATGGGTTTCAAATGCGGTATCGTAGGCCTCCCGAACGTAGGCAAGTCCACCATCTTTAACGCAATCACCAACGCCGGCGCCGAAGCCGCGAACTACCCCTTCTGCACTATCGAGCCGAACGTAGGCATGGTGAGCGTCCCGGACAGCCGCCTCGACGAACTCGTGAAGGTCTACAACCCGAAGTCCATCGTCCCCGCCGTCACTGAATTCGTGGACATCGCCGGCCTCGTGAAGGGGGCCGCCCAGGGCGAAGGCCTCGGCAACCAGTTCCTCACCCACATCCGCGAATGCGAAGCCATCATGGAAGTCATCCGCTGCTTCGACGACGAGAACATCGTGCACGTGAGCGGTTCCGTGGACCCGGTGCGCGACGTAGAAGTCATCGAGACCGAGCTCATCCTCAAGGACCTCGACACCGTCGAGAAGCGCCTTTCTACCGAAGCGAAGGGCGCCCGCACCGGCAACGCCGAAGCGAAGGCTCGCCTCGCCGCCTGCGAACTTTTGAAGAAGACCATGGAAGAAGGCAAGGCCGCACGCACCGTGATGCACGACAGCGACGAGATGGAGCTCATCGTCAAGGACCTTGCGCTCCTCACCGCAAAACCGCTCTTCTACTGCGCCAACGTGAAGGAAGACGACATCCTCACCGGAAACGCCTACGTGGACAAGCTCAAGGAATACGCCGCCGCAAACGGCCACGAAGTCATCGTCATCAGCGGCAAGATTGAAGAAGAACTTTCCGCGATGGAACCTGCAGACAAGGCCGAATTCCTGAAGGAACTCGGCATGAAGGAATCCGGCCTCGACGCCGTAGTGCGCAAGGGCTACGAAATCCTGGGCCTCCGCACGTTCTTCACCGCGGGTGAAAAGGAATGCCGCGCCTGGACGTTCCATGCTGGCTACAAGGCCCCACAGTGCGCAGGCGTCATCCACACCGACTTCGAACGCGGCTTCATCCGTGCAGAAACACTCAGCTATGCGGACTTCCTCAAGCACGGCAGCTGGAACGCCGCCAAAGAAGCGGGCCTCGTCCGCACCGAAGGCAAGGACTACCTGGTACAGGATGGCGACATCATGTACTTCCTGTTTAACGTGTAACTAAGATAAGTCGCGCAAAGCTTTTTCGCATACGTTCTCGTATGCGTGAGGTAAGCTTGCTTGCCGAAATTTTTTTCGTGTTTTAGGAGGGTCTTAGGGAGGGCGGAGCCTTCCCTATTTTCTTTTCGCTTTGAATTCTACGATAATCGGGCGGATGATTGCGGCGAGGTTCATCGCCGTTCCGATGAGAATCAGCACGGACGCAGCATAGATTCCAGCGCCCGGCTCCACATGCAGAACCTGCATGCCCATATTGACACAGGCGCGCCCTATCTGCGAGAAGAACGCCCATAGCGCAAACATCGAGAGCATGCCCATTGTCAGTGAGCCAAGCGCCGTAAACCAGGCAAAGGCAGCCGCGAGCACCAACGCGCCAACTATCCCGAACAGATGCGGAACCGGTTCCAGCTGCGGGAAACCGGGGAGCGATTCCTTAAACCTTTCCAGGGACTTCGGGTTGCTCTGTTCCATCTTCTCAAGGTAACCCTTGGCAGGCTCCTTCAGCGCTTCATGCATGTCGAGTCCGGAAGCAATCTCGTAGAACGACGGTTCCGCAATGACCTGCGTGTCGCCACACGATACCGTCATAAGCGGCATCAGCAACCCGAGAAGGGCCAGCAGGTAGGGAACCGAGATAATCTTCCGGAATAGCTTGAATCGCTTGTCGCTCTTGAGTTCTTCAGCGGCAGTCGCCATTAGCGTCCCTCAAAAAGTTTCTTCGGGAATACGCAGCGGAACCCGATGGCGTCGGACCAGTAGCGCGGGTCTTCGTCGTCGCTTTCCGTCAGGTTCTGCATCGATTCCTTGTCCTTCCAGGAACCGCCCTTGTAAACCTTGGTCGAGCCCATCATCGCACCCGTCGGGTTAGAGGATTCCACCCAGAACGAGAACATGAAGTACTTGTCGCGGGTCCATTCGGCAACGTTTCCGGACATGTCGTAGATGCCCCATGCGTTCGGCTTCTTCGATGCGACAGGCTGCGGGCCGTAGGCTGGGCTCTTCTTGCCCATCTTGTACGAATTCTCGCGGTAGATGGCGTAATCGCCGACATCGCCGTCCTCGTCCAGGACCCAGATGGCGCCTTCGTTATTGTCGGCACGGCCGGCAAATTCCCACTGGGCTTCCGTCGGCAGGTCACCGCCAAGCATCTTGCATGTAGCACGAGCATCATCCCACGTGATATTGTGGACCGGCTTCGAAGGATTCTTGTAGACAGAGCGGTTCTTGATATGCTTGGTCGTATCCGGTTCGCGGAGCATGGTCTGGTCGAAGAGCTGCTGGCTCATCTCGGTCGTCATGATAGCGAACGGGGACATCTTGACTACGCGGCCCTTGTAGCGGAAGGAACCCGAATCAATCAGAGCGACCGCGCCGTAGGTGTTGTCGCGGATAATGCGCGGAATGCTCATCTTGCTGAAGCCCGGCATATCGACATCCTTCGCATAGACGGTATCGTTCTTCTGCTGCGCGGCGACAGCCTTCGCCTTCGCTTCGGCGGCGGTCTTCTGCTGGAGAGCAATATCGTCCGCATCATACTGGTTCAGCCATTCCTGCACCTCCGGTTCGTCCACGATATATTCCGGCAAGATGAAGTCGCCCAGTCCCACCAGGTTCTGGCCATTGTATTCGAACTCGATGCGAGTGTAGCGGTAATGGTGGCGGCCAGTAATCACGCCGTCCTTACGGATCCACACCGGCTTGTTCTGCTTGAGGCTTATAAACACCTTGACTTCGCCCGCATGGTTCTGGAAGAGGGAATAGAGACTGTCAGCATTCATGCCCTTGGCCGTTCCCTTCCACATCACGTCGAAGCGCTGGCCATCCTGGCCGAACTTGAACTTGACTTCTTTCATGGGTGCCGACGCAGAATCGACGCCTTCCCCTTCGACCACCCTTTCACGGACGGGCTCAAAGGAAACAGGAGCCATCGTTCCACGGAGCGGGAGCGCCTGCAAGCTGTCGAGCTTTTTCTTGAAGGCCGTATTGATTTCGCTAACGCCCTTCATGTGGGAATTGCGCCACGCTTCTTTCGCCCTAAGACGCACGCCTTCATAAGCGGACCTGTAATTTTCATAAGTAGCATCGCCTTCGTAGAGGCCAACCGCCACAGCAGGCTTGACCTGGGGATAGCCCTTCGCAAAAGCGTTCGTATCCAGGATATCCACGACCTTCTGCAGTTCGGCGATGAACTTGTCATAGAGGATTTCCGTTTCTTCGAGGTTCTTGGCCGCCTTGACAGAAGCTTCATCCATCGAAAGTTCGACCTTCTTGTCGGCCTTGGAGGAATCAATCTTCATTAGCTTGGGCTGCATCACGAGAATTTCGCCGGACTTGACCGATCCGATATCCACCAACGGAAGAAAACCCGGGGCAGAGAATTCGAACACGTAGGCGCCTTCCTTGAGCGGATAAATTGCCTTCGGAAGCTTTTTCAACGGAGCCTCTTCGAATGCGGACTCGAGCCCCTTCACATCGCTCTTGAAGACCACGACACCGGGCAAGGCAGTCTCATTCAGAATCTGCCACTTGCCGTTCTTGATGAACAGGAGCTTCGGCACGCGGGGAGAATAAATGAAATACTTGTCGAAGTAGAGATCGTCCTCGTCCTGGAAAGCCTTCTTGTTCTGCGAAGCGTAGAAACGCATCTGGGCAACTTCGAAGGAGTTCAAATGCGCATCCTCGAGGCTAAAGGCGTGAAGTTTCTTGAAATTGTTGTAGTTCAGCTGCCCCGGAACCCACTGGTATTCCTTCGGACCCTTCTTGTGCCTCCAGTAGAGGGTATTTGTCTTCAGCGGGAAGACCGGCTTCTGCGAAACGAGGGACGGCCCCTTCATTTCGACAGCCATGTTCGCAATGGGATCAACCACGCTTCCGGTCGTAAACTGGTTCGGTGCGACCTTGAAATTCTTGTCGGCATCGGCAAAAGAAAGCGCCGGGACCAACAGCAATAGAGGCAGCAAACGGGCAAAGGACATAACTTCTCCTGTTAATTACTCACGGCTACAGAAAAAACCATAGCCCAACCATATTTAAAGATAACATCTTTGTAAGGACTTTGTTCGTGATTATTGGTTGTTTTTGCCCATTTCGAGCAAATATCCGCCCTTTTCGCCACCGACGGGCCCGAGTTCCACCTTCCAGTCGGCGAGGCGGATAATGTCCGGGTGGTGTTCGATGACAATAATGGTATCGCCACGGGCCGAAAGCTTGCGCAACATGTTCCAGAGGATCTGAATGTCCTTGAGGTGGAGCCCTGTAGTCGGTTCGTCGAGCAGGTAGACCATTTCCTGGGCAGGCTTGCGGGCAAGTTCCGCCGCCAACTTGAGGCGCTGGGATTCGCCGCCGCTGAGCGTGGTGACGGACTGGCCGAGTTTCACGTACGGGAGACCCACATCGCGCAGGCATTCCAGCTTCGGAAGAATTTTAGGCTGGTCCTTGAAGAATTCGCAGGCTTCGGCAACGCGCATGTCGAGCACATCGGCGATATTCTTGCCCTTGAAAGTAACGGTGAGGGTTTCCTGGTTGTAGCGTTTGCCACCGCAGACATCGCAGACTTCCCACACATCCGAAAGGAAGTGCATTTCCACCGAAATGGCACCGCGGCCTTCGCAGGCCTCGCAGCGACCGCGAGCCAAGTTGTAACTGAAGCGGCCATAGTCGAAGCCCTTCAACTTGGCTTGCGGCAGTTTGGCGAAAAGCCTACGGATTTCGTCAAACACGCCCGTGAAACTCGCGGGCGTGCTGCGAGGCGTCCCTGAAATCGGGCTTTGGTCCACCAGCAACACTTCGCCGCTCTGTTTTTTGCGGCCGCGGGCCTGGAACTTCTTCTTGAGCCGCGGGTAGATTTCGTCCATGACCATGGAGCTCTTGCCCGAGCCAGACACACCGCAGACCACGCTAATGGCACCCTTCGGGAACTTTACAGACAAATTCTTAAGGTTGTTATGATTCAGTTTTTCGAATTCGTAGAATTCCGTGGAATCGGTAATAGGTTTTGCCGCGATCTCGTTTGCCATCGGGATGGTGTGCGTCAAATACTTGACCGTTTCGCTGCGCGGGAACTGCTGCAAGGCATACGGCTTGGAAAGCTGTTCCGGAGAACCTTCGGCGACGACCTCGCCACCGAACTCTCCCGCCGCCGGACCCATATCGATAATATGGTCCGCCGCCTGCATCATCTTCATGTCATGTTCCACAACGACAAGCGTATTACCGAGGTCGCGCAGGCGGTAAAGCGTATCGAGCAACATGGCGGTATCGCTTTCGTGCAGGCCCACCGTAGGTTCGTCAAGCACATAGAGCACGCCTTCGAGGCCGCTACCGATCTGGCTTGCGAGGCGAATGCGCTGCGATTCACCGCCACTGAGCGTGTCGCCCGCGCGGTCAAGGCCGATGTAGCCGAGCCCCACGCCCTTGAGGAAGTTGAGACGTCCGACAATTTCGCGGAGCAAAGGTTCGGCGACCGTCATCTTGCCATCGGGATTTTTGTCTTTTCCGAAATTGTCGCGTTTGAAGTTTTCGTTGCTGAACCATTCGAGCGCCTGGGCGATGCTCATGTGGTTCACATCCATAATGTTCTTGTCGCCGATGCGAACCGCAAGGTATTCGGGTTTGAGGCGTTCGCCGTGACAATCCGGGCAAACTTCGCCATCTTTAAAGTGACCGAGGCCAAGGCAGGTTTCGCAAGCGCCCCAGTGCGTGTTGAAACTGAAGTGTTTCGGGTTCAACGCCGAATCCATGTACCAGCCGCAATCGGGGCAGCCCGGCTTTTCGGAGCAGGCCAAGCGACCGCCCTTTTCATCTTCCACGTAGAGAATTCCGTTGCCGTCGCGGTAGCCGCGTTCAAAGGCTTCTACCAGGCGGGCACGGTTTTTTTCCTTGACCACCACCGTATCGACCACAGCGAACAACTGTTTTTCGCGGGTCGGAATCTTCGGCAGCGGAAGTTCCTCCAGTTTATTGCCGAGGTAAACCTTGCGGTAGCCCTTCTCAGTGAGGATTTTCGAAAGTTTGAGCACATCCTTGATTTCGAACGGAGCAAGCACAGTGACTTTCTTATTCAAGTCGCGGTCGAAGGCGTATTGCATCAGGTCGCCCGCGCTGTACGAAGACACAGGCTTCCCGCATTTTAAACAATGCGGGGTGCCGACCCTCGCCCAGAAAATGCGGAAGTAGTCATAAATTTCGGTGAGGGTCGCCACCGTAGAGCGCGGGCTCTTGCTCGCACTCTTCTGGTCAATCGCAATCGCAGGTGCCAAACCCGAAATGGAATCGATGCTCCCGTGGTCAGGGCGGCCCAAGAAGCGGCGGGCATATGTGCTCAACGTCTCTACAAAGCGGCGCTGGCCTTCGCTAAAGAGCGTATGGAACGCGAGGCTCGACTTGCCGGAGCCCGAAACGCCCGTCACGACCGTAAGCTTGTGGCGCGGAATCGTCACGTCAATATTCTTCAGGTTATGCTTGCGGGCGCCATGCACCTCGATATCCAGCGACAAGTCTTCGCCGCCCTTGAGCGTGCGGTCGAAATGCTTGTTCTCGCCATGCTTTTTCGCAAGCACCGGCGCGAGATAGCGGCCCGTCTCGGACTTCTTGCTCTTCGCAATCTGTTCCGGCGTTCCCGTCGCAATCACGCGACCACCATGAATGCCTGCATCCGGGCCCAAGTCGATAATCCAGTCGGCGCACTTGATCACGTCCAAATTGTGTTCGATAATCACGACGCTGTTGCCGAGGCTACGCAGACGATTCAGGCAATCCATGAGCTTGCGGATATCTTCGAAATGCAAGCCCGTCGTCGGTTCGTCGAGCAGGTAAAGCGTCTTGCCGGTACCCGGGCGACGCAGTTCAGAAGCAATTTTAATGCGCTGCGCCTCTCCCCCGCTCAGCGTTGTCGAAGGCTGGCCCAAAGTAAGGTAGCCGAGACCCACTTCCACAAGCAAATTCAGCGGTTCTGCAATCTTCGGGATGTCCTTGAAGAATTCCGCCGCATCGGCAATGCTCATATCGAGAATTTCGGAGACGTTCTTGCCCTTATAATAGACTTCGCGCGTTGCATCGTTAAAGCGCTTGCCGCCGCACACATCGCAAGTCACCTGCACGCTGGGCAAAATGTGCATATCCACAATTTTCACGCCCGCGCCTTCGCAGGCATCGCAGCGGCCGCCCTTCACGTTAAAACTGAATCGGCTCTTGCTGTAACCGCGAATTTTGCTTTCCTCCATGCTCGCGAAAAGGTCGCGGATATCGTCCCAAATCTTGGTATACGTCGCCGGATTGCTTCGCGGCGTGCGGCCAATGGGCGTCTGGTCGATTTCAATCACCTTGTCGATGTTTTCGAGGCCTTCCAGATGGTCGAACTTGCCTATCGGTTCTTCGGAATTGTAGAACACGCGGGCCAGTTCGCGGCGCAAAATCTGATTAATCAGCGTACTCTTGCCGGAGCCCGAAACGCCCGTCACCACGGTCAACGCACCGTCCAGCGGAATTTCCACATCGATGTTCTTGAGGTTGTTTTCCGCCGCACCGCAAATCTTGAGTTTCGGCGTATTCTTGTCAATCTTCTTGCGCTTCTCGGGAATCTCGATGGCCTTGCGACCGCTCAAGTACGCGCCCGTGAGCGAAGCCTTGTTCTTCTCCAGCTCCTCAACGGTTCCTGCCGCAATCACGCGACCGCCTTCCACGCCGGCACCCGGCCCCACGTCAATCACGCAGTCCGCATGGCGCATGGTGTCTTCGTCGTGTTCCACGATAATCAGGGAATTGCCCTGCGCACGCAAATGCTCCAGCATCCCGAGCAGTTTATCGTTATCGCGCGGGTGGAGCCCGATGCTCGGCTCGTCAAGCACGTAAAGCACGCCCTGCAGGCCGGCGCCCACGGCACTTGCAAGCCTGATTCGCTGCGCTTCACCGCCCGAAAGCGTGGACGCCTTGCGGTTGATAGTCAGGTACCCCAGCCCCACCGCATTGAGGAATGAAAGTCGCCCGCGGATTTCTTTCAGAATCTCCTTGCCGATTCGCTTTTCCTTTTCGGACAAGTCAATCTTATTGAAAAATTCCACCGACTTCTCGACGGACCATTCCGTCATCTCGGTCAGATTCACGCCATGGAACGTGACCGCATTCGCCGTACGGTTGATGCGCGTGCCGTGGCATTCGGGGCAAACGCCAATTTGCATGTACTTGCGGAAGTGGTAGATGTGCCACATGTCCCACAGTTCCTGCATAATCGGGATAATTCCGCGTTCCGATTCGCTCGGCGTTCCGTAAAGCACGGCATCCTGTTGCGCCTTCTTGAGCTTGTTCCACGGCGTATCCAGCGAAAAATGCATCTCGTTCGCGATGTTCCTCAAGTTGCGGCGCCCGAAGTCGCTGAAAATCAGCGTACCGTCATCCTTCTTGATGGTCGCGATGCAGCCTTCCTTGATGGATTTCGTCTTGTCTGGGATAATCAAGTCCAGGTCGAACTTGTAACTTTCGCCCATACCCTTACAGGCGGGACAGCGGCCCTTCGGGTCGTTAAAGCTGAAGAACCGAGGTTCCAGTTCCGGGATGGAGATGCCGCACTTGGGGCAAGCGAGCAGCGTTCCCTGCAGGCGGTATTCTTCCTTGCCCTCACCTGCCGACAGCAAGAAGCTCACCAACTTTCCGTCGGTCAATTTCAGTGCGCCTTCCAGCGCCTCGCGCAGGCGGCTCATGTTCTTGCGTTCCAGCGTCAAGCGGTCAATCACCGCCTCAATCGTGTGCTTCTCGTAACGCACCAGCGCAGGCACTTCTTCAAGCCTGTAAATCGTCCCGTCCACGCGGGCACGCACAAATCCGTTTTCCTTGAGTTCCGCCAGTTCCTTGCGGTATTCGCCCTTGCGCTCCTGCACAATCGGCGCCATCACCGTAATCTGCTTGCCTTCATCGCTCACATACAAATTATCGACAATCTGGTCCACCGTCTGCGCCTGGATTACTCGCCCGCAATCGGGGCAATGCGGCACGCCGAGGCGGGCAAAAAGCAAGCGGTAATGGTCCAAAATTTCAACCACCGTACCCACCGTCGAACGCGGGTTTCGGTTCACCGTCTTCTGGTCAATCGAAATCGTCGGAGAAATGCCGCGCACGCTCTCCACCTCGGGGTGTTTCATGCGGCCAATGAACTGGCGCGCATACGCCGAGAGCGACTCCACAAAACGCCGCTGGCCTTCCTGGAACACTGTATCGAAGGCAAGACTCGACTTGCCCGAACCGGAAACGCCGGTCACCACCACGATGGAATCGCGGGGAATGGAAAGGTTCACATGGCGTAAATTATGCTCGTGCGCATCGCGGATTTCGATAGACTTGGTCATGCCCCAAATATAAAAAAAGACGGCCTAGCCGTCTAATTTTTAGTGAACATTTGTGCAAAATTTCAATACAAAGCGACCTTTTTACGGAGCATCTACTTCAGCACAATCTTCTCGGTCAGTTCCAGATTGCCCTTGACCTTGAGCAGGTAGCTGCCAGACTTTACCCCGCCGAAATCGATGCGTCCAGCGGCATAGCCACTACGGACCACGTTGCCCTGCATGTCGAAAAGTTTGTATTGCGCCGTGCGGCCAAGTCCGTTCAAACTTACGATACGACCATTTACAGTAACAGAATGCGAGGCCGCCCAAACGGATTTTCGCAAATTACTGACACCACACCTATCCCGGCCCCTGCAAACAGCATGTCCATCGCCATCGGACTTACAATACGACCAGCATTCATCAACGATAGATTTTCCGCCCTTACAAGTCCCTTTGGGACCGACCTCGAAAATACGAAGTGCGCCTTCCATCACAGACGCACCGCCATCGAGTTTAAACATGACCGACCGAGCCGCCTTGAACGCCTCCATGCAACTGGCAACTTTGTTAGAATCCGCAGCCCACGACGGCTGAGCAAAATCCTCGATCGCCTTGTCGACCGTCGTCGGCTCTACAGCCTTGGGAAGCTTCGCAAAACATGGGGTGTTGCCGGTTTTGTCTGTAATGACCTCAAGCCATACTTCCATATCTGAGGTATAAGTGGCACAAAGCCCCCCGGTCGACGAAATGTCGAGCCCAGGGTCGCCCATTTGAACTATATTAAAACCGAACTTGACGAAGTTGTAAGGATATTCTTCTGATTGCCCCGTAATTGCCGGATCTTCCAGATAGTACTTGATAACCAGGTAGCCGAGACTGTCAATCATCGGAGCAATCAACGAGCCGTTATAACCCGTGGTGTCGTACGGATAAAGTGCGTAGGATCCACCACGGTCATTCTTGCGGTCATCAAGATCGTACCAATAGCTGCCAAGTATTCCTGGGTCATGCGAAAGATTTTCTGGATTAGGGGTACTTATCCACATTTCTGCATCAGTTCCATCGAACCAGATTTCAGGATTCACATACTCTGCAAACGCAAACGACGCTGCAACGGCCATACCAACAGTAAGAACTTTTGCTTTCATAGACTCCTCCGTCTCTAAGGATTGGTGATCCCAATACCATCCTTGCCGAAATATAACTTTCTTTTCGAATAAAAGAAATTTTTTTTCAAAAAAAACTTTCCGACTTGGAACATGCCCGACGACCGGCCAAAAGTAATAAAATTGTAAGTTTTTTGACCTTAAGCGAACACTTCCCTATATTCTACATAATTCTATTATTAAGCATCTTTTCGAGGATCTATGAAACTGAGCAAGTACCCCAGCGTCTTCGCGTTCCTGTTGTTCGTCTTTTGCAGCATTTTTGTGCAGATGGGCCTGTTCGTCCACTTCCAGCGCTGGCTGTCATTCTCATTCGAGGGGTCCGCGTTCTGGTGGCGCAGTATGTTACTCCAGGTCGCCATTTTTGCCCCGAGCATATTCATGATGCCCGCGGCAAGCTACTTCGCAGGCCACTTCCACAAGGGTCGCGTGATGGCATGGTCGTCCGTGGGGATGCTGGCCTCCGTCATCGCGATTGTCGTGTGCTACGTGGCCGGCGCCGAATGGGTCGCCTACGGTCTTCTCGGCCTCTACGGCATTTTCCTCGCGGTACTGAGCCCCGCAAAGCTCGGCATCATGAAGGAGATGGTCGAAAGCGAAGACCTCGTAAAAATCAACTCCTGGTACATGGTGCTCTCCGTCCTCGGCACGGCGGGCGCGGCGTTCTTCGCCATGGGGCTTTCGGGCAGGCCCGATTCCCCCGTAAGCATTGACCTTACTCTCTGGATTTACCTTGGACTCAGCGTCGTCGCGACCATCGCCGGGTTCTGCATCCGCGTCGGAGCACACCACGATTCGCTCAAGCTTCGTTCCCCGATGCGCAACTTCTCCGCCACCTGGAGCCACCCCATCGTGCGCCTTTCCATCCTCGGGCTTTCCGCGTTCTGGGGCGTGACGCAGATATTCCTCATCCTCATCCAGAACATGACCGACATGCTCAACACGGCGGTCATTCCCATCTCGATGTTCATCGTCACGCTGGGCTACGTCATCGGCGCCCTGTCGGCAAGCTGGGCATCCAAGGGATTCGTCGAGACCGGATTCATCCCCTTCTCGGCCGCCGTATCGGCTGGCACGATGGTCGCACTACCCTTCGTACACAACGACTGGCTCCAGGGCATCCTCTACGGCATCATCGGATTCTGCGCCGGCTCCGCATTCGTCATCCTCCGCACGGTCATCCAGAGTTTCACGCGTCCCGACACAGCAGGCCGCATCCATGCCGTCGCCAACTGCATCCAGATGGCGTTCCTCGTGCTCATCATGGGCGGGCAGACACTATTACTCATCTTTACGCCAATAACGGTCGACCACTGCTTCATGATCCTCGCGGTCATCCTGGCGCTGACCTTCATCACGAACCTCAGGCAGACCCCGATGGCCCTGCTGCGCGCGGCACTGCGATTCGCATTCGCTTTCGTATTCCGCTACCGCGTCAAGGTGATGGGCGTGCAGAACATCCCCGAGACGGGCCCCCTCCTCCTGGTGGGGCCGCACTTCAGCTTTATCGACTGGGCCGTACTCCAGATGTCGAGCCCAAGGCCTCTCCGCATCGCAAGCAACAGGAACACGTTCGCCGACTGGTACCTACGCTGGCTTTCGCACGGAAAATTCGTCATCGACATCAACAGGCGCGACCCGGCCCCCGCCATGGAAGAAATCCGCAAGGCGCTCCTGAATGGCGAAGCTGTCGTCATCTTCCCCGAGGGCGAAGTCTCGAAAACTCCCTTCGTTTCGACATTCTCCCTCGACTACTCCAAGGCAATCGAGGGTACAGGCGCCCAGATTGTGCCGTTCTACATCCAAGGGCTCTGGGGCAGCCGCTACAGCCAGGCCTCCGAATGCGTCAACCGTCCGCAATCCTTCAACCGCGTCATCAGCGTCGGATTCGGGAAGCCGCTCCCCACAGACGCCAGCGAGAAGCAAATCCGCAAAGACCTGCAGTTCCTCGCCACCGACATCTGGAACATGGCGATGGACCACTCCGAATCGATTGTCCCGCTCTGGTTTAAGGCCATGCGCAAACGCCGCAGCCGAGTCATCCTTATCGACCCCGCAGGCAACCACGTGAGCGGCTACGGAATGATTCGCCTCTGCCACTACTTCGGCAAGAAAATCCGCTCCGTCGCAAGGAACGACCAAAACGTGGGATTCATGCTCGCGACCAGCCGCGACGCGGCACTCGGCATCATGTCCATCCTGGGCGCCGGAAAGACCAGCGTGAACCTCAACTATTCCTCCCCCGTCGACACCATCCTCGGCTGCATCGAGAAGGCCGATGTTTCCACGGTCGTCACGACACACGCGTTCTACGAAAAAATCTGCGGCAGGAACCCCGCGTTCGGGCAAATTGCCGGGAAATGCAAAATGATCTACCTCGACGAGGAAGAAGCGAAGATTACCACGTTCGACCGTATCTTCTCAACGTTCATAGTCATCGCGACTCCCAAGCCCATCCTCCGCAGGCTCTGGTTCACTTCCGCCAAGCTTTCCGACGATGCAGTCATCCTCTTCAGTTCCGGTTCCGAAGGTTCGCCGAAGGGCGTGGAGCTCACGCACAAGAATGTCATCTCGAACGCGCAGCAGGGCGACCACATCATCAAGCTCTGCCGCACCGACGTAATGACGGCGCTCCTGCCCCTGTTCCATTCCTTCGGCTTCACGCTCACGTTCATGATGCCGCTTTTGGACGGCGTTCCCATGGTGCTCTGCCCCGACCCGACCGACATCAAGACGCTCGCCCGCGTGTGCGCCCAGTACAAGACGACCATCCTGATGGGAACCCCCACATTCCTGCGCGCCATCGTCGTGAGCCGCTGGGTCCACCCCATGTGCCTCGATTCGCTCCGCTACATCATCGCAGGTGCCGAAAAGCTCCGTCCCGAGATGCGCGAGACATTCAAGCTCAAGTTCGGAAAGGATATCTACGAAGGCTACGGCTGCACGGAACTCACGCCGCTTGCCACGCTCAATGCCCCGAACGCACTGCTCGACGACTTCCTCACCCTCGAAAAGTGCTGCGACCTGTCGAGCATCGGCATGGGAGTCCCGGGTTCCATCGCGGCAATCATCGACCCCGAGACCAACGAGTTCATGCCGCAAGGCGAAGAGGGCATGCTTGTCGTGTCCGGCCCGCAGGTAATGAAGGGCTACCTCAAGGATCCGGAAAAGACGGATTCCGTCGTCATCGAGATCGACGGCAGACGCTGGTACAAGACGGGCGACAAGTGCAAGCTCACCCCCGACGGGTTCGTCCAGATTCTCGGCCGCTACAGCCGGTTCGCGAAACTCGGCGGCGAAATGATTTCGCTTACCGCCGTGGAGCTCCGCATTGCCGAATCGAAAATCCTCGACAACATGGAATTCGCCGTGACCGCCGTCCCCGATTCGGTGAAGGGCGAACGCATCGTGCTGCTCGTGAATGGCGACTGCGACGTCGAGGAAATCTCGCGCAGGCTGCGCAAGTCCGGAATTCCCCCGCTGATGCTGCCGGGTTCCGTATTCAATGTCGAAAGCATCCCCAAGCTCGGGAGCGGCAAGTGGGATTTCAACGGCATGAAGAAACTCGCCACCGAGCTCGTGGAAAACAGGAACAAATAGCCAGTAGACGAATCTATCGCCAAATCTGCATCAAAATGCGATTTTTGAGGCATCCACACTTGACGGAAGCGCACTTATAAGATATATTTGGCATCACTTACGGGGATATAGCTCAGTTGGTAGAGCGACAGGTTCGCAATCTGTAGGTCATGGGTTCGACTCCCACTATCTCCATGAAAAGAGGACGGTTCATCCGCCCTCTTTTCTTTTCCCCAAAATCAGCATCAAATGCTGCGCTAGATGTCGAATTTCACCCCGAGTTTCACTTCGTTCACGAGGCTGTTGTCGGGGAAATAGTTCTTGAGGCTGTTGGGAAGCCAGTAATGCAGGTAGAGCTGCTCGAAGCCAACGTAAAACGTGAAAATGTTCGGGTTCCATCCGAGCGAAAGGCCCCACGAGACAGAGAACTTGCGCATCTTCTCGTATTCGCTAGACGCGCCATCCACCAGGAACGCGTACAGAAGGTTCATCTTGGATTCCAGGGAAAGCCTGTTCCGGAACCGGTACGAAATCTTCGAGCGGACCGTAGGGCCAATCCAACGGCTCATACGGTATTCCATTTCCACATCGGAAGTTTCCGCCTGCGCCATCTGTTCTAGCCAGTCGGCGTAGGCAGCATCCATATACGATTGCAGGATGCCATTCCTGGAATCGGCGCAGACTTCCTCGCCATGGTCCCTGACGCACTCCCCCCAGAAATCCGTAAAGGGGGGCATCGTCCCGGGAGGCATGCTTCCGTCGACGCACATTCCGAATTCGTTCCGCTCGCAATCTTCCGAGAGCTTGTCGACATAGCCGATGACATCGGCGAGGGAATCGGCCTTGTACTTAACACCCGCATAGACCTGGCCGTTCAGGCCCAGCGGCACAGTCCGGTGCCACGTCGCATAGACGGCCGCAGTCGTATTCCCGCCCCAACGGGTATAGCCCCAAATCGCGGCTCCGATACGCTGTTTCTCGAAGCGTTTCGCATCGAACTCGAACCATAGGAACGCGGCGGGTTCAAACTTATCCATGTCGTAGATGTTGTATTCCATGCCAACATCGAGCATGAGGCTTTCCCCAACAAGGGAATACTCAATCCCGGGCACCAGCATCCAGGTACAAGTGTCCAGCACGGGGACGTTGTCCGCAAAAATGCGGTCCATCGCAAAAGAGAGGCCAAAGGAGTGGATCCAGTCGCCCACGTTCCAGTCCAGGAACGCGTTCAGCGTCAGGTAAGCATCTCCGCCATATCGGGCGCTCGAATCCGAAGCGGAAAAATCATCGTAGCGCAGGGCATAGCCGCCCACATCGCCCTGAAGACGGAACGAGACCGAACTGCCGTCACGGGAGATTCCCAGGGCATCGTAGTATTCGTTCACAATTCCGCGGATTTCGTCGGTATATTCGCCGCCGATATCGATGGCGCGTTCAAACAACGAAAGGGAGCCGGAAACATCCCCGGCTTCTTCTGCCTTCAACGCCTGATAGTAAACCTCCTCCTGGGTCTCGGCCAAGAGGACAGACGAAAGCAATAGTATCAGTACTACTGCGATTTTATTCATTTCGGAGGCATCGGACCCCAGCCCCACCAAGGAAATGGCATGAAGCCGGGATTGCCCCGCATCGGATTCATTTCGGGAGAATCAGCGCGTTCCGGACGTTCAGCCTCCGGACGACGCTCGCGAGGCTCTTTTTGATGCTTTTTCCCTTCGAAGTGAGACTCTTCGTTCCGATTTTTCGAAACCTTCTGACGTATATCCTGCTTCTCGACGTTGGAACTTTCCCTCAACCTGGAGAGGATCTGTTCCCTCGCCTGCTTTCTTTCTGCACGTAGCTTTTGCCAGTCTGCACTTTCCTTAGCGCCCAAATCCGGGGTTCCTTGCGAAACTTCCGTCCTTTCGGCAGGGGTCGGAATGCTGGACTCCGGAGCAGCAAGGCCATCGCGGGCGAACGAGAGCGCCGCCGCGATGAGAACCATTGATATGAAAGTCAAGCGTTTCATACTCTTTCTACTGCAAAAACCGTGCCAACATCCCTTTAGGCTTTCTTTCTAGGTTTTTTAGCCACCTATCGTCAATAATATAGATAAAATGCATCCAAAAGCAAAGTAAAAATTGATACCCATTGTCCCACCGGGTTCAAAAGTCCCGTTTTTCCAAATTACGCATCAGTTCCGGAAATCCTCTTTCTTGATACCCAGGCGCTCCATCACCTCGCGAAGCACCTTGCGGTCAATCCCGAGGATCGTGGCCGCCAGCGTGAGGTTCGCGTTGCTGTCCCGCAGGGCCCTAGAAATGACATCGCGTTCCACGGCCTCGCGGGCTTCCTTGAGCGTGCGGGGACTTTCCTTCGTCTGCTCCTGCAGGTCGTCGAGCCCCAGATCCTTGGGCTGGATGACCCCGTGGACCGCCTGGACAAGCGCCTTCTGGATGCGGTTCTCGAGTTCGCGGACGTTTCCCGGCCAATGGTAGCCGAGCAGCGCCTTCTCGGAATTGCGGCTTAGCTTGAACTTTCCGCGGCCGTATTCAGCGCCATACCTGCGAATAAATTCTTCGGCCAGAAGAACCACGTCCTGTCCGCGTTCACGCAGGGGCGGAATCGAGAGGGGCATCACCTGGATACGGAAGTAGAGGTCCTCGCGGAACTTCTTTTCGCGCACGGCCTCTTCCAGGTCCACATGTGTCGCGGAGATGACGCGCACGTTCACCGGGATTTCGCGGTTATCGCCCACGCGCGTGATATGCTTTTCCTGCAGCACGCGCAACAGTTTCACCTGCATGTTCAGCGGCAGGTCGCCGATTTCGTCGAGGAATATGGTGCCGCCGTCGGCTTCCTCGAAAAAGCCCTTGCGAGAATCGATGGCACCCGTGAACGAGCCCTTCGCATGCCCAAACAGGAGCGATTCGATTAGGTGTTCCGGGATGGCGCCGCAGTTCACCGCAATGAACGGGCGTTCGGCGCGCGGGCTCTGCCTGTGGATGAACCTCGCGAAAACTTCCTTGCCCGTACCCGTCTCGCCACGGATAATCACCGGGAGCGGGAGCGGTGCGAGCTTTTCGGCCAAGGCGACAAGTTCGGACATCGCCGGGCTCGAATACACGATTCCATCCTTGCGGACAACGTTCTTCAAAACGTCCAGGGATTCCTTGTCGCGCAGGCGGTCGTAGGCCGCAAACGCAAACTTTTCGCAGACAGCGACAAACGAATCAAACAGTTCGCTGTCTTCATCGGTAAAGGGCTCCTTGCGGGCGGCGCGCTGCAAGTAGAGGTAGCCCGATTCGCTATCGGGAGTGCGGAAAGGCGACACCATGATGCTCGTGAGCTGGTTTTGCACAATCGACTTCGAGAGGTCCGCCCCATCGTCGTCGAGCTGGTTCCACACCACCGCCTTGCCTTCGCTTTTGGCCTGTTTCACCGCCGAGATAGAAATGGATACCTGTTCCGGATTCGAGAAGTGGAGCGGAGAATCGCCGGCGATATCAAGGACACCGGCATCCGCATGCAGCACACCCTTCGCGACCGAAAGTATCTTCGGGAAGAGCTCTTCCGGCTTGTCCTCGTCGAGAAGCGTCTTCACCACATCCAGCATTTTCTCTGTTGCAAGCATCGATTCCGATTTCATAAACATCCTTTCCTTATTCTTCGCCGTCATTCGTTCCCGGAACCGGCAAGGATTCCAGGACAGCCTCGGGCATCTTTTCGAAAGGTTCCGGGGATTCCGCTTCCGGAACCTCGGTCTCAAGAGCCCTCGACTTTTCAAGCATCCGCTTGCCCGTTTCGTCTACGGAATTACCCGCAGGCAACAGCAGCAAGAATAGAGCCATTACAGACAATATAAGAACAATCGCAGCAAGAAGCAGCGCAACTCGCCGACGCCCTGTGCGTTTGGTCACGGCAAACGCTACAGGCAAATCGCACGTTTCACCTCTATTGCAACAATTCGTTCCGATTTTTGATTCGACCGAAGCCATGAACGCCTTGCGGGTAGAATTCCAGACAACCTCGCCGCCGCATTCTGCATCGAAGGCGATTTCGAGAAGTTCGTCGAGCTCGTCGAAATCTTCTACGCGATCTTCGGGACTTGAACGGAGCAGCCCCTTCCACAAAGGTTCGAGCCTCGCAAGTGTTTCCGCACCCACGCCCTTCGCATATAGCAAGGTCGTCGGGTCGAGACCATCCGCAGAATTCGCGGCAGCCGCATACGCGTCGAAATCCGCAACCGAAAGCAGCGGTTCCCCCGCGAGCCAGCAATACAGGAGCATGCCCAGGCTGTAGAGGTCGCTCTTTTCCGTGGCGGGCTTCCCCTGAAAGCGTTCCGGAGCGGCAAAGGCGGGAGCACCGGGACCGACTATTCCGCAGTCGATAACGACGGGTTCGCCGTCGCGACCGAAAATCACGTTCGAGGGGTTCAGGTCGCCATGATGGACACCCTGCCTTGCAAGGTCCGAAAGGGTCCGCGTCACCTTCCGCAAGGAATAGAGCGCGACCGCAGGCGGCAGCGGCGCGACGGCATCCGATTCCGCACCTTCGATAAATTCGTAGACCAGGTAGGCTCGACCCTCGCGCACCCCCGATTCAAAAATCCTGTAGGCACCGGGGAAACGGCCACGCAGCAGGACTTCGACCGAGCGACTGTCGATGCGGACGCCTTCCGCATACCACTTCAGGACAAAAGAACGTCCGCCGGAATTAAACTTGTAAATCCGGGCCTCGCCGCCTTCGTGCAGGAGGGTGCATCCGCAAGCATCGTCGAGTACGCTCATAGTTCCCCGGATTGGACCATGGCCTTGAGGGAATCCTCGGCAACATGAGTCCAGCGTGCAAGAGCGGCATCCTTAGGCAGGGCCTCGTGCCCCATCGACCAGATATCCCAGGCCGATTCCACATCGTGCTCTTCCCAGTAGATATTTCCGAGGTTCAGGTACGCAGACGCGAATTTCGGTTCCTTCGTCACGATGTAAACGTAAATCTTTTTGGCTTCCTCCACGCGGCCCTGGTTTGCAAGGATCAGAGCCTTGAGGTTATAGCTGAAGTAGTTCGCCGTATCGAGCAGGATGGAATGGTCCAACAGCGGCAGCACGTTCGTGCGGGAATCCTCGGCAAGGGTCGCACGGGCAAGGTAGAAGAGCCCCGTCGAGTAAGCGGCGTCAATGCGGCCGCTGCTATCGACATTCGAAAGGATGCGGAATTCCTTTACGGCACGTTCCCAGAGGTCGCGGGTGGCCCCCTTGAGCCTCTCCCTGTCCTCGGCGATAGCGTAGTACGCAAGGGCCAAGCCGTAGCGGGCATCGCGGTCAGCGGGTTGCACGTCGAGCGCCTTCGAAAAGTTCAGGACGGCACGGTCATAGTCGCCAATCCGGAGCGCCTCGTTCCCGCGCTTCACGTCGTCTTCGACGCATGCGCAAAAACAGACTGCGATAGCCAATACCGCAATCAGACGTCCCAACTGTAGAAAACGCCCTGTCATACCCCCAAAATACATTAAAATTTCGGATTTTTTCGATTTTTCTAAAAAAAAAGCGCCCGTAAACAAAGTTTTTCGGCAATTCCATAGAAAAAAAGAAATCCCCGCCGCAAAAGGCAGGGATTCCGAAACATTTTCAAAGTAGAATTACTTTTCGATGTCGTACTGAGCAACGAGGTTGCCTTCAGCGTCGAGAGCGCGGACGACGTTTTCGTCGCGCTGGAGCGTGAGGTTAGCCTTTTCACCAGCAGCGGTGGTCACTTCGACAGACATCGTGCCATCGGCGTTCTTCACAGCGGCGATGGAGTTGCCCTGAGCATCCTGCTCGAAGTAGGAGTCACCAGCAGCGAGCGGGTTGGAGCCAGTCCAGAATTCGACAGTGTTGAGGACGAGGCCGTCGATGAGGCCCAAGCAAATCCAGTAAACACCGAAGATGTTGAGGATGAAGTGAACGATGGAATTGAGCCACTTGTTACCAAGCGTGCCGTTCCACTTGTGAAGCTTTTCGAAGCAAGCGTTGCTGCCATAGCAGCCGGTGAGGGTGATGAGGCTTGCGCAAATGAGGGTAGCGATACCTTTTTTCATTTTATTTACTCCTTAAGGATTGAGTTCATCGTTTTTTACGACTATGGGAAAATATAACTAAAAAAACATCTTATTGCGGGAAAAATACGATATTTTTTTGCAACACTTTGACAAGCGTCACAGCGTCCGGAATGAGCGGAAAACGCTCCAACTTCTTGATATGAACCCATTTAGCATCATCGTAGCCCGAAAGCACCATGGAAAAATCGGGGCATTTTACCCTAAAGGCGTGCACCCGGACGCCCCGGGCGCAAACCGAATCAAAGGCCCCCAAACAGCCAAATTTTTCCAAATTCAGCGAAAGTCGCTCAAAAAACGACCTTTCGAGGCTCTCTTCGAGGGTCTCCCCGGCATCGAGAACCGCGGTCGGAAACTCCCAGCGGCCCGCATAGGGCCCCCCTTGAACCCTCTTACAGATAAGGATATTTTCGCCGGACACGGCTATTCCACAAGCAACATGCATCTGCTCCCCTTTTTTCAATTTTTTGCCAAGGAAAATACAAATTATTTGTTATTTTGAAAAGGACTTTTATTCAAAATCACTTTTTTTGTCTTTTTGGGGTTCAGTCAAGGAGTTTTTATGTCATTTTTCACAAGGACGCTCGCCATCGCGGCAGCTCTTTCCGCATCCGCCGCTTTTGCCACCGACACGCTTTCGGTATGGATCATGCCCAACGGCGCCTCCCCGCAAGAGAAGCTGGAACAGCAGCTTGCCAAGTTCACCGAGGAGACGCATCTCCCCGTCCAAGTCCAGGTTCTCGACTGGGGCGAGGCCTGGAACCGAATCGCATCCACCCTCGAGACAGGCAAGGGCGCACCCGACGTGCTGCAGCTCGGCACCTCGTGGATTCCCTATTTTGCCTCCCGAGGCGAAATCAAACCCCTCAACCCTTACCTGGGCAAGATTATGCCCGACAGGTTTGTCGCGGCAAGCTGGGGCACCACGCACATCGATGCCGACACCACCATCTATTCCGTTCCCTGGTTCATCGACATCCGCCCCGTCCTCGCCAACAAGCGGATTCTCAAAAAATACGGCATCGGGAAAGATGACATCGCCACCTACGAAGGCTTTTCTGCGGCAATCGCCAAGGTGAACCAGGGCAGGGAACTGCTCGAAGACGGAGCCAAAGTCCGCGGCTACGCCTTCCCCGGCAAGAGCGACTGGAACATTCCGCACAACTTCGCGCCCTGGGTCTGGAGCGAAGGCGGAGACTTCATCGCCAAAGACAACGACGGCAAGTGGCAGGCGAACATCCTCACCGAGCCCACGCTGAAGGGTATCGCCAAGTACCTGAACTTCATCCTCGACACTCTAGTCTCTAGCGAAACACTGCAACTCAACACGGCTCAAATCGCCCAGCAGTTCAACAACGGCGAACTCGCCTTCATCGTGAACACCGCCGAAATCGTGATGCAGACACGGTTCAACGGTTCCATGGGTGGCCTTTCGAATGCGCGTATCGGAGCGGACAGCGTCACCGTATTCCCCATCCCGAAGGGAGCTGCCGGAAGCATCAGCTTTGTCGGCGGATCGAACCTCGCCATCCCGGCAAAGAACAGCAATCCCAACGCACTCAAGCTGCTCCTGTACCTCACCAATGACGCAAACCTCGATGCCTACACCAAGCAAATCGGGTTTTTGCCCCCATCCAAGACGGTCCTAGAATCCTGGGCCGACGACGAAGCCTACGGCGAACTGGTCCAACTCCTCGAAAACGGTCGCACCTACACCGCCATTCCCGAATGGGGCGACATCGAGCAGGCGCTCGTCTCCATGTTCAGCGCCGTATGGGAACTGCTCGAGATTCCCGCCCTCTTCTCCGAGGAAAAGCTCTACCAGACATTCAAGGACTACACCGACAACATCAACAACCGCCTAGGCTACACGCCCACGAAAACGATGACTTTCGCCGAATTCCAGGAAATCTGGAAAAGGGCCAAGCAAGCCGGCAAAAAGCAGGTATCCCCAAAGAACGACGCGAAAGACGGAAGCGGATTCAATCCCACGGTGTTCATTTTCTTTTTCGTCCTGGTCATCAGTTTCCTGTTCTCGTACACGCGAAAAAGGAAGCAATAACCGATTTCCGCATGGATTAGGCCTATGAGCAAGACGAAGACAGCGAAAGTAACCAAGTTCTCGAAGAGTATCATTCTCAAGAGCATCTTGCTCTTGACTTTTGCGATGGTGCTCATCATCACTGGCGGCACCTACATCTCCTCGAGCAGGCAAATGCAATCGACCCTCGCAGGCGCATTCGAGACAAACTACGTGCAGCTCCAGCAGATGGCGACCGTTGTCCACAACGAACTCCTGCAGTTCGGCAACCAGCTTTCGCTGCTCGCAAAGACATCCGAAATCCGCAGCATGGATCCGACTGTATCGGCCGGCTACCTCAAGAGCTACAACATCTCGCCGCTGTTCACTTCGGGCGAGCGCGTTTCGCTGTTCGACCGCAAGGACAGCCTCATCAGCGACAATTCCATGGTGGGCGCAACCGCCGTCGCCAAATACCCTGTCGATCTTTCGAAGCTCACCCCGCACCGCATCCACGTGTCCCGCTGGTACCGCGACCCCGACAACATGAAGCCCAAGTGCGCCTTCGCGACCGTCGTCGCCGATGCCGCCAAGGGAAACGGCAGCCTCGTCGCCAGTTTCTCGGCGCAAAGGCTCTGGAAGCTACTTGCCGAAAACAAGGTCGGCAAGAATGGCTACTTCGTCGCCATCAACGGCCAAGGCGAAATCCTTTACCATCCCGACCTCGAGACCTGGCTTGACGGGCACCACAAGATTTCGGAGCTCGGAATCGAGGCTTTCGACCCGAAGACCTTCGAGATATCGACAGCCACGTTCCTCAGGCTCAAGGACGGCGAGTCCTACCTTTCGACATACCACTATGACGCCACCTACGACATCGGGCTTCTTTCTCTGCTACCCAAGGCTGAAATCGACGCGCAGGTGACATCCATCAGGCTTTCGAGCCTCATCATCCTCGCCGCAAGCTTCATCGCAATCTTGCTCATCGCCTTCTGGATGTACCGGACACTCGCCGTCCCGATGAAAAAGCTCATCGTCCACACCATCAAGATTGCGAACGGCGACCTTTCTAGCGAGGACATCGACCTCGGCAACCGGCAAGACGAAATCGGCATCCTCACCAAGCATTTCAACGACATGAGCCGGACCATCAACCGCCAAATTCACGAACTGAACGCTCACCGCGAACTGCTCGAACAGGAGGTCCAGGCCCGGACCAAGGAACTGGAAGAGGCGAACAAGAAACTCGACCTGATTTCGAGGACCGACGAACTCACCGGGCTTCCGAACCGGCGCGACATGCTGCGAACCATCGACAACGAAATAGGACGCGTGGCAAGAACCCGCAAGTCGTTCTGCTTCATCTTTATCGACATAGACCACTTCAAGGAAGTGAACGACACTTACGGGCACGCCTGTGGCGACGAAGTGCTAAAAGCCGTATCGCACACCATCCGCGGGATGCTCCGCAAGTACGACGTCATCGCGCGCTACGGAGGCGAAGAATTCCTCACGCTGCTTCCCGAGACCGACCTTGCCGGAGCGGCCATCGTTGCCGAACGCTTCCGCAAGAAAATAGAGAACATGACCGTCGAATACGGGAAGCTTTCCATCAAGGTGACCATCACGCTCGGAGTCGCGCAGTTCGATTCCGCCCTCGGTGCCGACAAGAGCATCCAGATGGCCGACAAGGCCCTGTACGAAGGCAAGGAGAGCGGCCGCAACAGGGTGGTGCTCTGGCAACCCGAAAAAGACGCAGCAAACGCCGCCAAGCAACACGAGCAAAACGCCTAAAGCAAAAAAGCAACAAAAAAGCCCGCCAGTTCAAAACTAGCGGGCTTTTCATCGGGATGACTGAATTCGAATCAGCGACCTCTTGAACCCCATTCAAGCGCTCTACCAGGCTGAGCTACATCCCGAGGTCTCTCGTAAGAGTATGCCAAAGTTAGTTAAACCTCGGCATTTTTTCAAGGCAAAACAGCGAAAAAAGCGAAATTATCGCCAATTCGGGGCCGGACTACTCGTTCCAGTAGCCCACGATAAGCACTTCCGGAGTCGCCTTCGGATACTTCTTGCTCTTGAATGAAACAATCTTCCTGATGCTCTTCTGCTTTAATTCCCAGCCCTCGCGAGTGAGCCCCTTCGTCGAGAGAGTCACCTTGATTCCGGGAACCTTGCCGCCTTCCTTGATCTTGTCGAGCTTGTCGACATTGAGCATCACGGGTTTCGACTTCATTGCGAACTGCTTCGCCGATTCGGGCGAAAGTTCTATGTCAGGGCGGGCCTTCTTGTCGGTCTCCCACACGTAAAACGTCCACTCGCGCTTCTCGCCTGCCTTGTAGAAACCGGCATCGAAAAGTTTCTCGCCGAAGAACACGGGAGCCTTCACCACGCCGGAGAGCTTTGCCGTGTAAGGTTTGCCTCCCGCAGTCACCAGTACGACCGTCGGATCAATTTTTCCGTCCATGCCGGCAAAATCCATGTCGAATTCGATAGTGACAGCCGCTTTCGGGGCAATTTTCTGCGGGAACTTGAAATTCGACATGCCGATGCCCTGTCCGAACACGTTTTCGAGCACAATCTCTGCACCCGTGGTGTTCGCGCCCTGCAGCACGTAGTGTTTCTGGTCGCCCTGGGCAACCTCGCCCATCGGGTAAACCTCGGGAACAAAGCGGATGGCCTCGTCGGCAAAGGAGGCTGCGGCAAAAGCGAGCGCCGCGATGAATGCGGATTTCAAAATCTTTGATGTCATGGGCAAGAATATAGCAAATTCAACGCAGGGGCTGCCCGTGCGGAGAAGCAGGCTTTTGCGGGTGGAGATTGGGAGGGGAACGCGACTTTCGAAATAGCCACGGGGCTCGAAAATAGCCACGGGGCTCGAAAATAGCCGCCGGAGGGCTGAAAATAGGACTAAACGGCATCTTTTCGCCCATTTAGTCCTATCGCCACTTTGACTGCGACGGCCTCGGTAGGACTAAACCGCAATTTCACCCCCGTTTAGTCCTACCAACCTGCAACTTCAAAAAAATTTTCTACCTCTTTCAGCAAAAAATCAGAGGATTGCGGGGATTCTGCATACGAAAATGGAGGGAGGAGCGCCCGGAAATAGGACTAAACCACAATTTCACCCCCGTTTAGTCCTATTTTTTCAAATACCGGCCCAACCACTGGTCTGCGGGCTCCATATTTTATACATTACACCCAACACCATTAATCTGAGGGGAAAAAATGGACAATCATATACCCGAGCTGATTTCCAGGGAATCGCTTTCGTTCCAGGTGGCTGCGCGCCTGCAGGAGTTGCAAGCCCTCCGCAGCGAAAAACAAAAGGCCCTAAGAAATGCACCCAAAGGGCGGCTTAGAATTTCAACAAGCAAGAGCGGCTATGCCAAAGCGGAAGTAATGAGACAAGCAATAAATCAGTGAATATGGCTGGAAGCCTTGATTTTATTGGGTTTGCTTGTCTCATTTAACCCGATTAAAGTGTGTTTTTTGATTTTGCCGTTTTTTCGCGAATTTCGCGGTTTGTTCTTTGAGCTCGAAAATTTCTCACGACTTGTGAGAAATTTTTATTTATGTGAATTGGCGTTTTTGAGCCGTTAAAGGCGTTTTGAATTTTTCTTGAAAATTGGGGTGCGGACATTTGGTGCGGACATGTTTTTGAGGCTTGTCGCATTTCGTGAGATAAAGTATATTTAAAATATGATAGATGAATTCGTAGAATGTAAATTTGCCGAAAAGGCTGAATCTGATGATTTAAGCATTATTGAAATTCTTGGAAATACATTCAATGGAGTAGCAGCTGGAAAGGCTTATTCTCCAGATCTTATGTCGTATTCAGAAGATGTAATGAAAAATAAATTTCGACAAATGATTTATGGTCAGGATATAGCTAGTAATCTATCTAAAGAAGAATTGAAGGAATACTCGGAAAAATTCATCGGTTTAATTATTGCATCTACATTTGGTGATAAGGTGATTTTAACAGAAGAAGAATTCAAGTTTTTCAAGAAATATGCTGGTATGACTCCGAAACAATTTATTGAGAGCACCAATCGCAGAATTGACAAATTGAATGTAAGTATTGAATTGAAACTATAGAAAAAGAGGCAGGATTTTGCATCCTGCCGTTAAATTTTTCGCAGTGTAGAAAATCAGCCTTCGGTTTTATCACCTTTTTTCTTCTGGAGTATGGCGGAGAACTCTTCGATGGTTGGCACCTGGAGCGTTCCCTTGCCGTAGGGGTTCGGGGAGCGCATCTGCGGGCAGCCGGTGCCGAGTTTCTTGCTGGTGGCGTAGTGCTTGACCATTTCGCGGACTTCGAAGGCGTTGAAGGGGTATTCCAGGCGGTCGAAGCCGTAGAACTGGAGTACGGTGCCGATGTGCGGATCGTGGAAAACGAGCTTTTCTTTCTGCTTGGCGAGTCCAGCCGTTTTCTTGAGCAGCATGGGGAGCAATAGTTCGAGCTGGCTGTCGGTTTCGGCCTGTTCGGGGGTCTTCTGCGTGCCCTGGAAATCCTTCCAGTTCCTGAGTGCGGCATGCCAGTCGGAGAGCGGGAGCCCGGATTTCATCTTCCAGCCGGTCATCGAATAGTAGTTGTAGAAACGCCTTGCGCAGTCTGCGGACTTGCCGAGCTTCGCGGCATACTCGACGGCTTCGTCTTCGCTTGCGGGGCGGTTGCCTACGTTCGTGCGGGTGTTCTTCCCGGAGCGCTTGACGGACACGACGCAGTAGTCGTCCTTGATGCCCATGGAGTCTTCGGCGTGCATGATGTAGGTGATGCGCACGGTAAGGCTGCGGCCTGTTTCGTTGCCGCCGTCGGTCTCGAAGAGCACCAGGCGGTCGCCTGCACTGTAGAACTTGTCAACCTTGTGGATGACGAAGGTCAAGTCGCCGTTCATGAGCGCTTCAAAGTTCCTTTTTTTGACTTTCATGACATATTCCATGGTGTTTACCTCACGAATTGCCAAGATTGCGGGGCCCTCTTGGCTCCCAAATCCTTTAAATGGAGCCAATCTTTGCCAAAATAGTCGGCTTCCACGATGTGCCAGGCATAGAGTTTGCCCTTTCCCTGGGCCTTGTATTTCTCGATTTCATCGCGGTTTACGCAGCTTTGAGAGACGATTTCGTCTGAAATTTCGGTAATTTCAGTAATTCTGTCGATGTAAATGCGTCCTGTGACGCTTTTCTGGTCGGTATCATAGATGTAAACTACAAGAGCTTCGCTGTCGAAAAGTAATTCCCTGCAATGTATGGGGTTATTGACTGAATTGCGAATTACTGGAATGTTTTTCCGAAGTTCTACGGTCTTCTTGTGACTGAATATCAGTTCTGCCCATTCATTGTGGATGCTCATCAGGATTTCTTTCATCTTTCGACTCCTTTACAGTAGCGCGTTGACCTTGGCGGCGATTTCGAACATGCGTTCTTCCAGGTATTGCCCCGGGCAGGCCTTGTTCTTGAACCACTTGTGGAGCGTCATGTTCTGGATGAGTTCGCCGTCGCTGTCCTCTTGGCCGACCAGGGCCTTTTCGTTGTGCCAGCGGAGCTTGGTGATGCCGTTACGTTTGCAGATGTCGGCAACCAGGTAAATGAGGCTGGAAAATGCCGCGGCGGTCACGGCATACGGTGCGGTGTCGTCGCTCGATACCTCGATGGTGACGGCGCGGTTGTCGTTGGCGGCGTTGCTAGAACACCAGCTGCGGTCGGCTTCATCGACATAGAGCGCGATGTGGCCCAGGTCGTCGATGCCGTAGTTGCTTGACGCCATGCGGCCCTTGGCAGAGAAGAGCTTGCCGAGCGCACGCACGTTGATGTGGCCTGCGGTGCAGTGGATGGTGATGGTGTCTATCTTGTGGTTCCGGGGCGTTGTCCTGTTCGGGCTTATCTCGGTGTGCGATACTAGCGGGCTGTTCATTTCGACTCCTATAGTGAGGTTGCAACCATGTAGAGCACGGTTATTGCGAGTGCAACAAAGGCGACGCAGTAGGCCGCCTTTGCCGTGGTCTTTATGACCTTGATTATGCCGTTTGCCGTAATCATCTGAATGCGTTTTCGGTGATGGTCCTGCCGCCCCAGCGCTTGAGCGTCATGCCGTTCTGGTCGAGCCATTGCAGGCGCACCAGCGTCTTGTTCCGGTTGTAGATGTCGCCCTGGTCCTCTTCCAGGGTGTTGTAGTGGGAACCGGCGAAGAACTTGACGGCGTAGTAGACGGCGTTGCGCTTGACAGCGCCCATGCCTGCGTGTTCGAGCATTTCGAGCAGGAGCCGGTCGGCAAGTTTCTTCGAGAGGAAGCCGTGGTAGTTGACATCGTGGATGAGCCACGCGAGCGCGAGCTTGATGTCGCCGATTTTCGGGATGAGCGGGTTCACGATGGAAGGGCCGCTGCGGAAGTCGGTGACGTAGCTGGGGCGTATCTGGTAGACCAGCGTGCCGGGGACGCACTTCGCCTGGATCTCGATGCGGAGCGGGTTTCGGATGCTGTACATTTCTTCGCACCTGGAATACTTGTCCCAGGTGGGGACTTCCGGCTTATACGCGAGGTTCATTTTTTTGTTTCTCCTTGTCCTTTTCGGATCGTTTGGCAATCTTTTCGAGAGCCTGGGCAATGCGAGGCAGATACTCGCAGATGATTTCCATGGTATTCTGTTCGATAACGGTCATTTAGTCTCCTTATAGCGCGTCCAGAAGTTCCTTTACTCCTTCCGCAAATATCTTGTAGTAATGATGATTGTCCTGTTCCTTCGCGGAGCGTTCCGCTTTTTCAAGTCTGTTGCTGACGGCAATGGCAAAATTGCGGAGTATATTCAGTTCCACGTTCATCGGGGCCATACGGTCGAGTATAAATTTCGATAGAATCATCTCCCACCGTGTCTTGTAAGCTCCGTGTCCGGCGTTAGCCTTCACGTTGCCGAGAAACTCCTTCATCTCGGCGTTCGCGAGTCGGTCGATTTTCGCCTTGCGGTTATCCTCGTCAATCTGCTCCTGCGTGCGGGTGTCCGCGAAGGGCGTGGCATCGCCACGCTCCTCCGCCTCGATTTCGGCGAAGATGGCGTCAAGGCGTGCCCGTTCTTCTTCTGTCTTGATTTTTGCCAGAGCCATAGTTCTATGCCAGTTTCTGTGCCTGTTGGTCAAGTGCTACGCTTGCGGCAAACAGCGTCTTGCTAGCGCCTTGCAGATCCTTTAACCTTTTGTTTTTCAGGTCTTCACCGGCTGCATTCGTCGCCTTGACATAGATGCCGTAAAGCGCCTCGAAGAGAGTATTCTGCCTGTTGTTGACGGAATCCAGTTTTTCATGGATAGCGATGGCGTGCTTGGCGAGGGCTACTTCGAGTTCGGAATGCTTACCCCCCCCCCTGCAAATTTTCGTTTACAATATCCTGGCAATCCTTGAGAGTGATTTTGATGTACATGTTTTACCTTCCTTTTTGTTGATGTTGTTCGGGGCAGTGCGGGGGCTCGAACCCCGCCGTGTCCGGGTCACAACTCCCGGCACGTGGCCAACCGCAACCGCCCAGAGACTACCGCCACGACAATGGCTCAAAACGTGACGGTAATCGTGAGAACTGCCGCCGCTACCCAGTAGACGACCTTGCGCACGTCCATGTCTGTCACTCCGTAGACGACGGCTGCCAAAAGGTCGAGGATGATGAGTACCAGCGGGAAGATTTGTTGTTTGGTCACTAGCCCTTCTCCCACGTTTCGGCAAGGTCTTCCATCGCCTTGTGCGGGGTGGAGCCCACGCCCCGGAGGAGCGGCTTGCCTTGGTTCTGCCTGAGCACGACCGCGTAGCCGAACTGGGAGTCGGCTTCGAGTTCGAGCTGGTCGCGGAAGAGGTCGAGTGTCCTGTAGGTTTCGCTATTTTGCATCGTCCTTTTCCTTTTTCTTTGCGGGTGCTGCGGGGCGCGGCACGTCGTTGAAGTTGAGCACGATGACTTCCCAGGTCTCGCCAGCCTCGGTCTTCACCTTCCGCTTGAAGGTGGTGGACTGCTTGGAGGACTTGACGATGATCGACTCTTTCAGCATGCGCATGGCCTTCTTCCATTCGGAATCCTCGATTTCGAGGTTCAGGAGCTTCATGAGCATGGCGGTGTTCACGCGGCCCTGCTTGTCCACGTTGAATGCCTGGGCGATGACCTTGCCGAGGTTGTCGTCGATGCCGTCGAGGCGGCTTGCGATCCACTTGTCCACCAGGGTCTTCACCATCTGGAGGCGTTCGTCGAAGCCGATGTGGTCGTTGATGCGGCGCTCGATGACAAGCGACTTGTCGAAGTTGTAGAGCAGGATGTTTCCCTTCCAGTTCTCGCGGGTGCGGTTCTCCTTCGCGAGTTCTTCGAGGTACTTGTCGATGCTGCCTTCGATTTCGATACGGTGTTCCGCGATTTTCTCGGCGAGCTTCACGACCTTCTTGAAGGTGCGCTCGACAAGGGCGTCGCGCTTCTTGTCTGTCGCGGGAATGTACTGCTCGGGGATGGGGCGTCCCTTCTCGTCGAGCCAGTTCCCGTCTTTGTCTTTTGTTGCCATAGGTTTACCTCTGGTTGTTGTTCTTGTTTCGGTTAAATTCTTCGGGGCTCTGCGCCCCCATGGCCTGTATCGCCTTGATGAGCGTCTTCGCGTCGTCCTTGCAGATCCAGGTGATGACATCGACCCCGGTGAGGCGCTTGCAGAATGCGTTCAGCGCCTTGCGGCGTTCTTCGGAAGTCTCTGCGCGGCTGACCTGCGCCCACATCGCCTCGATGGCGCGGAGCTGTGCGGGGCTCGCCTTGTGCTTCGACCTGCCGGAGAGGTGCGCGAACTTGGTGGCCCCCGCGTGGACCTGCGTGCGCAGGCTTGCGATGAGCGAGTTCCTCTGCTGTGTCGAGAGCTGCTTGGAGCTTTCGACCTGGTAGCGGTCGCGCAGCATGTCGCGGTAGGCTTCGTCGTTCATCCCGAGCAGGCGCACAAGGCCGTGGATCTGCCTGTACTGTTCGGCCCTCTTGTCGGCTGGAGTAGTCATCTTGCCCTACCTTGCCACTACGAGCATCTGGGATGCGCTTTCGAGGATTTCGTTGTCGAGCGTGTCGCGGTCGTTGTTGCGCATGAGTTCCTTGCTCCACATCACGAGGTGCGAGAGCAGGCGGAAGTTGCGGCGGCAAATCTGGGCGGCGCGTTCGATGCAGTTGCCTTCGTACTTGGGGAACCGGCTTTCGATGAACGCCTTTACATCGGCGTTATCCAGAAGCTTTGCACGGCACGGTGCGCTGATGCGGCTGTTCAGCTGGGCGTAGTGGTTCTTGTCGCCCTGCACGTTCTTTTCGAGGCGCGGCATGCCGCAGAGAGCGATGCCGACGCCTGCCTTGTCGTGGACGCGGCGGATGAGTTCGAGCGCACGGTAGGGCAGGTGCTCGGCCTCGTCGATGATGACCAGACGGCCCGAGTCGTTCAGCTTGTTCACGACGCGCACGAGCTTTTCGTGCAGGCTTCCGCGTTCGTCGAGACCGAGTTCCGCGCAGAGCTCGTCGAAGAGAGCCTTGGCGGTGTAGCCGTGGTCCGCCTCGATAAGGATGACGCTCGGGTGGGCCTTGGCGAATGCCTTGAGCGCGGTGGTCTTGCCGCAGCCCGCGTCACCCGTGAGCATCCCGCAGATCTGGTGGCTGAGCACCAGCGAGCAGAACTTGTGGATGGTCTTGAAGCACTTGGTCTGCACGATGCCTTCGCTCTGCTTGATGGTGTCGCGCTGCGCCTCGATTTCGAGGAAGTCCTTCACCTTGTCGCAGATGGCGTCGATGTCGCCGGTGTAGGTGCCCTTGATGAAGTAGCTGAGCGTGGCGGGGCTTATGCCCATGGCGTTCGCCACCTTGGTCTGCGATGCCCCGTTTCGGGCCATGTAGTCCTTGAGTTGCTTGATGATTGCGTCCATATTCTATCCTTTATGGTTGCTGGGTTAAAAAGGGGTGCCTCCGGGGGCGGTTTTCAGGGAGACAAGTGTTGTGTTGCGGCAAAGTGTGCCTGCCCCCATCGGCTAAGTTCTAGATGAGTCCGTGTTCGGCGAGCCGTTCCTTTACCCGGAAGTAGGTGCGGATTTCGCTTTTCATCAGGCAGGGCGGCATCTTGCCGCCGTTCCTGATGATGCGGAGCGCCTTGTCCACGTTGTTTTCGGCAACGGGGCCTGCGACCGCACGGTAGATTTTCAAGAGCTGTTCGGTGTCCATTACATTGCCTCGCTTGTGGTGAGTTCGTCCCAGAGGTCGGTGCTGGGCTTTTCTTCCACGTCGCCGTCGAAGATGTTGTAGATGTCGGCGTTACCGACCTTCTTGTCTGCCTTGAGTTCCTGCGCGTCCTTGTCGTGGCGAGTGAGGTGCGTGGGGCCCTGCGGCACGAAGATGTCCTGCGGGCCCACGGCGGAGCGCATGGCGCTGATGTAGTCCGCCGCCTGCTCCTTCGTCATGTCGGGGCAGATTTCCTTGAGGAGCTTTTCTTCGTGGCGCTTGCGGGCGACCCCTTCGGCAATCTGCGCCTTGCCCACGGCATCGTCGTCCTTGACCATGGCACCCACGGCGCTCTGCAAGGTGCATTCGCCGATAAGCTTCTTGTTCAGGTCGTAGCACCAGGCGGTGCGCATGTCGTCGGGGTCGTAGCGGAAGATGACCTCGCGGCCCTTCCACACGGGCATCCATTCCGCCCAGTACCAGGTGTCGAGCTGTGCCAGGTGGAAGCCCATGTGCATGATGCGGCCCGACACGGTGCGGCTCACCAGCATGGAGAGCGTTTCCTTCGAGACTCGGCGCATGGGTTCGCGCTTGACGATTTCTTCGTTCCAGAGCTGAGAACGCGTTTTGCCGTTGTGGTGCTTGCCCTGGCAAGGGAGTCCGGGGAACACGTTCTGCATGTAGTCCTGCGCCATGTCGTAGAACTCTTCCCAGGTGGCGAAGTCGCCACGCTTGAGCACGCCCTTCAGGGGCTCCGGCTTCTCGACAACTGTGCCGCCCTTGAAGCTGTTGAACAGCCTGTCAAAGCCGTTTTTGATAATCAAGAAATTGCGTTCAATGATCTTCGCGCGGGCGTTACGCACGATGGCGAAGTGCATCTTGATACCGAGACGGCTTGCCATGGATTCGGCATACTGCTCGTCTTCCACGATCTGGTGGCCACGGCTTTGGCCGGAGAAGTCGCGGTTGCGGTATTCGCGACCGTTGTCCACGTAGATTTCTTCGGGGAGACCGTAGCGCTCTATTCCGTTGCGCATGGCTCGCAGGGTGTTCTCGGTGCCCGGGGCGTCGTGGTGCAGGCACCAGCCCATGGGCATGTAGGTCTTGAAGTCCATGAAGAGCGTGATGTAGCAGGTGGCGGGCTTTTCCTGCCCCTGCACCTTCACGAACACGTCCCACGTGCGGGTATCGCCCACCCATACCTGCCCCGCCTTGAGGTCGGAGTAGTCACGGTCGAGGTGGTAGCCCTTGTTATCGTAGAACTTCTTCTTGCCTTCGCGGGCGAAGTAGATGACATCGGGTGCGAACTCGCTCTTGAGCCTGCGCACGAATGCCGACTTGCTCGGGAAATCGTCTTCGCCCTTGCATTCGCCGCGTTCCTTCGCCTTGCCGAACGCAATCATCCAGCTGGAAAACGCGCTCAGCTTGTTTGCGGTAAGGTAGGCGGTCTTGAAGTCGTCGAACATCGTGTCGGTCACGGTGGAGCGCATGGTCTCGCGGTGGTTGATGAGCGAAATCTTGCCGCCGTCCTCGACCGAGGCGCGCTGGCGGTAGATGCTCTTGATGCTCGTCTTCATTTCGGGGTGGGCCTTGTTCCACTCGTCCACGAAACGCCCGAGTTCCTTTGTGCCCGTGATGCCTTCGCACTTGAGCAAAATGAGAGTCCACTTGTCGAAGTTCTTCTTTGCGCGGTCGGTGGCGCGGTCATAGCTTCTGATGACCGTCTCCACGTCCTCTGCGCGGGTGGCGACTTCGGTGGCTTCTGGCAGGGTCTCCTGGACATAGCGGTTCGAGGCCTCGGCGGGAAGGCTGCGGACATCGATTTCGAGAACCTTGCGTCCGTCCTTTTCGCTCCAGCGGTAGTTCCACATGGAGACGCTACGGCGAACCTGCCTGTCGGAAATCCCGAGAAGCTCCGCTGCCTTCGTTGAACTAATCCAGATCGGTTTCATTAGCGGCTAGCCCTTCCGATGTAGAATGCACGGACGCGCTTGGTGCGCATGCATTCGCCGCAGAAGTGGTCCTGGTTCACGGTGATGCGTGCTTCCTTGCCGCAGATGTCGCAGTTGCGGTTGAGCGATACGGGAACGATGGTGTTAAGAGGGATGCTGGTAGTCATTGTGGATCTCCTTGTGAGTGGAAGTTTAAGGGCGTGCTTGGTCGGCTATTCCAGCTGGTCGAGTGCGCGGGTGATGAGGAACTTCAGGAAGTCCTTGTTGTTGGGGAACGTGTGGCCCTCGTTGTAGAGCTTGAGCTTCGCGGCGTTGATTTTTTCGGTCAAGGGCTTCGGGAAGGTCATCGACGGCATCATGTTGGGGAACAGTTCGCATTGGACGGACTCTTCGGCAGGGGCGACCGTCGTGGCGTCGGTGGCGGGCGTGTAGTCGATTTTGCGCTTGACGGTGTACTTGCCCGTCTTGCGGATGGTGGGCAGCACGTCTTCGACGACCCACTTCTCGAACTTGCGGGCGTCGGGCATGCGGCTCGTCATGATGAGGCGGTAGAGGTCGGGCTCGTTGATGGCGATCATCGCCTGCTTGCCGCCCTTGGTGTCCACCGTAATCTTCTTGCAGAGTTCGGTTTCGCCTTCCACCAGATCCTTCGAGTTGATGACCTTGGAGCAGTGCTTGGAAACGGCGTCCTTCGTGTTCTTGTAGCCCAGGACCTTGCACACGTCGTCGGCGACGAACCACACTTCCTTGTTCTCGTCCTGGACCATTCGGATGCCGTCTTCGCCGTTGAACAGACGGTAGCGCAGCTTGAGCGCGGTCGCGGTGGTCGGGTCGAGCTCTTCTGCCTTGGGCGGTTCTTCCTGGACGGCGGGCAGGGTCTCGCCACGGACTTCACGGTCGAAGTCGGTATCACCTTCACCCTGGATTTCGGGTTCTTTTTCGTCCAAAGGGTGTAGCGATTCGCTATACCCTTCGGCGGTGGTTTCGGGTTCTTCGTCGAAAATTTTCTTGATCATTATGCGACTCCTTTGTTGGTGAGTCCCAGGTCCTTGAGGATGGGAGCGAGTTGTTTGTTGGTGCGGTAGCCGTTGGCCACTTCCCTTATATACTGGGCACTGTAGGGCTTTCCGGCGATTTCGGAAACCTTGGCGGCTGCCTTGACCCATGAGATTTTCGTCACGGTAAGATTATTATCCATTTGGCGAGTTTCCTCTTTTTTAGTAACTTTTTGTAGTAGTCGCTAACACAACTACATAACACAATATAACACTTGGATTACACAATGTCAAGCCCTTTTGAAAAAAAAGTGTTAGAAAATTTGAGATTGTTCGGTTCCGAACGGTTTGGAAGCATGCAAAAACTGGCTGAAGCCATGGGTGTAAGGCCCCAAAATCTCAATGCATACCTAAAAGGGGAGCGAAAATTAGGGCCCAAATACATCGCACGGCTGAAAGAAATTGGGTTCAAAATCGACAATACAGATAACACAAATTGTGTAATCAAGAACGAAAAATGCCCTGAAATAGACCTTTCGGGAGCCATCGAGCTTTCGAACACGCCCGCAAGCCGCCTCGCCCAGCTCGTGGGGGTAAGCCCCGCCACGTTCACCGCCTGGGAGAACGGCACCGCCACGCCCACCGTCGAGGAACTCTCCCGCCTGTTCAACCAGGTCGTCGCCCTCGCCCTGAGCTCCCGCCACGCCGCCACCACCCAGGCCACCACCGAACCCGAAACACCCCCCGCCCAAGCCACCGCGTAAGAGGGAACATTATCGAAATTCACTGGTAAGCCATGTCCACCGACACCATACACACAATCGTCTACGACACGATCCATACAGTCTCCTTCGATACGGTCAAGGTTGTACTGGATTCTTCTTTCACTCCGCAACTCCTCCGGGATTCGCAAGCGTTCTACTCGAACTCGTTCAACAGCTTGCTTGTGGTGTTCAGCGTGTTTGCTGCGATATACATCTTGGTGGCAACGATTATCTGGGGAAAGAAAGTCAAGCTCGAACTAGACAAACTCAAGAAAGAGTTCAATTCCATAGCCGACAGCGCCGCGCAGAAGGCCGCGAACAAAGCGACGGAACAGGCTGCCTTAAAATTCGAGCAGTCCATAGAAAAGCAACGCCACGAACTCGATGAACTGAAAATGGGTTCAAGAGCCTTGTGGCATGAAAATCTGATGGATGTCTTTGTTTCTGCGTACAAAGAAAAAAATCCCGTAAGCGTTCTGGATAAGTTGAACTCCTTTGTCTTGAAGGTTTCTTCAAGATTCGATGACTCCATCTTGAAAATGCTGTGCGATGATGTCCTTCCACTATACGAACGGAGCATCAATAGCCTTGGAATGGCAAAGGGTTTTGACAGTCTGCTTCTATCGTTATCGGACGGTCTGAACCATTTGAGAAAGTCCATACTTTCCCAGGCTGACAATACGGATCTAAAAAAGAGAACTTTAGAGAGCATTGACAATGTCCTTGCATTGATGAAACGGCTGATCGACAAGTTTAAAGATGTTCAGGCTGAATGCGATAATATCAACCGAGAAATAGCCGACTTGTAACGATTGGAAATACGACAATAAAGAGACTGCATACGATTGTCGGAATCCATACAGGCCTGTTTTCCTTACTGAAAAAATCCTTGATGTCTTTCCATGTGATGTCGAATAGATTCATATCAGTTCCCCCAAGCGAGTGATGGCGTATTCTACGATGTCGTAGGCCTGCACAATCGCCAGTCCCAAGACCGCGATATTGAGCAGCAACGATGCCAGGATGATTTTGTTCAGGTCGTTCTTGTCCTTGTCGGTAAAGTTGCCGTCCTTTTGAAATTCGGCACGGAAGTATTCGTTGACGAACGCGGGCCATGTGAATTGTAGCGTGGCGAGCGTTGACAGCTTGCCGATGAGAGAGACTTTGTTCTTGAGTTTCATCTTGGTTCCTTTGTTTGTGGTGGTTGGTTCTGTAGTTTCTTTTGACGGGTAGTTGTCGGTGCCGTTGATGCGGTTGGCGACTGCTTCCAGGGCGTCCACGGTTCGCTTGTCCAGAACGATGTCCTGGCCCTTGCCGGTCATGCAGCAATGGATGCAGACGGTGCGTCCGTCAACGGTGGTGAGCGGGATGTGAAACTTGTCCTTCTTGCAGGCTTGGCACCTGAACTTTTTCATGTACTTTCTTATGGGGTCGTTGTCGTCACCGACGGGCACGGTGCGTTCGAATGTCGTGAAGTCGTGCATGGTTTTCCTTGGAAGATTTTTTTATGTTGTTGTTTTTTTCGCGCATTTTGATTATATTTGCAATACAGAATGAGCGTCTGGGATTCCCTTACAGTTGATGACTTGCCTAACGAGGACTTGAAATGGGTCGCGAAGTCCTTGGGGCTCGATGTCGCCAAACGTATCTGGAAGAAGTTCGCGGGCAACCATGTAGCCTGCCCAGCCCGGATGACTCCCAACGCAGTGCGCCGCTACATGCGCGACAATTTCGACAAGCCAGTTCACCAGCTTGCGTTTGAAACGGGTCTCAGCGAGCGAACGATCTACAGGTACATGAACTTTGTCGAGAAGAAGCCCGAGCAGTCGGGGCAGCTTAGCCTGTTCTAGGGTCATTTCAATCCTCCGCGTTTTTTCATTTCGCCGACAAGGTGGTCCACCAGCATATCCTTGATTTTTACTTCGTCTTCGTCCTGGAGCAGCATGTAGGGGCGGGCGGGTATGCGCGAGCCTGGATGGTGAACGCTCTTGCGGTAGAGTGTCAAGCCGCCGACGGTGAACCTGAGTGCCCTGCGGTTCCTTACAACGATGTCGTGCTTTGGGGTCTTGCCGCCGTTCTGCATGATGCGGGCGTATTTCATGGGGCCGGTCATTACGGTGACGGCTGTGCCGTCGTTGTCGAGCTCGTAGTGGATGCTCTTCATGAGTGCGCCTGTGGCAAGAAGGGTCCTGCCTTTCGCCTTTTTCGAGGGGACCCACTTGTCGGGTCTGCCCTCTTCGCGGAAGTTCTGGCGGACGCTTTTGACTACCAGGTTGCCGACGGCAGCCATGACGGGCCTTGTATTTACCGAATTTCGCCGCATTATGGCGATTAGCGCGTTAAATTTGCCTATGTCTACGTCTGCATTGATAAAATCTGACATTTCCTATTGACTTCCGTTAAAAAAAGATGTATATTATGGGTGATCTCGGTTATCCCCTGATACATCCAGAATGAGGTAGCCGGGTGATCCCTTGTTGATGTATAGCCTGGGTGGTCTTTTTTTTTTCTATTTCACTTTGGTCCCCTTCATCTTGATTTTCGCATTGCTGGAATTGAAAGCTGTCCAAAGTTGAAGTCTCCCGTTCAAAGCTCTGAAAACAAGTTTTACGGCACTGTTTTTCTTGTCGCCTTGGAAAACGGACGCGAAGTCTACGTTTATGGCGGCTTGATTGGTGCCTTTGTTTTTCAGAAACTCGATATAAACGGCTCCAGGGTTCTTGAGCGTTTCTATAAAATGCCTAACAAAAGCCGTTCGTTCAGGTCTCCATTCATCGTCGCTCTCGCTATGGGTCAAGAAGTGCTTGCCTACCATTCGCGGGTTGATATACAACGGATAGTCAACTCCGTTTAGTTTGGCGATTACAGAAACACCGTTTTCGTATTTCTGGAAACCATTCATGTTTTTCAGTTCTGTTTCTAGCAGCGACTGGAAATTATTCGTAAATTCGTTTAAGTCTTCGGTGTAAAATTTCCCGCCATCTATGGCTGGAAGGACGGGGGCGCTCGCAGGCATTTTTTCTTCGGCGTATTGGTATAGACCTTGTGTCGATGCTTGCCCCCATTTCTTTTGGTCCTTCTTCAGCTTGTCTGCGTAAATCAAGCCCATGTCGGCATCGCCTATGCTGTAGTCCCAATTTTCGCCAATTTTGTTTGTATCGTTTGCGGTGGTCGGCGCCTTTGTCACTTTTTCGTCCCCGGCATCCATTTCGTACTTGCTGATATACTCCTTTTCGCAGAGACAGCCAAAGCCGTTTGGTGGACTGTGCTTTTGCCACCATGGGTGCTTTATTGGAAGAACCGTCCCATTCCAAGCCTTGTGCTCTTCACGGCTTCCGGGGAGCATCTGGCAGATATACTTTGCATGGGTGAACACGTCGGGCATGGCTCTTGCCTGCCGTTCCTGCGCTGCCGCCGCTGCTGTTGCCATGTTCGTCTGGTAGATGACCTTTGAACGCCAAGCACCATATTTGGGTTTTTCCATCTTCTCGTCGAAACTCTGGTCTGCGACCCGCCACTTCTTCGCAATGTCGTAGAAGTTGTTGCGGAAGTCTTGCAGGGAGTCGCCCTTCTCGATTGCCCTGTCAACGGCATTGCGGAAGTCGCTCAGGATGTCGTCGCGCATTGCGCCTGCGACGGTAAACGCCCTTGTGTGCATTGCACCTTCAAGGTCGTTCCAGCGCTTTGTAGGAAGGTTGATTTTCTGCTTGAAGTAATCGACGGCTTCCTTATACGCCCCCTGCTTGAAATCCATGCGTTTAGTCATTGACTATGCCCGCTTTCTTGAGGATGGAGAATCTGCCTGCAAGGTCTGCGGCAAGGAATGCCTGTTCCATTTCTTCGGCGATTTTTTCCATGGGCATTTCGGCGTAGCAGCCGATGAGCTTGTCACGGACTTCTTCGAGGCTGTGCGCGTTTTCCACCAGTTCGCGGATGGGTGCCAGGATGTCAACCTTTTCGCATTCGTCTTCCAGGTGTTCGGTGAATGCGTTCACCTGCTTGCGGAGCTCGTGGCTTGTGCTGCGGACCTTGCCCTTCTTTTCGGGGTCTTCGGCAAACATGCCGCCCTGCGGCTGGACTTCGGTCATTTCGAAATACTTTTCGTCGATGCCGTAAACGTCGGTGATATACTGGGCGTTGAACTTTACGCCGAGCTGCGTGAGCTTGATGTCGCGATTGAGTCGGGCTTCTTGAAGGTCTTCCGGGAGGATGATGTTCATCCACGGGATTTCCTTTTCGTTTGGCCAGTTGATTTCGTAAATCCAGCGGATGAGTTGGTTGATGCTGGACTCGATCATCGCGGCATCGTCGAGGGCGAGGTCTGCGCGGACATCGTTGTGGACGGTGGCCATCGCCTGGGTGCCGCCGGAACTTGTCTGTTCGGTGGTGAGCGTTTCGCCGAGCCACGCCTTTGACATCGCCTGATCTGCCCAATCGACGATTGCCTTGTGCGGGTTTGCGTTTGCCGCGCCTGCTTCCAGGAGTTCCACGGAGCCGGTCTGCGGGATGACTGCGACTGCATCGCGGACAAGGCCCACGAGCATTTTGAGGAAGTCTTGCTGTTCCTTTTCGGTTGCCGTCGGCGGGACCTTGCCGATTGCCTTGGGCATACCGTATTTTTCGACAAAGAGCATCCAGAACTTGAGACCACCCTTCTTGAAGGCGAGTGGCCAGAAGCAGCGGGAATATACCGCGTTGCCGTATGGGTTCGCCGTGGTGGGGCGGTTGCGGGTGACAAGGAACTTGCGCTCGGGCATTTCACGGCGCGAACCGTCGTTGGTCTGCAAGAGCAGCTTACTGTCGCTGTCGAACTTGAACCATTCCTGCTTGCGGTCCTTGATTGCGGTGGGGAGTATGAGCGTGCCCAGATCGGTCTGGACTGTATTCCACACGATTTCGTGTACGGCATATCCGAAGCCGATCGCTTCGAGCATCTGCGATATGACGTTTCGGAGGTCGATGTTCCAGAGGTATTCCTCAACGAACTTTGCCTTCTTCTGGTCGCCCTTGCTTCCGTCGATTGTCCAGGCTCGGCTGGTGATGGATGCAAAGCGCTTGTTTTTCACCGCGTCAAGGTGGGCGTCTATCATTTCGCGATAGACCTTGATGTTGCCGCCGTTGTTCTTGAGGATGGTGTCGGGGTTCGGGAGGTAGTCGAGCCCGGTGACGAACTCCGCCACGTTCCGGGTGGCGACTTCCTTGGCGAGCTGCAAATCGCGCTTGTCCTTGGGTTCGTTCGGGTTATTTTTGGTCTTTTTGCTCATGCAGTCCTCGGTGTATTTCTAATCTCGTTGAATGGCCGTTCAAATTCGTTGAATTTTGATTTTCTAAACTCGGATGACCGTTTACTAGTCCAAAACAAAAACGGGCTAGAAAGGGCCTTTCTGTGCGATTTTTTAGAAGGTGCTGAAATCCACGTTTTTCCCCTTGAACGGATTGGTCGTTTGCACGAATATCGGGCCCGTGTCGCTTGCGTTTTTGGCGTGGTACGCCAAGGCTGCCCCCCAGAAGAAGTCGCCGTGGCCCTGCTCGGTGCTCGCGGCGTCGTAGCGCACGTTTCCGGCGGTGGTGACAATCTTTCGGACGGCGTGGATGCTTTCGGCCTGTTCGTCCTCGATGCGGCCTTCGACTCCGGGGAACTTGGGGCACTTCTCGATGACAATCTTCTGGTCTTCGAAAGCCTGCAAGAGGTTGATGGCAAGGTCTGCCTTGACGGTGTTCGTGAACAGCACGCCTTCGACCTTGACGGAGCCGTACTTTTCCTGGGCGCGTTCTGTGAACTGGTCGCCCACGCCTGTGCGGTCGATGCAGGCACGCACAAGGTTCGGGAGCATCAGGTACTTGTAGAGTTTCTGTTCCAGGAAGCTCCACTTTTTGTTCTGGTAGGCTTCGACGGCACGGCAAACGAGCGTGCCGCCTACATCTTCGAGAACGTAGATGACATAGAGGTGGCGGTGGCGTGCCACGTCGCAACCCAGGTAAAGCGGGCCGGTCGCCTTGTCGAGCCCGAGCACTCCCTGGCGTTCGCAGCTGTGGATGAGCTCGTAGCTGATCATGGCCTTGGATTCGTCCTGCGGGTT
>NZ_DDQF01000006.1:336347-428694 GCF_002342555.1 Fibrobacter sp. UBA2449
TCCAGCCATTCCTCGCGTTCTTTCCTGGAGAGCTTTTTACCGCAGATGCGGTCGGCAACGCCTTCCTCTACTGCGAGCTGGATTGGCACGGTGTGAACGCTGTAGTCAAGTTCACCTTTTTTGCACTTCTCGATGAGCTTGTAGAATAGGCTGTTCACGCCGTTGTGGGTTGACAAGATGCGGATGGGATAGCCCCACATGGCGGCAGGCTTCGCGGCTGCCCACATCTTCTGGTCGTTTTCGTGGTGGGCGGCTTCGTCCCACACGATTTTACCGCCCTTGGAACGGAACGCCTTGGGGTTGCTGGAGAGCACGTAAATCTTGGAGCCGTTGCAGAACTCGATGAGCTTGGATTTGACGCCCTTGTCTTCGTCGGCGAAAACGCAGTCCTCGATGTCTTCGCAGTTGACTTCGGCGAGTGCCTTGGCGATGGCGTTGAGCTTCTGGATCCAGGAGTCGCAATAGTCGATGTATTCGGCGGCTGCCGTCATGTCGGCTGAGCTGAAGAAAACCTTCAGTCCGGGCTGTTCGATACAGTCCTGCACGTCCTCGAAGCTCTGCACCCACGTTCCGCCGATACGGCGGGACTTCTCGAAAATCTTGACCTTGCTCTTGTCAAGTAGCCAGCGCTTCTGGTAAGGAAAGAAAAAATCGTCAAGTGCTGCCATTTAAAACGCCCAGGTGTTTCTTGATTTCTTCGAGCGCCTTCTTGGCGCGTTCTTCCGGGGAAAGGTCGGACTTGTTCTTTTTCGGTGCCACGGCCTCGTACTTGCGGGCGTGTTCTGCGGTGTCGATGATGCGCTGGAGCGCGGTGTAGCGTTCGGGGGCAATCTTCACGCCGTCGAGTTCGTCCTGCTTGATTTTTCGGGCCATCACTTCGCCCAGGCTGAAGAGTTCGGCGTGGAAGTTCTTTTCGCCGCCGCTGATTTCTGCGCGGGTTTCTTCCCAGCGGTCTTCTGCCTTCCAGTTCTGCAGGGTGCGCGTGGATATGTTGAGCCTGCGACTGATGTCTGCGAGACTCAGCTGGTGGATGGTGTAAAGTTCTTTCGCCTTTGGTTTGAGTTCCGCCTTGCTCATGGCATTCTCCCGGGTGTTGCGTGGTTCTCGGTGCAGCATGCGCGTATCGCTTCGAGTGCTCGTTTCTGGTCGTCGCTGTATTGCTTCAATACGGCTTCCCATCGCACCTGGTCATTTGCGGCGTTCTTTTCCCACTTGGCGTTTTCGTTCGTGTAGAAGATGGCGAGCATGACGGCGAAGACAATGCCCACGCCGAACTGTTTCAATGCCTCTTGCCAGAAAGTTTTATCCATGGAATATACCTCCGTGCAAATGTAGCCGTAAAACACTGACAAAGGGCATGACATTGTCATGTCCTCTTTCGCGGGCAAGCGGGTAAATTTGGAGCCATGAAAGATAAGCATCCGAAGATTCTGAAATCCACCGACCTGCGCGAGCCGTGGGTCGAGGCATTCAAGACCGGCCCCGTCGTAGATATGGCGGGCAACACTCACGACTTTAGCGAAGCTGACCTCGAAGAACTCAACCAGGGAATCCACGACCAGCTCGCCGCAGGCTACCAGCCGCCGATGGTCAAGGGCCACCCGAAGGTTGACGATCCGCGTGTCGGCTCCATTGTCGATTCCAAGGTGGAAGACAAGGTGCTGAAGGTGAAACTCGACGATGTTGACCCGGACTTTGCCGAAGAGGTGAAGAAGGGCGGTTTCAAGTATCTTTCGGCTGCCGTTTACAGCAACTTGAAGAAGGGTTTGCGACACCTGGGCGCTCTCGGTGCGGTCGGCCCTGCCATGAAGGGTATGGCCCCGCTTTGCTTTGGCGAAGGTATGTTCGCCGATTCCGACAAGGGCGTTACAGAGCAGGACGTGAGCGTCTTTGCAGAGCCGTTCGCATGGGACCGCCTGGTGCCGCGATCCGTGTTCGAGTCGCTGGTGTACAAGATTGGCGGCATTGGACGCCTGTTCCGCAGCCAGCGCGAACAGCTCATTGAAAAGGAAGGCATCGAGGCCGCCGACAAAGTTTTCCCGGAATACACCATCAAGGACCTCGAAGAAATCGAAAGTGTCCTGAAGGATGCGAAGGATTTCCCGCAGCTGCCCAAGCCTGCCGTGGAAAAGCCCGCTGAATCTACAGCTTCTTTCGGTGAACCGAACGAAAGCGGTTCTGATTCGCTGGAGAACGGGAATCAGAATCCTCAGCCTACAACGCCCCCTCGCGACGAACCGACCGATTCTATCCCGGAAGGTAATTCTAGCGAAGCGACGCGGCTGAGCGAAGAGAATGCCGCGCTCCGGGCAGAGAACGATACTCTCAGGGCCGAGAAGCTCCAGGCGCAGCGCCTCCGTGCCGGTGCGGCATTCTCTGAGACTTTGGACGCAGCCATTTCCGAAGGCCGTTGCAATCAGGAACTCAAGGACAACCTGATGAAGATTTTCGGTTTCTGCCAGGAAGTGCCCGTCGATGGCGAAGGCTGCTTCGGCGAAGGCGATGAACGCGTGAATGTTGCAAATGTGCTTGCCAAGACGGTTGCCGCGCTCCCGAAGATCGTGGAGTTCGGCGAAGCCCAGGGTATGCACGATACGCCGCAGCTTGCGGCTGGTGAAGCTCTTGCCAGGTACAAGGCGGAGCAGGAATCTAAGGGCCGCGTGCTTTCGTTTGCCGAAGCTGCGGAAGAATACGGTCGAATCAAGGTTTAAACAATCAAGGAGAATCCTATGAAGGGCAATGTCCTCAATTTTACGGCGTCTAATGCCGTCCCCGCCTTCCGATTTGTCGCTCTTGGCGCAACCGAAGGTACTGTCGCACTCGCTTCCGCTGACGGCGATGCCGTTGGCGTGAGCTACGAACTGGATGCCGCACAGGATGGTCGCCAGGATGTCCAGCTTGACGGCATTGCCGAAGTGACCGCTGGCGGTGCTTTCGCCGTGGGCGCAAAGCTCAAGGTCGGCGCGAACGGCAAGGCTGTTGCCGCTGCCGCTGGCGATGCCTACGTGGCTGTCGCTCTCGATGCCGCAGCCGGCGACGGCGACCTGGTGCGTATCAAGCTCGAAAAGGGTGCCGCGACGAACGAAACCACTTTCAAGGCCGAAGAAGCCATCGGCAAGCACCTGTTCGTGAAGGCAGGAACCGACACGAATAAGGTCAAGGTTGGCACTGCTGCTTCTGCTCCGCTCGGCGTAAGCGGCGATTCCGATACCGCAAGCGGTGCGAATATCGTCATCCAGACCAGCGGCAACGTGAAGGTGCTCGCTGGCGGCAATGTGGCTGTCGGTAACCTTATCGCCGTCGATTCGAACGGCAAGGCTGTCGCGGCTGGCGCGTCTGCCGAAACTTACGGCGTGGCTCTCACTGCAGGTGCCTCTGGCGACATTATCACGGTCGCGTTTGGCTACAGCGGCAAGACTGCGGCAGGGCTTTAAACTTTAACAAGGACAAAAACATGAAGAAGATGACCAAAATCCCGCTCATTCTCCTCGCTCTCGTGTGCTCTGTAGCAGCCTTCGCAGGTGCAGACACGCTTACCGCCTGCGGCGTTCCGCAGATTTTCGCCAATCTCTTTGGCTCCGACGGTGGCGCTCTTGCCGCTGGCCTGCTCTTGCCGATTGGCGTGCAGCAGACCGACCTTGTGGCCGCCTACAAGAACGGCAAGATGATTGCCGACCAGGTGATGCCGGTCAAGGTGCTCGACGGCCCGGAACTTGCGTTCAAGTATTACGAACGCACCAAGGGCGATTCGTTTGCCGCACCTGACACCCATGTGGGCCGCACTTCCGAGCCGAATATCATCCACCTTTCCGGCGAAGAAAAGGCCGCTGTTGCCGAAGCCCATGGCTTGCAGACTATTGTTCCGAAGGAAGATATCGACCAGATCAAGAACAAGGAACGCTTTGTCAACACGAACCTTGAATACATCATGAACCAGGTGTTCCTGGGCAAGGAAATGCGTGTTGCCGGTATTGTGCAGAACACTTCGAACTATGGAACCGGTCTTTCGCACACTTACGAAGACAACCAGGGTATCGGTGCCGACGGTTTCAATATCGTGGAAGTCATTCTCGAATATCTCGAAAAGCCGCTTGCTCGCCCGAATATCCTTGGCATGAACGCCGTCGTGTGGGCAAAGCTCCGCACCGACCCGAACGTGCTCCGTTCCATCTACCCGAACTCCAACGGCGCTGGCGTCGCTACCCGCGAACAGATCAAGGCCTTGTTCGAAGTCGATGACATCCTTATCGGTGAAGCCCGCGTGAACACCACCAAGAACGCCAAGAACCCGACTCTCGAACGTTGCTGGGGCAACAACATCTGGGCCCATTACTCCGAACCGCTTTCCACGCTCAAGGAAGGCATCGCCTGGGGTATGACCGCACAGGTGGGCGACCGTTACGCAACGATCATCGAAGACGAAAAGATTGGCCTCAAGGGTGGCGAAATCATCAAGGCCGGCTTCTACCAGAAGGAAGTCGTGGTCGCCAAGGATGCTGGCTTCCTCCTGAAGAACGTCATCAAGGCCGCAGGCTAAGGCTCCCATGAACTACTGCACTTACGAGGACATCAAGGGCCATGTGCCCGAGGCGCGTCTGGTAGAGGTCACTGACGACCTCTCGCCGAACGCGACTGGCACGGTCAATGTCGAAATCGTGGAAAAGGCCATCAAGGAAAGTTCCACGCTTATCGACTCTTACGTGAGGAAGCGTTTCCCGCGTCCGTTCCAGAGTGTCCCGGAAGTGCTGCGCATGGTCTGCATTGACCTGAGCATCTACAATCTGTACGAACGCGTGACGGAGCTGAATATCACTGACGGTATGAAGCTCCGCTACGATAACGCCATCAAGCTGCTTATCCGCATTGCCGATGGCGAACAGGATATCGGTGTGGATCCTGATGAACCTGTCGTTGAATCTGGCTTTTCCGTCGCTTCGAAGCTGAACGGCGGACCAGCCATGTTTTCGCTTGAATCCATGAGGTTCTGATGAGTACGCCGGTTGCCGTTACTAACTGCTATGTGATAGAAAAGGCTGTCAAAGACCTGATTGAAGGCGGAAATGTCCCGCAGATGGTCTTCAAGGCGGTCGATATCCAGAAGGATTTACAGACCATCACTCACCCGAGCTTTACGGTCGCCATCATCAAGGGCGATTTCGAGCCGGAAGGAATGGACAAGATTACGGAGTCCGTCGAGGTGGTGGTGACACTCATCGTGAAGAACCTTGCGAACGAGGAACAGCGCAGGAAGATGATTCACCCGATGGTGTCCTATGTGGTGCAGAAGCTGCACCATAACGATCTCGGGCTTCAGATGGAGCCCCTTACCGTCGAGGGCTGGAATGATGTGACGAATACGGAGCATCTTGGAATCGCCCTGACGCTGTTTGAAATCAAGTTTAAGACGCAGTTCACGGTCGTGCCCGAAGCCGCCGAAGAAAACTACAGGGAACTGCTCTCCATCGGCTCTACGTTCCAGAGCGAAACGCCCGAACACGAGGTTCTTGCCCAGGGCGAAGTCATTTTCAAAGAGGTAAACAATGAACCTGTCCCCTAATATCCCCGAAACTAAAATCCCGGGTTCGTACACGGCCTACAACTACTATGCAGGCCCGAACGGACTCCCCGCCAACATCCAGAAGGTGCTGCTTATCGGCGACAAGTCATCTGCGGGCAGCATTGCGGCATTCAGGCCGACGGAAGTTGCTACTGAGCAGGATGCAATAGCCCTCGCGGGTGCGGGATCCGTGCTCATGCAGATGTACAAGGCTGCTAAGAAGGCTTGGAAGTATGCACAGATTTCGTTCCTGTGCTACAATGTGGCTGGCGGTTCTGCTGCCACTTGGGCGTTCACGCTTACTGGAAATGCAACTGCTGCAGGTCAGGTGGGCGTCGAATGCAACGGCGTTCAGATCGTGACCGGCGTCGCAAAGACTGATGCGGCAGCCGATATCGCCACGGCTCTCGCAGCTGAAATCAACAACACCCCAGACGCTCCGTTTACCGCTGAAGCCTCTTCTGGAACAATCACCCTTACTGCAAAGTGCAAGGGTGCGTATGTTTCCACGGCTGCGGGTGGCCTCAACGTGAGTGGGTTCAGTACGGCAACAGGCGTGACAGCCGGTTCTACCACCGCTACGGCTGGCGTAGGGACTGTGAACCTCCAAACCGCTCTTGCATTCGTATTTGCGGAACGCTATCATATCATCGTAAGTCCGGTGAATGACAGAACGAACCTCGGATATCTCAAGGTACATCTTGAAGCTGCTGCCGCACCGCTCGAACAGCGTGGTCAGCGTGCCATCTGCGGCATGGTGGCTACTCCGACTATGGATGGAACTGCTCTTGTTTCTGGGGCTGCAACCAATGCCGCAAACGAAGGTAAGTACCATAACTATGAACGCATCCACATCGCGGCAGTAAAAAACAAGCTCAACGCTACCGCATGGGAAATCGCGGCTGGTCTCGGTGCGATTTTTGCCAGTAACTCCAAGCCGAACGTGCCGATGAACAGCGTAGCCATTCCTGGCCTTGCCACCCCGGCTTTGGAAGACAAGTGGAGTGGCGAAGAACAGGATCTGCTGCTCAACGGCGGCGTGATTCCTCTCGTCGAAGAAGATGGCCAGCTCTGCATCGTGCGTGCCGTGACCACGCGTACAAAGAATAGCGGTTCTGAATGGAATAAACTCAACGATACCGGGGTCATCGCTTCGCTTGACTATTTCCGCGAAGCTATTCTTTCTACGCACAAAGTGAAGTTCAAAAACAAGGTTATCCATGCACTGCTTGCGGACGCCATCAACGAAGAAAACAAGAAGGTGGCCGAAGACCTTGAAAAAGAAGAAATCTTGCGTTACATTAAAGAATACGAAGACCAGTTCGTCACGCAGGAATCGACGAACGTACCTGGCCGCATGCTTTGCCAGATTCCGGCCCCTGTCGTGCCTGGCCTGAACCAGATCTATTCCACCATCGACCTTTACCTGTAAGGAGTGAACCATGAGAATTTCTTCTTTTACTCTCGTCAAAGACGGCTCCAGAATCACCGACTTCTCTAAGTTCAAGGAAGGTGAAACCGAAGTCGCCACCACCGTAGAAACCTTCTACGGCGAAGACTACATCAAGGTTCCGGCGAAGCATTCCTTCTCGCTTACCTACCTCCCGAAATCCGGTGCAGACCTGGACTGGGTCAAGGAAGAGGCTTCGAACGATAACGGCTGGACCTTCATCATCAACTATGTTGGCGGCAACAAGGTCACCTATACCGGCGTTCACCTGCTCAAGTCTACCCCGAACGAAGTGGACGGCAAGACCGCCAAGGAATCGCAGCTTGACTTCTACGCAGAGGACAAGAAGTAGCCATGACCGCTTTTTCTGACAAAATCAAGGCCGCCCGTGATGCCGCCGAAGAGGTCGATGTCGCAGAATCTGCGATTATCGACCAAATCAAGGCGTCGCACGATGTCTTCAAGGATATCGAGTGGCCCGGTGTCCCAGGCGTGAAAGTCCGCATGAGACTCCTGACGGTTTCCGAAGCCCGCAAGGCTAAAGTCGATAACCAGCAGGAGTTCAACCGTGACGGTATCGAAATCGGCATGCAGAACTTGGCGGACTACCGTGAACAGGAAGCTGTGCACGGTATGTGGCGGGCGTTCTCCGACCCTGCCACGGGAAAGCCGGTGTTCACCAGCGCCGAGCACATGCGGACCCTGTGCACCAATGACGAACTGAAAGCCTTGTGCGATGCCTACAATGCCTTCTCCGACGAGAACGACCCGAACCTGGAAAAGCTCTCGGACGAAGAATTTGAACAGCTCAAGGACATTCTCAAAAAAAAACCGGACCAGATTCGCTCGAAAGTCTTAAGCTTGCCTGTAGCCTGGAAGCTTCTGCGTATTTTGGTTGCCCCGCAAGAGAACTAAACGACGCCCAGTGGCTCCTCATCTTTTCGATGAAGGGCTATTTGGCCAACGATAAAGGATGGCAGAGCATTGGCTGACAATAGCGTTACATTGCGTATCGGCGCGGACCCGACAAGGCTTGAAACAGGCCTTAGACAGTCTTCCGCCTCGATTAACAGCTTTGGCGTCCGTGCCCGTGCAAGCATTGCGCGTGTCGGCAGTTCCCTACGGGGGCTTGCAGACCGTATGGTCACGCCTTTCAATTCGTTGGTTCTTGGCGGTGGGCTTGGCATGGCTGTCAAGAACGTGGGCGACCTTTCCGAATCGCTCATGTATTACGGCTTTGCGGCAAAGAAAAGCGACGCGGACACGAAGGTGTTCCGCGAATCGCTGCATAAGACGGCGGTCGAAACAGGGGTTGCCGCCAATGAAATCTTGAACGGTGTTTCAAAGATCGGTGAAATCACGGGTAAATTCGATTTTGCCGAAGAAATGGGCGGAATCCTGGCAAAGACTGCCAAGGCTTCCGGCGCATCTGTGGAAGACCTGGCTAATGTCGCATCTTCCCTGAAAGTGACCATGGGCTTGACCGCCGATGAAGTCGCAAAATTCTTCAATTCACTCATTGTCCAGGGCGACCAGGGTTCCTTTGTCCTGCGCTCTTTTGCAAGCGAAGGCAAGGCTCTTCTTGCTACTACGTCCACTCACGGCATCAAGACTGCGGAACAGTTCGCTAGTTTCGGCGGCTATTTACAGGTGATGAACTCCCAGATCAAGAGCGAAGCGGAACTTACCACGTCCGTCTCGGCTCTTTTCAGCGAACTCACGGCAAAGGCGAAAGACCTGAATAAAATCGGGGTCCATGTCTTTGACAAGAACAAGGAATTTAACGATTTCGACGCTATTATGCGCCAGCTGATGCAGAAAACGAACGGTGACCTGCAGAAATTGGGAAAACTGTTTGGCGCATCTTCCATCAAGGCGTTGCAGCCCATCATCACCGAATACAAGAATGGGTGGGAAACCTTGGATGCTATTACAAAGAGTGGCCAGGAAGGCATGACCAATACGAAAGTGCTTGATGAGCGCTTCGAAAAGGCGTCCAATTCGTTCAACAGCAATGTTGACAAGATGAAGAATGTCGCCCTGGAATTTGCCGACACGAACCTTACGGGCCCCGTGGAACAGCTCACGACCGCGCTTGGCTTCCTTTCCCGCCATCAGGGGATTGTCACGGCTGGATTCAAGGCGATGGCCGTTGCAGCTATCGCCTTGGGTGCCGTCAAGATTGGCGGCCTCGTGAAGGATGTTGCAGGGCTTGCCAGGGATATCAAGGGCATCTGGAGCAAGAAGGGCGGCGCTGGACCGTCTGCCACCAGTGCGGGCGCTTCTGCGTTGAACGCTTCCGTCCAGAAGGTATTCGTGGTCAACATGCGCGACGGTTTAGGCGGTGGCTCCGACTACATGGACGACGATGTTCCGCCTGTCAAGAATATGGCAAAGCAGACCTCCGTGGCGATGGAAACTACCACAAGAGAGGTGGGCAAGTTCCGCCAGGGACTTTCTACCGCACGTGCGGGGCTGAACAAGCTCGGCAATACCGCCCTGGGTCGCATCGGCCTTACGGCTGCCACCACCTGGGCTATGGACAAGATCTACGACTTTGGCCAGGCGTTCATGGAATGGCGCAATGTCGTTGCCGATGTCGAGGCTAACAGCCGCGCCATGGTGGAACGTAACCAGGAGAATTTCGAAAAACGGTATGGAAGCAAGGCTGCGGTGTATAGCAAGAAGCACGGCGAAACCCTGCTCGAAATCCAGAAGGAAGAAAACAGCTTTTTGCCTTCGCAGAAGAAACTCGACAAGCTCTATGCCGACCTGAACATGTATAACACTTTGATGAAAAACGCCATCAAGAACGGCGACGGGAAAAATGGCGTGTCTGCCCAGGAATACATGGCGAATTTTGTAATCAACATTGATTCTTCCGGGAAAACCGTAGTGGAAACCGACAAGGGCAAGCCGCCCAAGGTCAAGGTCCACAAGAATACACCGGGCTGGGGGGCGTAAATGGCAGAAGCGAAGACCGCAAAGCTGGGGCCGTGGGAACTCAAGCTCGTGTCCATCGACGATGACATTTCCCATGCCATCTCGTCCACGACTTACCCCTACAAGAACGGGGCGGACCATGAAGACATGGGCGTCAACCCGGAAACCTTCAAGTTTTCAGGCGTTCTCTCGAATAAAGACTACGACAATAACTATCAGTCGCTGCGCAAGTGGTTTTTGTCCATTTTCAAGAAGCCTGTAGAACTCTTTCACCCGGACCACGGGACTATTTACGGCTACCCGAAGACGGCTTCTTTCAGAAATGACCGCCGTCGCCGTTTCTGTGAGTTCACCTTCGATTTCGAAGTCGATGAAATCCAGCCCGACATCCAAAGCTACACGGACCCCTACCAGAACAATTTCAAGCAGGCGCAGGCCCTCAACCTGGAAGTACAGGAAAGCGTGGCTCTATCGATGCAACAGACTGGCGTTCCCGACATTCCGGGTTCTTCGGACTGGTCGCTTATTGACGCGTGGTCGTCTCTTGGCGATGCCGCACGAAGCTTTGCCAATGCGACAAGCAAGGCGATGGGGCAGCTTCTTGGAGTTCTCGCTACCGTCCAGGCTCCCGTCGATGCTATCAACACTACTATCGATTACTTGGACTCGCTATCTGGAACCTTGACAAAGGCTATCCAGGAATGTTGCGATTCCTTCGTGACTCTTGCCAGAAAGACAGGTCTGAATAATGGCAAATCCAGGGCTTCTACGGCCACTTTGGTGAGTAGCGCGTCTTCTATGCTGGCATCCCTTTATGACGCCCCTGCAAGCGTCCGTTCGGCTTTTGCGACCCTTGCGGCGGCAACAGTCGCGACAGAGACTGCCAAGCAGATTTCCGATGACGAGAAAAAGATGGGCGAATCCTTCGCCGCAGAACGGATTGTCATGGACGATGCCGAAGGCCGTGAACTGGCAGAGGAAAGCGAAGTCTACCTTGTTACGCCTGCCGATTTGGAAGATACCCTAGCCCTGGCAAGGGAGTTCATTCAGCAAGTCCTTCCGCAGGCTGTAAGCCCTTACAGGCTCAAGAACATGGCCGCGATGCTATCCGATGCGGTACTTCGCATAAAGCTGGAATACATGACCACAAAGACGGTCGATGTGTCCCACGAAACTCCGCTTCACAAGATTGCCCTGGAAAACGGCTTGAACTACAAGGCCGCTGAACGTCTTTGCGCATTGAACAATGTCAAGAATCCCACTTTCATGCAAGGCAAGGTGATGGTCTATGGAGAATGATGAAGTCATCTTGCTTGTGGAAAAAGCGCGTGCTGACAGGTTCGTGAGCTACACGATCGATACCGACCTGTATTCACCGGAAGGCTCGTTCCAGTTCGAAAGTGATTCTAAGTATGAAGTGAACAAGGGCGATTCCTGCGAAATTTTCGTTAATCGAAAATGCGTGATGAAGGGTCTTGTCGATTCTGTGCGTCGTTCGCTGTCTCGCAGCGGGCCAAAGCTGGAAATCGAGGGCCGTTCCGTCGCGTCCGTCCTGGCAGACTCCAGCGTGACAAACTTCGGAACTTTGCCGACTACCTTGCCCGCACTGGCTGAAAAGCTGGTGCGCGACCTTCCGTTTATCTCCAGGAAGGATTTTGTTTTCAAATCGGGCTCCGATAAAGTCAAGGTCAAGAGAAAGTTTGTGGAACTTTCTCCGGGCGACAGCGTTTTCGATGTCCTCAAGAAGGCGGCGAATTCGCAGGGTTTCCTGTTCTGGGCGTCTCCCGAAGGCGAACTGGTCTTTGACAAGCCGGTTGAGCGCGGCAAGGCTGATTTCAAGATCCACGCCTTTGAAAACGGCGAGGAAATGGACTACATCGAAGGAGCCGTTACCGAGACCCTGAACGGGCAGCATTCTCTCATCAAGGTTATCGGCGAAAGCCAGGATGATGACGACATCAAGTATGTGGCGGCAAAGGTGAAAAACGACGATTTCCCGTTCTACCGTCCGCTTGTCGTGAACTGGAACGAAAACGAGGGCCCTGCAAAGCGCACCGCAGAGCTCCAGCTGGCGACGGAAAAGGCTTCCGCAATCCAGCTCGAATATACTGTTCCCGGACATTCTCAGAACGGAAAGCCCTGGACAATCAACGCTTTTTGCGACGTAGAAGACCATTACAACGGCGCTGTGGACTCCTACCTTATCAAGCGCCGCACGTTCACGCTTGACAGGCAGAACGGCAAGCGCACGCGCCTGGAACTCCAGCCGGGAGGCTCCCTATGATGAAATTTTTCACTAGCGTCGTGACAAGCTGCAAGGATATCGCTGGAAAACTCCGCAGTATCAGCGGCAAGGCCAACGGCATACAGTTCGAAGAACGGCAGATGATGCAGCACTTCGGCTTCATCAGCATTCCAAAGTCCGGCGAACGTTGCCTTTTCCTTCAGTTCGGCAATGTTGTCATTGCGGTCGCAAGTGACGGCAAGGACCGCCCCGCCGTAAAGGAGGGTGAAACGGCGCTTTACAGCGACAAGGCCCACTACATCATCCTCAAGGATGACGGCACCATCGCCATCAAGGCCGATGGCGGTGTCGATGTCGATGGCGACCTGCGCGTGAACGGCGAGGTGAGCGACAAGGTGGGCAAGCTCTCCAAGCTGCGCGACAACTACAACCAGCACACCCACATCGGCAACCTCGGCGCTCCTACGGCACCGACGGACAAACAGGACACGGGGGCGTAAATGCTTGACCTGGACACTCTCGATTCCGAATTTTCCCGGATTGTCAAGTCTGCCGACGGCAAGACAAGCGTGGCCCCGCAGCTTGCCAAGGCATACGACGACTACGCCAAGGGCGGCATCATTCTCGGTGCGGACCTTTCGGCGGGTGGCGACAAGTCTCTCCTGGAAAGCGCCTTCTCGGTGCTCGACCCGTCCAGCGGAACGCCTGCCAACATGGCGGCGAAGCTCTGCGCCTACTGGCAGGGCCTTCCTAAGCCAGGAATCCCGTCCCACGGTGGCGTGGCTGTCGTGTCCGTCGTTCCGACCTTCGCGGCTGCCCAGGCGGGCGTTCTGGCAGCCATAATGGCCTGCGTCACCACGAAAGAAGTTCAAAAGCCCTACAAGAAGCTTTTCGGAGACATTGAAACCGTCTTGAAGACCGCCGTCTGTACCGTCACCGAAACCATGCCCACGACCCCGCCGAGCCCGTCACCTTTCCCGGAGACATTACAATGACTACTGACCAGATTAAAGAAGAAGTCCAGCTTTCGCTTACCGTCGCCAAGGGTTCCTTTTACAAGAAGCCCAAATTTGGCCACCGCTTCAAGGAACTTGCCCGGGAAGTGGCGTCCGAAAAGACCAGGAGCAGGGCCGAGACATACGCCGCCGAGGCGTTGCAGTGGATGATTGACTACAAGCACCTTAAAAGCGTCGTATCGACGGCTACCTATGTCGATAGCGACAAGCTCCAGGTGCATGTGGAATGTGTCGCCTACAATGGCGACGTGATTGAATTTACCCGTTTCGTGGAGGTTAAACAATGGCCGTAACAGTTGACCAGATCTTTCAGCGCATGGTGACCGACGCAAAGAACATTGACCCGCTGATAAATATCAGCCAGGGCACGGAAACCTATATCCGCTTCGCGACCGCAGCGGCCGCCATTTGGGGCCTGTACAAGCAGATGGACTGGACCCTTGACCAGATTTTCCCGACCACGATGAACCAGGCGAGCCTGGAACAGTGGGCGAACGACCGAGGGCTCGACTACAGCAACCTGACCGCAAGCGAGCTCTTGACGCTCATCCTGTCGTATCTCCGCAACCCGAAGAGTGGCGGCAAGCCAAGCGACTACGAACGCTGGGCGCTCGAAGCGTCTTCTACCGGCAAGGCCGTCGAACTCGAATCCTCGATGATTTCCGGCAATATGCCTGACCTGAGCGCCGCCAACGCCGTCAAGCCGCACGACCGCGAGAACATCGCCTTTACCTGCGGTTCCAGCGACACCGAAAAGTATGTCGTGATTGACTTGGGCGGTTCCAAGGAAATTTTCGGCATCGGGCTGGGCTTCATTACCAACCGACCGGCTTCTTTCAATGTCTATACGTCCGACGACGGTTCAACCTGGACAAAGCAGGGCAAGGTCGATGCAGCCTACTGGTGGGCCATGGCCACCTTCGAATCCGTTTCTACCCGCTATGTCAAGGTCGAACTCGACGAAATCGAGGCGCTCGAAAGCTGGCAGACTGCATCCCTGAACGCCGTCAAGTGCTTCGGTGTCGAAATCTACGAACCGGCTGAATCCGACGAGGCCCCGTCCACATCCCGCTGCCTCAAGAACTACTACGGCGTGGGCACGGTTCTCATGCTCATCGGCCCGAGCACGCTATCGATGCGATGCTGCGAAGCTGTCCGCGTCAAGTGCGAAGACGAAGGGCCCGTCGCACCGCGTGAAATATGGGTCAATGTCCCTGTAGAAACGACACTTTCCCTGCGCGTCACGGTAAGCGACTTGTCCAATATGGACGAAGACGGCTTCCGGGAAGACGTGACCAAGTATTTTGCCGATCTCAGCGCAGGCGACCTGTTTATCCCCGCCCAGATTGTCGTGTTCGTGCTCAAACACGGTGGTTCCAATGCCGTTGTCGAGGTCTCGAAGAACGGCGGGGCGTACCAGGAACAGACTTCGGCAATCTATCCCGAAAATGAAACTGACCAATTTGTCCTTGGTGAACTGGTGGTGCAGTAATGAGCGAGAATTTCTTCGACAGTAGGCATTACAGGGCGCTCTCGCGGCTGCACCCGCTCCAGATGGACCTGGAAGAGTATGTGGTGTGCAAGGAGCTTGACCGTGCCCTGGAAAGCGCAGACGGCGTTTACCGCGAAATCTTCCCCAGTTCGGCCACAGCGACGCTCGAAAAGTGGGAAAACCTTTACGAATTAGGCCATTCCGGCACCATTGAAGCCCGCAGGCAGGCGGTGCTGGAAGCCTCCAACCGTGATTCGGGCATTGCCGAACGCCACTACAAGGCGCTAGCCGCGTCGATGGGCTTTGAAATCGACATCGTGAAGCCGCCGAGGATGTTGCGTGCGGGTCTTGGACGTGTCGGCTTTGCAATTTACGACCCGGAAGAACAGTACACCTGGACCGTGACGAGCGACCACCCGCAACACGGCATTTACCGTATCGTGGAACTGCTCGAAGCCGAGAAAATCCCGTTCACGCAGATCCGCTGGCAGCTCTCTAAAGAAAAATTCCTTGAACTTGAGGACGGCAAGCTCTTGAAGCTCGAAAGCGACAAATTCCTTATCCTGGAGGACGAAAATGAATAAGATGAATTTTAAATCGGGCACTATCATTCCCCCGGAACTGATGAATGCCTTGCAGAATCCGTCGTTCACGAATGATGAAGAAGAGGCCGGACACTTGCCCTTGCCGCCCAACTACGGCAAAAAGGTCCAGGTGTTCAATACGGAAAACCGTGCAGTGGACCTGTCTACTGCTTCGAGCGGCTTTGCAGTCGTTATCCATCACAGTTCTTCGCTTTCCGGCGAGCCTGAAACGGTCACGATTGACGGCGTCGGCGGCACCGGGGCCAATACGATTCTCCTGGTAACCCGTGGAACGGACTATCCTGTAATTGTATCACTTCCGCAGACATACGGTTCCCGCAAGGAAATCGCTATCAAGGGCGGTTCAAGCGTCCTTTTGACGTTCTTCTCCTATGGTGCTGCGTACGTTTGGAAATATTACGAGCTCGAAACCAACCCGGTCGCCATGACCGATACGGGCTGGAAGAGCTTTACTCCTGGAGGCGATTCTACAAGCTTCGTAAAATTTGCCACGCTTACGGTCCCCAAGGGCTACAGCGCAATCGTGATGGTCAAGGGAACCGGCACGTCCACCTATCCGGTGACATCGGGCAGCAGTGGCGTTGTGGCGGACTATACCTTCCAGGCGATAGACGCCGACGACCGCGAAGAGACGTGTGAAATGTCCGTTGTGAAATGCAACGCCTCAGGCTATTTCTTGCCGGATATGACGCAAGAATATGATGCCAGGGCCGACAAGTTTAGCGGCTACCTTGTGATTCCGCCCTTGAGCACTCCCGCACAGCGCAGCGTCGATCTGAAACTTAAAACCAATCAAGGGGCGATGAGCATCACGGCTTCCTTCAGGGCGCTGCTCTACAAAGCGAACCTTGACACGACTTTACTTGCATAAGAGGTGACTATGGCTAACAGTAACGAAGCATTCGAAGGCGAAAAGACCGGGCAACTTTCCCCGGTGACTCTTGCCGCCGCACGCGAAAACCACTACGAAGGTGTTTTCAGCATATCGGGCAGTTCCAAGCGTCTCGACTTGGCTGAAATCGCCGGAACGGCTGACATCGAAGATGAGTATAGCGAAAACGGGTACTATGTCGAAGGTGCCTTGAGGTATCATTCCGGTGTGCTTTACCGCGCCAAGGTTGATATCGGCTCCGAGAATACCCCCGCCGGTCCGTGGGACTCCACCAAGTGGGAAGTGGCCAAAATCGGGCGAATTATGGCCAGCAAGGACGATGTAAATGCCGCCCTTGGCAATATCGAAACCCTCTTGGCGGCAATTTAAGGAGGCTTTAAATGAGCGTAGCAAGCGAAATCACGCGCCTGAACGGCGCAAAAGCCGATATCATCCAGGCCATCACCGACAAGGGTGTCACCGTGCCGTCTTCGGCGAAGCTCGACGACATGGCGCTGCTCATCGCATCCATAACCGGCGGGGGTGGATCTGTTGGCGGAATAACGACCAAGATGATCGATTCCGAGGTTGGCATCAAGATCGTGGACGAAAATGGCTATATCGGGGCTTCTATCACGAATTACTTCCCGCATGCAGGCAATACATACTACAATAATTTCGCCATCGTTCTTGAAGGAGTTGACTTTTCCCAGGAAGGGCTTGGACAAGTCCGATTCATAACTCCAGGGACATCTGACATTGGCGGTCGAACGTACCGTACGGTCAATATTGGAGGTGTGACCTGGTTGGCGGAGAACCTGGATTTCAAGTTCAGCGGTGTTAATATTGGTCCGTCGGGTTCTCCGTCGTCTCCGTCGGCCTGGTATTATAACAATGACGAAGCTACTTACGGCATAGATGGTACTAGAAAGTGTGGGCTGCTCTACAACTGGCATGCTGTCAAGCATCTTAACGACAACAGGTCTACTCTATGCCCCGGTTGGCACGTGCCGACGACTTCTGAGTGGGACGCCTTAGCAACGGCTGTTGGTGGCACCTCGACGGCAGGCACTAAACTGAAGGCTTCCGGTGTAAGCTGGGCGAGCTCCTGGGGTGGCACCGATGACTACGGCTTTGCGGCTTTTCCCGCTGGTCACCGGGACTCGGGCTCCTTCATCGATTTAGGCAGCTACGCGAACTTCTGGACGGCCACTGGTTACTCGTCTTCCAACGCCGCCAACCGTGACTTCAGTACGGGCGCATCGATGAATTCGAACTCCAACAGTAAGTCAAACGGTTACTCTGTTCGTCTCGTCAAGGATTCCTAAGTGAGCCTAGGCCCTTTTGGGCCTAGAGCGAACGGGACCGGAGCGCCGCAAGGCGCACGGTCCTGAATTTAATTAAATTTGCCCCCCGGCTAAGCATCCAGAAGCAAGGCTGCGAAGCAGCCTTGCGAATTTTTTTTATGAATACAGAAGACATCATAAAGTTTGAAAATAACGCCGGAAACGAACTCCATCTGTTTCGTGACAGACTGTTCTGGCAGGCTTGGGAACGTTCTGCGTTCCTTTTTTCAAAAATCTTTAGAAAATACCAGGTTCATCACAGATTCGTCCAAAAGGTCGCGCAGGACTTGGTGTGGCTCGGTTTCCCAAAGACCGTGCTCAAAGATGTCCAGATGACGGCGAAGCAGAAGGCCTTTTCTTATGAAGTATTGGACGATTCTCATATCGTAATAAAGGGAATACCAGATATTGACGGCTTCCAGGAATGGAAATCTGGCATATTGTCTTCGCCTACGGCAGACAAGAAAAAGCCCGTCACAAAAGAAGCAAAAGACTCATCAAAGAAAGATGTGAAAACCGCTGAATTTTTGCTTTATAGGCTGGTTTTTGACTTTATCATTTATTCTTCAAAACTTGTCCCTAAAATCGATAGAGATTATAAATTCACCATCGGGGAACGGATAGTCAATGAGTTGGTGAACGTGGGAGAGCACATTTTTCTTTATATTAACCATAGAACGGCCATTGATTCGACCAGTGTGATAGATTCTTTATATCGAATACGGTTTGATTTTCGTCTTTTAAATGAACTTAAACAAGTAAGCATCGACCAATGGATGTTTGTAAACACTAAAATCGAGGAGATTTTGAAAACGATAATGCCAGAATCCATGAGTTTACGGACGCATGGAGCGAGCAAAGAGGAATCCAGTATTCTGCCCTCATCACCGGGTCTTCCTGGTGACGGGTTTACACCGCTTACAAGATCCAATGAATGCCTCTTTTAAGCCTTATTAAATGAATACTTAGTCGTATGGGCTTTGCGGCTTTTCCCGCTGGTAACCGGAACTCGGGCTCCTTCAACAATTTAGGCAGCAACGCGAACTTCTGGACGGCCAATGAGAATTCGTCTACCAACGCCTACAACCGTAACTTCAATACGGGCGCATCGATGAATTCGAACAACAACAATAAGACAAACGCCTACTCTGTTCGTCTCGTCAAGGACTCCTCGGAGGGCACCCTATCGGTGCCCTCTCTTTATCGCTTACTGTATAAATCCTATCGTTTGGCCCGCAAAAACAAGCGGAATACCAGAAGCCAGCTGAAATTCGAACTAGACCTAGAATCCAACCTATTAAGGCTTGCCCAGGAGCTCTATTCAAGAACTTACGAATTATCCCCGTCTGTATGCTTTATTAACAAATTACCCGTAAAAAAGAGAGGTCGTTGCGGCTGATTTCCGCGACCGTGTAGTCCACCATTTGCTCTGTTCCTGGCTGTTTCCAATTTTCGAGAGACAGTTTATTTTTGACTCGTACAGTTGCCGCAAGGGCAAAGGAACCCTTTTTGGCATAAATAGGGCCAGAGGCTTCTTGAGAGCTGCTAGCAACGACTTCCACAGGGATTGCTGGGTTCTCAAGCTCGATGTCAAAGGCTTCTTTATGAATATCAATAAAGACCTGCTTTATGGGTTTATTATGGATGGGCTTGAAAGAGCCAAATGGAGCGGAGTCCCAGACATTGACCTATGCAAGTATCTTATCAAGAAAATTGTCTATGCGAAGCCGTTAGATACGGCCATATTCCGTAGCCCACCCGAAGCCTGGGACGACCTTCCGCACGACAAATCGATGAAATATGCAGGCGACGAAAGAGGTCTACCTATAGGCAATCTTACTTCGCAGCTGTTCGGCAATATCTACATGAATAAACTGGACCATTTCGTCAAAAGAGAGCTGAAAATACGCTATTATGGCCGCTACGTTGACGATATGGTCCTGGTCTCAGATGACAAAGAACGGCTGGTCGATGCCATTGACCGTATTCGAAAATTCTTGAAAAAAGAGCTTCTTTTGACCCTTCACCCGCATAAAATACAACTACAGCCAGCCGCCTTCGGTTTTGACTTCCTTGGCGTCCATATATTGCCCTATAGGGTATATCCTGGCATTAGGGTGCTCAAAAACTGCAAAAAGGCCGTTGTCAATCCAGACAACGACCAGGCTAAACAGGAGTCAAGAATCAATAGTTACGAAGGAATGTTTAAGCACTTGAACGGAACCAGTAAAATTCGTAAATTTATAGCCGATTCAAGGAAACCTCAATAACCGTTCAATCGGTTTTGTAATTCAATTAAATTTTGTCTCACGAAAAGCGGTTAGCGTTCTCACGACAACCGCGCCGTTATAGCGGCTATCCGCATTTTTACCTTGTAAACAACAGCAACCTCAACGGAGTTTACGTTCCCGAAAAAGAACTCCACAAGGTTCAGGCAGTCGCCCAAAGGGATTATAACAAGGCTATTCTATCGGCAGCAATACGTGAAATCGAATTGCTGGAAAAATTTGCCCTGAAATACAACGGCACCGAGATTGAGGATATCTACAACGCCCTAAATCCAGCCCGCAAGAGACTAGTCGCTCCGGCGATATTGCCCGATGCAAAATACGCCGAACTCTGGCGGAACCTCCCATACAAGGCAAAATCCTTCGCAGAAGACACTCCGGAAATTTATACCTCAAGAGGCGTGAGAGTCCGGTCGAAGTCCGAGGTCATCATCGCCGATTCTCTAGATAGTGAAGGAATTCCCTTCCGGTACGAATTCCCACTTACAGTCAAGGGCATGGGCACACTGCATCCGGATTTCTATTGCTTGAACATTCGCTCCCGCAAGGAACTTGTATGGGAACACTTCGGACTGATGGACAATCCGGAATACGCGTCCAACGCCGTCAAAAAAATCGAGCTCTACGACAAATCCGGCTATACGCTCGGCGAGAAACTCATCGCAACATTCGAAACATCGACCACCCCGCTTAACGCGAAACATGTAAGGAACGTCATTCGAAAATTCCTGAAGTAGTTTCACTTCAGCCGCGCCCTGAGCGAATCAATTTCGGCCTGTTCCAGGCCAAGCGAAAGCAGGTACTTCTCGGTGGCGGCCGCCAAATCAGCATTCTCGAAATCGGAGATGTCGACTCCCTCCACCTTATACGCATTCCGCATGAGCCTCACGATTATCGCCTGAATGAGTTCCGCCTGCTTCGCGGTCAAGGCAACCTGCCTGCCGCCACTCACGCTATAGAAATTCCTGTGCGTTGCAACGTAATCTGCCTTGATTTCTTCGGCGGTCGCTCCCATCAGGGCCTCTAGCACGGCTATCGAGAACCCGGTGCGGTCCATGCCGTACGTGCAGTGCCACAGGTACGGGCTATCATGCTCTATCATGTAACGGAGCCCCTTCACGAAGCCCTCCTTGAACGGCGTGTTCGCAAAGCCCGGCAGCACATCAAGGTAAACAACGTTCCGCGTCGCATAATAGGACTGCGCAAAGCCGTTGTACGATTCCGCATATTCCGCGCTATTTGCAAGATTCACGAAGGTCTTGACTCCCGCGACCGCCGCAAGTGAATCCGCATACTTGTTGCGCCCAATCGAGGGGTCCACCGGGCTTGACGAGCGGTAAAGCCGACCCTCGCCCATTCCCGTCGTACGCACCATCCTGAAGTTCGCAAAGTCCGCGATGGAAAGTTCCGGATACGCCTCAATGGAATAGGAAATTGCAAGTGAGTTCAAGTTTCCCAGATGTTCCGCATATCCGCCCTTCTCCTTCATCCGGATGGCAACTTCTATCGGGAATTCTGCACCTCGCCCGAGACCAATGACCTCCGCCATCTGTCCATAACGGGCTTCAAGCTTGAGATAATTCAGTCCCGAGGAAACATACAAAAAGAATTCGCCCGGAAACACATCGCCATAGCTCGCAACCACGGGAACGTCCAGCGTATCGTACCCAGGCACCATCACCGAAACAACGTCCCCGTAATCGAACTTGGTCAAGAACGAATCCGCGACAATATCGATATTCAACGACCCAAAGGCAAAAACCTCGAAGGTATCCGTTACCAGAGCAACAACCGACACGGTTTCCGAGGCATCTGAAAAACTCGAGAATTTTATTGAAGAACTTGACGAAACTACAAACGATGAACTCGAAAAGGTTTCTGACGAAGAATTTTCTTCCGAAACATCCGCAAAGGAACTATAAGAATTGCTACAGGCGACAAGGCCGAGAGCCATCACCAATACGAATGTCACGAGGCGTAAAAACTTATAGAGCATACCAAGCACAACTATACAATTTTTTACAAGGCTGTGCGAAGGCGCGCCCCAAAACAAGAGCGTCAACGCGTTAAAGAACAAAGTAATTCACACATTTCGGCGTAGCTTTCGACCACATTATCCGGGGCAAGCGGGAGCAGGTTCACCGGCTTTCCGAACCCGCAGAGGAGCGTAATGCAGTCGACTCCGGCATTGCGGGCGGCCAGAATGTCGGGCTGGTCGTCACCCACCATGACCGTTTCGGCGGGAGCGACACCCGCGGATTCCATGATTTTCAAGAGACCCGCGGGGCTAGGCTTGCGTTCGGGCGTGGTGTCGCCGCAGAGCACGAATTCAAAGCGGTCGCGGAGCCCAAAATGTTCCAGCAACTTGAATGTCGGGCGCTCCGGCTTGTTGGTGAGCATGGCCACACGGGCAGTCGTACTGCGCAAGAATTCAACAACGCCCGGATTCGGGAGCGTGCGTTCGGTGCAGTGTTCCCAGTAAAAATCCGAATAGACCTTGTGAACCATTTCGACTGTAACGCCCGTGCGGGCAATGATTTCCGGGAGGGCCGCCTCCCCCATACTCCGCTCGATCAGCTTCATGGAGCCGTTCCCGATAAAAGTCCGCACGCGCTGCTCGTCATGTTCCGGAAGCCCGAAATGGCGCAGCGCAAAATTCACCGCCACGGCAAGGTCGCCGAGGGTATTGAACAGCGTTCCGTCCAGGTCAAAAACGATCAGGGATTTCTTTTGGAGCATAGCGTGCCCAAATGTAGAAATTTACCGCAAGAATTCCATTTCGACAAGGAACCGGTAAAAGCAAAGCGCCGACACGCCCAAGATGAACACAAGCACGATTACGAACTGCACCGGATGCTCGCGAAAACTGTAATCCGCCTTGCCGTAAGAGAACTGCCCGCGGACAATCGCACTTATGAAAAGCGCCAAAAAGATTAATGCTAGCAGAAGGGACATGAAATTTCGCGTTAACGGGATTTCAATAGTAGCTTATTATTTTCTTGGAGGCCGTCGTTGTCGAAGCGGACGGTGGGATTCTTGCCGCTCTTGTAGGCTTCTTCGCTCTCGAAAAGGGAGAGCGCCACGGAAACGCCAGGCTGGGTTGCAAGATTTGCCTCGCCCACCGGAACATCGCCGCTAAACGAGAATTCCTGCGAAGAGCCGTCCTTGAACGTACCCTTGGGAATGCGGACGGTTTTGCCCAACTGCGCAATGGCCGTACCTGTGCTATCCACAAATTCAGCAACCAAATACACATCGAAGAAACAGGGCGCCACGCCGGTGTTCTTGACGGTGATATTCAAAGTGTTCGTCGCAACATTGCCTGTAGCGGTGTCGGCGGCCGTAACCGTCTGCAGTTCCGCCTGCGTCACGGTAAAGTTGTACCCGATAACTTTGCTCATGGAATCGGCCAGCGCCTTGTTGTCCTTGTAGAAATAGTAACCGCAGTCGTTGTCCTGGTCCAACACGTAGTAGGTCAGGTGCGCCGTGGTAATCGCATCCACCCAGCGTTCCGCGGTCCACTTCTGGGTGCCTCCGGGAATCAGGTCGTCATTGGCCAGCATCGTCCTGTAACCGGCGATATTCTCGGCGATAGTCGGGAGGTTCGCGTTGTATGCCCGCAGCAAGGTATCGGGCCTGCCGGGAATGCCGATGAACCCGTCGTCGCGCTTGGTAATGCCGAGGTCGAGCGCATGCGTATAGACATCGCCAAAACCGTTGGAAGGCAGCACCAGCTGGGTCTTCTTGAACACGGACGCATAATAGTCCAGCATATCCTTCAGCACCGAGTCGGCGGGCATCACGCTCCCCAACATGTGCGAGGTGTGCCATTCGCCCCATTCGCCAAAAGTGCGGACATCGATGTATTCGATACGCGGGTCGCCGTCGTATTTTTCGGCCAGGGCCTTCGCAAACTCCTTCGCCGCCCAGATATAGATGGAATCGTCCCAGACGGGAGCGTACGCATGGAAATCCGTCCCCCGCAAGTCAATCTGGATTTTCTTCGCACCCATCTCATAGACAAAGGGCGGAGTCCAGTCGTATTCTTCTTGGGGCGGGAAATCGCTCTTGATAAACGAAGGGGTGTACGGCAGCACGCGCAAGGCGTAAGTCATGTTGTGCTCGGCAAGTGCGTTCAGCAGTTTTTCCAGTTCCGTCCAGTCATAAACGCCCTTTGCGGGGTTCAGCTTGTTCCATTGCTGGTAACCGGAACCGTACGAAACCAGGTCCCACGCCCTGTTGTTCAAGGAACCGTAAGGGCCGTATTCGAATTCCGGAACAAACGTCCACGCGCCACCGGTCGGCACCGTGAATCCCTTGTGCGGGTTGGAAAGCGGCCCATCGAAACGCTTGAGCGTGTAAGTGATTTTGGTGGTGTCCGAGAATGTCGCAGAACCGGAGTCACCGCTGTTAGAGGATGTCATTCCGGCCCCTGAGCCGGAATCACCATTTACACTGCTAGACGAAATTTCTGCCAACGAACTCGACTGCAAAACAGACGAAGACTGCGCGGCATCCGAGGAACTCGATTCTTCAACCGTACTGCTTTCGCCACCCTCGGGGCCGGAACTGCTCCCGTCATCGCCACAAGCGACGAACAGCGCCGCCGCGGTCACCAGAAAGAACTTCCCAAGGAATTTGCTGAAGGGTTTCGCCATAATTTAAGTATAGCAAAAATATTTTTGCGAACATCGGGGCATTACAGAATTCCCTGCAACTCCAGAATGACTCCTAAGGAGGGCAGGGCTGTAGGCAGGTGGGTACCGTCCCCATTGGCTAGTATTATAATCAACTCAATCTGCGTATTTTAGAAAAACAAGACACCCCTTGCGTATCTCAAAAGTTTTTATTATATTAGAAAGCAGGACTTTTGATTAACGATGGAGGTTTCTTGAAAGTTGAGTTTAGAGATAAGGATTTGGAACTTTGTGCTAGGGACGACGCGTACGCAATACGGAGAATGGGCAAAAAACGAGCCGTATGCTACAGAGCTCGAATCAACGCTTTGAAGGCAGTTGAAAATTTTTCCGACTTGTCCCTATTTCCGGGGCACTTTCACGAACTTGTGGGCAACCGCAAGGGCCAATGGGCTTGCGATCTTGATCAACCGTATAGATTGATTATTTGGGGAGCAGAGCCGGACAAGGCTATTGTTTGGGCTGAAGTTACCGAGGCCGAAGTCGTAGAAATTGTAGATTATCATAAATAGAGAGGAATAATATGGCAGAAGAAAAAGAACTCATTTTGTGGGGGACAACATCTCCGGGCGAAGTCCTTGAAGAAAAACTTCAGGAGATGGGCGTAGACATCAACGATTTTGCAGTTCGAATCGGTTACACCCCCAAAACAATGAACGAACTGCTCAAAGCCAAGTGCAGGGTAACGGTAGAAATGGCCTACAGCCTTGAGCTTGGAACAGGGATTCCCCAGTATTGTTGGCTCAACCTTCAAAAACAGTACGACGAAGACCTTTGGCGTGAAAAAATCAAAGAATCCCTCAAGAAAAGAGTTGGTTGGCGCAAGTTCTTCCCTATCGGTGAACTCAATCCGCGCACATGGATCAAGGACTTCAACAACAAAGAAGACGGCGTGTCGCCCATCCTCAAGTTCTTCGGGGTGGCAAGCCCCAAGGCGTGGGAAAATTACTATTACAAGAACCGCCTGAAGGTGGCCTTCCGCATCTCGCTGGCCGAAACCGAAGACCCGTACGCGGCCTCCGTGTGGATGCGCCGCGGCGAAATCCTCGCCGACGAAATCAAGATGGAAAAGCAGAACGACAAGAAGGTGCGTTCCGCCATCAAGAAGGCAATGCCGCAATTTGTGGAACTGGCCAAAAACGACGTTGCCGCGTGGGAAGATTTACGCCGCAAGAAGGCCCTGCCCAAGCCGAAGGTGGGCGAAGATTTTATTGACGACGGCATGCACAAGTTGCAGGAACTGGGCGCAAAGCTCGGAATCAAGGTGCTCTACGCGCAGAACTTCAAGTCGGCACCCATTCACGGCATGGCCCGCTGGTACAAGGACATCCCCGTCATCCAGCTGCACGACCGTTTCAAGGACCGCAACGCGTTCTGGTTCACGTTCTTCCACGAGCTCGGCCACATCGTGCTCCACGGCAAGAAGGACATCTTCATCAAGAACGTCTATTACGGCAACAAGAACCAGCAAAAAGACGACGAGGCAAACGCATTCGCGCAAAAATACATGACGCAGGCAGGGCTAGAAGTCTAGGGAAAAATTCTCTGCTATTGGGCTCCGGTAGCGGAATTCCGTCTACAAGCCACGTTCGGACTCGAAATGCCGACTTTTGAAAGGGTCATGGAAGCCCCGAAACATCATGTCGGACTGCAATTCGTGCAAAAAAAGCAAGAATTTCACAAAAAGTCCTATGAAAAACGTAATTTCTGTTGCAAAAGTCCTATGACTTTTGTATATTAAAGGTATGGAACGCGAATTTTTAAAAGATTTGCTCACCTGGAAAAATAGCAAGCGCCGGAAGCCCCTGCTTCTGACGGGAGTTCGCCAATGCGGCAAGACCCATACCTTAAAGGAATTCGCCGCAAAATACTTCGATAACGTATGCTACATCAACTTTGAGTCTAGTGACAAGTTCGCTGCCATTTTCGATTATGACTTTGATGTAGAGAGGATTGTCAGGGAGCTTGAGCTGCTTACGCAAAGCAAAATTGAGGCCGGCAAGACTCTCCTGATTTTTGATGAAATCCAGGAAGCTCCGCGGGCAATTACTTCCTTGAAATATTTCTGCGAAAACATGCGGGAACTCCATGTGGCATGCGCGGGCTCCTTGCTCGGCGTAGCTCTCCGTCGCGAAAACATTTCCTTCCCTGTCGGGAAAGTCAACCGCATGCAGATGTTCCCGATGAACTTCAGGGAATTCTTGACCGCCTGCGGTAAAGAAAGATACATTGAACTCTTTGCAGATTGGCCTGTCGATCGGACAATTCCCGAAGTCTATGCAAAACCTATGGAACGCCTGCTGAAGGAATACCTTGTTGTAGGCGGAATGCCGGAAGCGGTGAAAGAATACGCAACCTCCAGGAATTTTGAAACCGTGGGAGAAATCCAGGATGAAATCCTTGCGGACTATGCGGACGATTTCTCGAAGCACGCTCCCGTAAATGAAATTGAAAAAATCCGCATGATATGGGATTCCGTGCCCAAGCAACTTGCCAAGGAAAACAACAAGTTCATGTTTTCGCATGTAAAGAACGGCAAAAGGGCACACGAGCTGGAGGCCGCGTTACAATGGCTTAAGAACGCCGGGCTTGTCCATTTGGTTGAGCTTGTGCAGAATGCAGAAGTTCCCTTGTCTGCAAATTCAGATGCGACGAATTTCAAGGTGTACCTTTCGGACATCGGCCTGCTGGGCCGCAGACTTTCGCTTGGCTACAAGGATATCTTGATGGACGATACGCCCAATACGAATAAGGGTGCCGTCACAGAAAACTATGTTCTGAACGAACTGCTCTGCATGCAAAAAGGCCCGTATTTCTGGCGCTCGGGGAACAGTGCGGAACTTGATTTCCTCTTTGAAAATGACGGGAAAATCGTTCCTGTCGAGGTCAAGGCGGCTACGAACACGCAAGCCAAAAGCTACAAGCAGTTCTGCAAGAAATTTGCACCGGCAAAGGGGTACAAACTTTCGCTCAAGAACATCGCCGTGAACGATTGTGAAGGATGCTCAACGGTAAGCCTGCCACTTTACTTGTTGTGGACGATTCGTTGACTTTGGAAGGGAGAAATCATCAAGTTCCTGATGATTTTTTCCGCATTGACTAGTTGCGCTCCGTTACTGATTTCGGAGATGACTTCAGAAAGTTTCGCGTATATGTTGTCTAAGGACGCGACCGTTACGAGCGTTATCTAAGCTTTTTTGCATTCTGACAATTCCTTGTACTTTTTCTTGACATCGGAAAGGACCATCGCGGCGGGGCGGGTGCGGCCTTTCAGCATGTCGTTGTAGCCCTTCTCGAGTTCCGCATCGAGGCGTTCTTTAGACCATTTGGCGGAGTTTTCTGGAGCCTTGGGCAACTTCACGTCGAAGGGAATTCCCTGTTGCAGAATAATCTGCTTGTAGAACATGTTGATGGCGCTGGAAACGGTGAAGCGCCACCCCCGCAGAAATCTAGACATTCTCTATGTATCTGCATTTGGGGAAACCGCTGCATCCGTAAAATTGATTTCCCGCCTTGTCTCCTTTTTTTGCAGTCCGTAAAATTAGAGGCTTTCCGCATTTAGGACAAATCTTTTCTGCAGTTGTTTCAGCGATCTTTTCATCTACAGAAGACGAACCGGCTTCAGAAACAGTTTCTTCCTGTTTCACGTTGTCATCTGCCTTGCAACCATTCAGGAGTTCTTCGTATTTTTTTGCATAATCAGATTTGCAGGGCTTACTACATTTGATGAAGGAATCCAGGAGTTCGTGCATTTCTTTTTCGGAAGATTTATATAGATCATCCTCTTCATCAATTCGCTTGATATACGAAACAAGTTGATCCGCTCGAATGACAATTTTACGAATGCTATCAGGCGCATTTTTGTCGTTTAAGATGGTCTTGGGATTGGCAAGCACCACGATGGAACGGTAAATTTGTGGAAAAAACTTTTCAAAAACGCCCTGCGTATAGAAATTGGTCTTGTATTCTTTGCGAATTTCCTTGATGACGTTCAAGTGTCTCTCGTTTTGCGAAACAGGAGATACAAAACCCACTTTGCGATAAAATTTTCCATGACCAATATGACGAATAAAATTACCCTTATCGTCGATTTCAATATTGCCATAAAGATTTTTGCATTCTATGATAAACGTATGCTTTCTCGTCATTACCAAAAAATCAATCTGCGCAGACAGCCCATTCTTTTCCAGGTATAGATCATGCATAATTAACATATCCATGCCACTGTTTCTTAGTTCATAGGCAATCTGTTTTTCACCGTACAATCCCGATTCAGCAGCACTAATTTGCTGTTCGATTTTATCTTTTACTTTACCAGAGGCTTTTGATGACAGGGCCTTCATTTTTTCAATAAAGGATTCGGCATCACTATTTTCCTTAATAAAGACAGGGCCGAACGATTTATAAAGCAAAGCATCTAATATAGACATATAAAACTCCTTATTTGTTCTTCTTTTTTACTGCCTTTACAATACATTTATCCGCACTATAAACATTAAGCGCCACCCCTCGTCCAATACAGTTGGCGGCTACAATATCTCCCTTACGAATATTTACTAGTTCTTTCGATTGACTTTTAGAAAAAGAAAGTTCCATATCTGTAATTTTACTTCCCAAATTGAAGATGTTTATCCCAAATCCCTCAAACTTTAAGGTATACCCGCCGAACATTCCTTCATCAACAGATTGCACTGAACCACCAATTGTAAAACGAGGTCCATCAAAACTCCGTTTTGCAGCGGCTTCATTTTGATTGTATGTATCCACAATTTCTCGTACACTAGCCAATTTTCCATTATCTTTTTTTCTAGAATCAATACAATCCATTATAAATCCGTAACCGCTGATTACAATTATCACCAAGTAGGCTAACCCAAGAATACCTTCTAATCCATTTGAAATTTCAGATGATTTGCGATTTCCAAAAAAAGAACCATCAAAAATATGAATCAAATCCACTAAAATCCAAATAGACAGGATAAAAGCAATCAAAGAAAATAAAACGTACCTATCATGCTGATATGATTGCCACATAAAAAAGCCCATAGAAGATTTAACTGCGCCGACAGCTTTATTTCCGTAAAGCCAATCGTGCCATCCAAACCAACCCAAAACAGCTGCAACTAAAGCGGCTGTTGTTTTATTGACTAGAGGAGTCTCTGCTATCGGAGGATGAACTTGATTATTTTCCTTCTCCAATTTTTCTTTAAGTTCTGAGATATCTGCATTCTCTTTTGGGGGAACAAAACCACTTTCTAATTTCTTTATCCATCGATTTCCGAGTGTAGCCATTACTTCAACGGCATTTTTATCGCAATTGTCCACTATTACAATTCTGCTACCTAAATCAATCATGACTTTCCCAAGTAAAAAGCCCTGTGATGCAGAAATCGCTTGAACATTTTTTAATCTAATGCTTTGTGTATCAACAGACGAGGTTAACATAGCCGCGTCAAGAAACAAGAATCTCTCCGACGTTAAAACAACAAGCCAGGTATTAACACCCCAATCAAAGGTGTTAGAAGTGACAGTCTGTTTCATCAAACCAGAAGCCATTGCGAAAACAATTTCATCTTGTTCCAAATATTTTTTCAATACGGATAATTCTTTTCGTGTTCCAACGGTGTCGTAATTAACACCATTGATTTCACAAATTCTTTTCCAATCTGATTTTTCCGTTGCGATTTTATACAGATTGTAATTTTGCATTTCAGGGCTCCTTCTAGCCCTTATGAATAATGCAATCGACAAAAAAGCGTGGTGTCGAATGCACTTACCGTCTTGAGGTAACGACCAAGAAACCTTTCACAAGATAAGTACAAACGACCCACGCCCATTTCTGGACGTGAGCGTTCACCTTATTCTCTTGTGAGGAAATTTTGGTCGTTTTCCAAGACGAGAATAAGAGCTAACTCTACGTTAAACTCGTCGCCCTTCACCTTGCGGTTCGGGGCTATGTCAATGAAAAATATACATAATTAGGAATGAAAAAGAGATGCCGAGTCAAGCCCAGCAAGAGAATTCGCACAAGCACGAATGGCGTTTTTCGCTTAAAAACACTACTTCTTCAACAATTCCCTTGAAAAAGTGTATTCAAACGCACAAAAGTGGGTTGAAAAAGTGCATTCAGGGGTGTTAGGGGGCGGAGCCACCTAGGAGAGAGGGTGACGGAAGACTTGCCCTAGATCCTGCTCCTACGAACCTAACTCAACTAAGGCTACAAGTAGCCAAGTTTCGTATATCGACTTCGCCCTACGGGCTTCGCTCAGGATGACACGCTCGTAGCTCAGGGTAATAGAAGGGCAAGGCTGCAGGCAGGGGGACACCTCCCCCTTTCAAATAAATGCGTGCATTTCCCTAACCACTAGCCACTAGCCACTAACCACTTTTTCTAAATGGCACGCTTCGCGTGCATTTAGTTCGGCTCGGACATGCTCGTTCAAGCAAGCTTGACTCGCGCGTCACTCGCCTTTTACTAAATTTACCCGCATGAAAAAATACCACTTGGCCACATACGGCTGCCAGATGAACGAGTACGACTCGGCGATGATTGCCCAGGAGCTCGACATGTGCGGTTGCGTCGAGACGAGCAACCAGGAAGATGCCGACTTTATCATCGTAAACACCTGCAGCGTACGCGAAAAGGCCGAGGAAACAGCCATCGCGAACATCAGCAAGCTCAAGTACCTGAAGAAGAAGAATCCCGACGTGAAGGTGGTCGTTTGCGGCTGCATGGCGAAGAATCGCGGGCCGGAACTTTTGAAGAGGCTCCCGAACGTGAGCTACATCGTGGGGCCGGACCAGTACAAGAAAATTCCGGAACTGCTGCTAGGCGATGCCAAAAGCCCCTTGCACCTGACGCACCACAAGATGTTCATCGACGAGGACCTGAGCGAGAACTACCTGGGCGAATACGCGAAGCTCCAGAACGACTTCACCACCTTCGTCGCCATCCAGCGCGGGTGCAACAAGCGCTGCAGTTACTGTATTGTGCCGTATCTTCGCGGGCCAGAAAAATACCGCGACATGGAAGATGTTCTTGCCGAAGTCCGCAAGGCGGCCGACAAGGGCATTTCCGAGGTGACGCTGCTGGGCCAGACGGTGAATGCCTACAAGACGGAAGGCGGCAATTTTGCCGACCTGCTCACGAAGGTTTCTGAAATCGGGGGCATCCGCCGCATCCGCTTTACGAGCCCGCACCCGAGGCATTACACGAACGAGCTCATCGACGTGCTGCTGAACAACCCGAAGGTCTGCCACTACGCGCACATCCCCATCCAGAGCGGCTCCGACGCGATGCTCAAGAAGATGCGCCGCCAGCACAACATGGAGCAGTACCTCTCGATTATCGAACAGCTGCGGAGCCACGACCCGTTCTACGGGATTTCGACGGACGTGATTTGCGGATTCGTGGGCGAAACGGAAGAGGACTTCGAGCAGACGCTCAAGGCATTTGAACAGTGCCAGTTCGACAGCGCCTTCATGTTCATCTACAGCCCGCGCAAGGGCACGGAATCGTACAAGGAAGCGGAGACGCTCACCGAGGCTGAAAAGAACGAGCGCCACACGCGCCTGGTGGAACTGCAGAACGCCATCACGCTCAAGCGTAACCAGATGATGCTCGGCCGCACCGAGGAACTGCTGGTGGAAAAGAACTCCGTGCGCGACGAAACGGAACTGCGGGGCCGCACCGACAACTTCAAGAAGGTGGTGTTCAAACCGGAAGAAGGCCGCATCGTAAAGCCCGGCGACTACGTGAAGGTGAAGCTGGACGACATCCGCGGGTGGACAATCCGCGGGACGCTGGTGTGAAGTGTGGGGTGTGAAGTGTGGGGTGTGGAATGAAAGGTTTAAGGTAATGAAGATGAAGTTTTGGAATGTTCGCGGGTTTGCCGCTATTTTGTTCTTGATTTGCAGTACAAGCGCGTTCGCACAGCCTGAAGCACAGCCCACGGCACAGGCAACCACCCCGTCCATCGCCGATGCACAGAAGGCCTACGTGGCCGGCAAGTGGAAAGACGCCGCGACCGCCTACGAGGCTGCGTGCCCCAGGGAACCTGATTCGGTACGCGCCGAATGCTACCTGTGGAATGTCCTTGCCCTTTCGCAGACCGGAAACGCGAAGGACTTTTCCAAGGCGGGCAAGCGCCTCGACAGCCTCATCGGCCAGACCAACCCCCAGCACAAGGTATATGCCGACCTCATGATGACCAAGGCTCAGTTCCAGCTGTACATGGGCAGGCACGCCAAGGCTGCCGAAGCCTTGATCCACGCGATCGAGACGTCGCAACCGCACCAGGTCGTCGTCCTCAAAAAGATTTGTGCCGCCGTGCAGCCCAAGGTCAAACAGCAGGCACTGAACGAAGCCTGCGCCCGACTCGACGAGCCGCAACCGGCCGCCACAGTCCCGGATACGGCCAAACCCGCTCCAGCAGCAACGGACAGCGTCAAGGACCCGCTTCAAAGTCCAACGCAGCCTCCCGAACCGCCGAAACCCGTCGCAGCAGCAGATTCCGCTCCGGCACCGGAGGTCAAGCCTGCACCGGAGGTCCAACCCGAAACAATAGTTCCCGATAAAGCTCCAAGCGCGGCTACCGAATCCTGGATTTTGCAACTCGGTGCCTTCGGCGTGAAATCCAACGCGGATTTGCTGGTCAGCAACCTCAAAAAACGCGGCATCGCGGCCACTATCGAAGAACGCGCCGGAGAGACGAAAACGCTCTACCTCGTGCAGACGGGGCCCTTCGAAACCAAGGAAAAGGCTGTTGATTTCGGTGCAAAGAAACTCGCGCCGATCAACGTGGAATTCAGGGCAATTCTGAAAAAATAGGATCGGGCAGGCCCTTCGGACCCCTAAAATTTGTTCAAATTTCGTATTTTTGCGCATTTTCCCTACAAAAAAACATAAAATGTTCTATATTTAGGACACCCCAAGCCGGGGTGGTGAAATTGGTAGACGCGCCGGACTCAAAATCCGGTACTCGCGAGAGTGTGAGGGTTCGATTCCCTCCCCCGGCATATAGGATAGGAGTAAAAGCCTAATGTCTTTTTGGAGCAAGATTGGATTAATAATGTTCCTCGCATGCGCGATGTCCTTCGCGCAGTTTGACGACGAACCGTCTGGCGACGAGTCAACGGAACAGTCTTACTCTTACGGTGACGATAATTCATCCGACGATGGCGCATCGGTCGGCGAGGCAACCGCCTCCGGCGACCAGTGGGAAGGTTTCCGCTACGAAGACCTCGGGCTCACCCAGTGGGAATTCCAGCAGGCAAAAGAAGAAGGCATTTCGAGGGACAAGCTCACCAGGCTCGTGGAGCTTGGCGTCCGCATTTCCGAATACCTCCAGAAACCGTGGAACAAACTCGGCGTTTCCGAAGAAGACTGGCTCGCCCAGCGTTCGCAGGGAATGGAAGATGCAGACATCGACCGTTCCTACAGAAACAGGTCTGGCAACCAGGGTGCCGCCTACCTCTCCCTACTCCTCCCCAGCTACTATCAGTGGAAGATGGACCAGTCCACAAAGGCTATCTGGATTGACGTGCTCTGGGTCGCAAGCGTGGGAGCAACGACTTACCTCGCCGTAAGCGGCAACAACGCATGGTGGTACGGCCTTATCGTCGTGGCCGGCGCCCACATCTGGTCGTTCGCCGACGCATTCTTCGGTACCCAGTGGGACAGCAACCCCGATGCAAACCGATTCAGCTACGGCGTTCTCCCGACCCCGGAAAAGGGTGTCCTGGGATTCTTCAATGTAAAGTTCTAAGCGCATCATGCAGCTGGAATTACTCAAAAGCAAAATTCACCGCGCTACCGTAACCGACGCAAACCTCAACTACGAGGGCTCGATTACGATTGCCCGCGATTTGATGGACGCCGCAAACATCCTCCCCTTCGAAAAGGTGGGCGTGCTCGACGTGAACAACGGCAGCCGCCTCGACACCTACGTCATCGAAGGCCCGGCCGGTTCCGGAGTCATCTGCCTGAACGGGGCTGCAGCCCGCCTCGTGCAGCCCGGCGACCTCGTGATTATTGTCGCCTACGCGACCATGAGCGAAGAAGAGGCCAAGTCGTGGAAGCCGACCGTCATCCACGTGAACGCAAAGAACGAAATCACGAACAAGTAGCCCGGATCGACATCGTCCGAGATACTTATATTTCCAGCATGCGGTTTACCCTTCTATCTGTAGCAATCCTTGCGGCCTTCGCGTTTTCTGCGGAGCCCGTCCCAAGCGATTCGCTCTCCGCAAGCGACTCCGCCGTTGTAACACCCGCATTCGACGGCATTCCCTGGAACCACTCGTCTTTTCCCCGTGAAAGGCTACTCCGCAGGACATCCATCGACCCGGCCCTGAGCGCCGCATTTTCGTACTCCGTGAGTTTCATGGGCGGGTCCTATGGCACGTTCGCGCAACAGAGCTATCTAGCGCACCTCGCATACGAATTCGACCCCAGCCTGCACCTCTACGCCGATTTCGGACTCTGGATGCCGCTCTATGCGAACTTCCGCGCGGGAGCGCCCATACCCAAGGAAAACGTCAAGCAGGGGAAAGTTGAATTCATCCTGCCCGCAATCGCCCTGGAATACAAGCCGACAGACAATTCCTACATCAGGCTCATGCTCGTAAACGAGAACGACGCAATCAAGGCTTACGGACCGTTCCGTTATCCCTCGTGCTACTGGAGAAATTCTATTTTTTGCCGTTGATGAAGAACAGCCCCGTAGCCATAGCCCTCCTGCTTGCGACATTCGTCCTCTCCGCCTGTGAAGAAGAGAAGGTTGTCGTCAAGGAGAAGCGCACCTACAAGGGCGACATTGAGGTGTTGAACAGTTGCGGAGAACCAGGGGCTGCAGCCAAAATGCGAACTTTCTTACGCGAAAATGGATTCGACGTGGTGAGCTTCGGGAACGACATGTTGCAGAACTACGAGGAAACCATCCTTGTGCTCCGGAATCCGGAATGGGAAGGCGCAAAAGCTCTGGCCCAGACGCTCCAGACAAAAAACGTTCTTACCATCGTAAGCAAGCGTGCCTATGTCGACGCAGCCGTTTATATAGGAAAAGATTTTCATAAAATCATAGAACCCGAACAGGGAGAAACAGATGACAACGAATAAGCAAGAACTTCCAGAGTCCGTAAAAATCGGTGCCAGCATTTTATTTGAGCTGCGCGCCCAGAACGTGCAGCTGATTGACCTGCGCGGCATCAAGGATGTCACGGATTATTTCCTCGTGGCAACCTGCGAAAGCGAAGCCCAGATGCAAGCGATTCTGAACGAGCTCCGCAAGGAATTCAAGGCGAACAAGCTCCCGTCCGTGGGCGTGGAATACAAGGAAGGCGTGCGCTGGGCAGTGTTCGATGCGGGCCTCGACCTGATGGTCCACCTGTTCGAAGAAGAAAAGCGTAACGAGATTTCGCTAGACCGTCTCTATGCCGACGGCAAGATTGTGGAACTCGATGAAAATGACTTTGTAAAGACAACCGACAAGAAGGCCGACGACAATGAACTCGTTTGAGCAAGAAATCGCAGAAGCGCTCGCCGCCACCGGCTCCTTCGAGAAGGAAGCCGCACTCAAGCTTATCTCCGTGCCGCCTGACACCAGCCACGGAAACTTCACCATCCCCTGCTTTTCACTCGCGAAGGTGATGCGCAAGGCCCCGAAGATGATTGCGGAAGATTTGGCCGCACAGGTGAAACTCCCCGCAGGCCTTTCGAAGGTGGAAGCCGTGAACGGCTACCTGAACTTCTTCATCGACCGCGGATTCCTCGCAAAATCTACTCTCGAAGAAATCGCTGCGAAGGGCCTGGAATACGGTCACGCCGCACCCAACGGGAAGGTCGTCTGCATCGACTTCAGCTCCCCGAACATCGGTAAGGAACTTGCCTTCCACCATCTGCGCTCCACGATGATTGGAAACTCGCTTTCCCGCATCTACAAGGCAGCCGGCTACAAGGTGGAACGCATCAACCACCTCGGTGACTGGGGAACCGCATTCGGCAAGCTTATCGTGATGTACCTGCGCGAAAACCGTCCCACCGACGACGCCACGCTCGATAGCCTCACCGTGAAGGAGCTCAACATCCTTTACGCCGCATTCTCCAAGGCATCTAAGGAAGAGCCGGGTCTCGAAGACGAAGCACGCGCCGCATTCACTAAGCTCGAACAGGGCGACGAATTCTACCGCAAGCTCTGGACAGCCTTCCGCGCCGCAACGCTGAAGGAACTTATGCGCATCTACGACATGATGGGCGTGGGCTTTGACCACTACACTGGCGAATCCTTCTTCGAAGACAAGATTCCCGCCATTCTCGACGAACTCCGCGAAAAGAACCTGATGGTCAAGAGCCAGGATTTGGACGTGGTGATGCTCGACGAATTCGACCTGAACCCCTGCCTTATCCGCAAGAGCGACGGTTCTACCTTGTACGCAACCCGCGACCTCGCTGCCGCCTGCTACCGCAAGAAGGAATACAACTTCGACAAATGCCTTTACGTGGTGGACCTCGGACAGGCGCTCCACTTCAAGCAGGTGTTCCACGTTTTGAAGAAGATGGGACGCGAATGGTACAAGGACATGTACCACATTCCGTTCGGCGTGATTCTGCAACTGGTGGACGGCAAGTGGGAAAAGGGCAAGACCCGCACGGGTACCGCAAGCCTGTTGCGCGATGTGATTGAAGCCGCCCAGAAGAAGATTCTCGAATTCATTGACGAGAAGAATCCGGGCCTCGAGAATAAGGAACTGATTGCCCGCCAGATCGGCATTAGCGCCCTTACCTTCAACGACCTCAAGAACAGCCGCCTGAAGGATGTGCGCTTTGACTGGGACGCCGTGATGAGCTTCGAAGGCGATACGGGTCCGTATGTGCAGAACGCCCACGTGCGCCTGTGCAGCATCATGCGCAAGGCCGGCATTGAACGCGCGGACCTCGCCGCCGCAATCAAGGACGTGAACTTCGCCGAACTCAGCGACGATGCGGCCTACAGCCTCATCAACATCCTGTCGAAGAAGGGCAAGAAGATTCTGGATGCTGTCGCCGGTGACGAACCGAGCGTGCTCGCCCAGTACGCCTTGGAAATCGCAGAAGCCGCCCACAAGTTCATCCACGAAGACCGCGTGCTTGGCTCCGCCGAAGAAAAGTCCCGCCTGTTCCTGGTTCAGGCAACACAGATTGTGCTCGAGAACGTGCTCGACCTGCTGGGACTCTTCCCGATCCGCCAGATGTAAAAAAAAACGCAAGCCCTTCGGGCTTGTGTTTTTTTCAATTGAGAATTGATGATTGAGAATTAATAATTATCAATTATACATTATCAATCATCAATCAATTTCCGTTGATGCAGCGAACGGAGTAGGCGTTGTTCTTTGCGTTGTTCGGCACGAGCTGTCGCACCATCTGATCGCTCATGCGGCCCATGGACCAGAGCCAGATGGTTTCGTTCCTGCCGTTTTGTGCGGACCAGAATCCGGCATACTCGCCCATTTCCTCGTAGCGGACCATGGTCTTGCCAAGCACCTTGCGGTAGCCCGAAGAATAGACGGAGAAGCCGTATTCGTCCGTGCCACCACCACCGTGCCAGCCAGTAGTAGCCTTCATCTTCTCGGCGAACTTGCCACATTTGTCTACACCTTCGTAGCACTTGGTAAGCCCAACGAGCATGTCCATCCATTCGCGGTCACGCGGCAAATGCCAGCCTTCAGGACAAGCCTTCCGGGCTCCTTCCAAATCGTAGAGACGACCGCTGCGCAAGCAATAGTTATCCTTGTCCTCGTAGCACCAGGAATGCCCTTCGACGTTGTAGTTCACGTTCTGGGCGAACCATTCACGGCCTTCCACCTTGATGGTGCGGTACACCTGGCCATCGCGCGGATCGGTAAAGGCGCTGGATACGCTGCGGATGTCGGCATGGTGCTGCTGTTCCGCCTTGCGGAATTCTGCAAGGCGTTCGCGCTTGTACTTTTCGCGGCCTTCAAGGTTTGCCGCCCAGTATTCCTGCGCCTTCGGGTTCGTGAACTTTATTCGCAAGTCCCCGACAGCGTAAGTGTCGTCGCCACAGGCGAGGTCCACGCCGGCGATATTCACAATCTGTTCTTCCTTGCCGAATGTCATGGGCTTGTTGAAGTACGAGATCCAAGCCTCTTTCGACATATTGCACTTGTTGTAGAAGTTTTCTTTCTCGATCTTTTCGGCCGGGACCGTCATGTTTCCCGAAACAGAAAAGGCGAATTTTCCGTCGTTTACCTTAAAGGATACCGGCTGGACTTCTTTATAGTGGGTGTACTTGCCCAGACGGATATTCCCTTCAATTTTTACCGAAGTGTAATCGCCTTCGCCCTCCGCATTGAAAATCGAATCCCACGTTTTCGGGGGAACAGCCTCGGAGAGAGTCCAGAGGCAAAGAGCGGATGCAATGATGACAAATCTTGATTTGGAACAGAACATTTCCTGCCTTCTTTGCTTATGTTGCACAACGTATTGAATGTTAGCTTTTTTTGCGGAAATCCACAAGGCGCCCTTTTTACAATTAACTACATTTTACATATGGCTATGACCCGTTACATTTTGCAAATTCACTGCCCCGACCAAAAGGGGCTTATCGCCGGGACCACCCAGGTTCTCGCCAAAGCAGGCGCCAATATCATCGACCTGCAACAGCATACGGCGAAAGATATCGAGACCTTTTTCCTCCGAGCCGTTTTTGAACTGGAAGCTGGCGACATCAGCGAAGTCAACAAGCACCTCGAAACGCTCGCCCCGCACCTCCAGCTGAACTGGAAGCTGTTCGACACCTCCAAGACCGAACGCGTGGCCATTTTCGTCTCGAAGACGGACCACTGCCTCTACGACCTCTTGCTCAAGAGACGCGACGGAGACCTCCCCTGCGAATTCAGCTGCATCGTCGGGAACCACCCCGACTTAGGTCCCGTGGGCGGCACTTTCGGAGTCCCGTTCTACTACGTGCCGTCGAACCCGGACAAGAGCATTCCCGAGAACCGTTTCCGCGAAATCATCGAGGAGACGAAGACCGACACCATCGTGCTCGCCCGCTACATGCAGATTCTGAGCGAGGCTTTTACCGAGGAATTCAAGTACAGGATTATCAACATCCACCACGGGTTCCTCCCCGCATTCAAGGGGGCAAAGCCCTACCACCAGGCATGGCACAAGGGCGTGAAGATTATCGGCGCCACGGCGCATTTTGCCACCGAGGACTTGGACCAGGGGCCCATCATCTGCCAGGATATCCAGCGCGTGCCCGAAACGGCAAGCATCGACGAACTGGTGGAACTTGGAAAGGACATCGAGAAGCGGACGCTTTCTGCCGCCCTCAAACTCTGGCTTGAACACCGCGTTTTCGTCTACGCCGGAAGAACCTTTATCCTGTAGGAGTTAACATGAACGAAGAAAACCTGAACGAGAACAAGGAAACCACCGAGGCTCCCGCAGTCGAAGCCGCCGAAGCCACGAACGCTGCCCCCGCAACAAACGATACGACAGCTGCCGAAGCAGCCCCGGAAGAAGCTGCCCAACAGGAAACCGTCGCCGAAGCCCCGAAGCCGGAAAGCGAGGAACCGCAGATTATCATCCAGAAGGAACGCGGGTTCGCGCACTACGTGGGATTCGCCCTCCTCTGCGTGCTGTGCATCGCCTTCTTCTTCATCCCGGGCATTGCCCTTACCTTCGGTGTGAGCAGACTCGTCCCCCTGCCGGGAGCAGCCGCCTGGATATTCAGCGCCATCCTGAGCTTTGTCCTCTGGCTCATCTTCAAGCTCAAGATCAAGGGATTCAAGAAGTCTTTCTACTTCTACATCGGGCTCTGCGTGGTGGTGTTCGCCATCCTCATCGCCATCGAAGTCCTGACCGAGAAGGTCGCCGTATTCTCCAGCATTGCAGCCCTCCTCCTGGGCGGTGCCGCATAAGGATTTTCCTATGAACATCAAAGACCAGTTTGTCCATTTTCTCGTTGAAGCGGGCGCGCTCAAGTTCGGAAACTTCGTCACCAAGAGCGGCCGCGAAACCCCGTATTTCATCAACACCGGGGAGTTCCGCACCGGAGCTACACTTTCGAAGCTTGCCGAATACTACGCAAGCACCTACATGGTCCACTTCAACGGCAAGGCCCAGAACCTCTACGGCCCGGCCTACAAGGGAATCCCGCTCTGCGCCGCTACCGCGATGAAACTCAGCGACGTGTACGCCCAGAACCTCACCTTCACCTACAACCGCAAGGAGGCGAAGGACCACGGCGAAGGCGGCATGCTCGTCGGCTACAAGTACACCGAGAAGACGAACGTCGTGATTATCGAGGACGTGATTACCGCAGGCACCAGCGTGAACGAGACGATGCAGGCGCTCTCAAAAATCGAGAACGCGAATGTCATCGGGCTTCTCATTTCCGTCGACCGCAAGGAAAAGCTCGACAACGGCAAGTCCGCGCTCCAGACGGTGCAGGACGAATACGGAATCGAGGCCCACTCCATCGTGAACATCAACGATATCATCGCATTCCTCGAAAGCGAAGAGAACCGCAAGGCGATCAACGCCCCCGAAGGAATCCTCGAAAAGGTTTACGCCTACCGCGAAAAGTGGGGCGCCAACTAGGGCCAGCCTTCCATTGAGGGAGTGACGTGTTTAGGAAGCTTGCCACACTGTGCATCGCCGTGTGCGCCCTTGTCGGGTGCGGCCCGTCGTACCATTGGAGCAAGTCGCATCCGCTATACAAGCAGCCCCCCTACAGCGCGCTTTCCATCAGCGGCACGCAGAACGCATTCGTGCTGACGCGGTCCAAGTGGTTCGCCAAGAAACTGGAAATCGCTCCCGAGAGTGCGCAGGTGCAGGTGACATCGTTCTGCGAACGCGCCTTCCTCGATGAAATGCGCAGGGCATACCCGGCGCTCAAGGACGTTCCCGACGCGACCATAAACGCATTCCCCGAAGAGAGCCAGAAGCTCGACGACCGTATCTTCATCAAGGGACACTTCCCGGAACAGGGCATCGCCGTCAAGAATGCCGACGGTTCGACCCCGGCCCTTGTACTCATCATCCACGAGTTCATCATCGGAACCGACCTGAAGCGCGAACTCTACTACGACTACGACCTCATCCACAAGGAAAACGAGGAGAAACCGACCTCCAAGAACCTGAGCGCCATATTCTCGTACACGCTCTGGGACAACGAAAGGCAGCGTCCGCTGTTTAGCGCCGTTGAAGAAATCCAGCAGCCCATCGTAAAGCTCTCGATGGACGACATGAAATCACTCATCGCCACCGCAGCACGCAAGATTCGCATAAGCCTCTACGAGGGGGTGCAGAAATGAAGCGGGCCATGGCATTCATCCTAGCACTCCTTGCCCTCGCCGCCACGAGCCTCGCGAAGGACGTGTACTTCAACAAGCACCCGGTGCTGTGGGAAAACGCGGACATCCTCATCTGGACTCCCGATGCGCAGAGCCCTGTCGACCCCCGTGAACTCTGCCTCTCGCTCAAGCGCAACAACTCCGGCGCAGGCGAACCCAAGTGCAGGCTTTTCGGGGAATGGGAACGAGACTCCGTCGCCATGCACTACGCTCGATGGTTGCAGAAGAACATGGATCCCGCCCTCGACGAGGAATACCTGCACATCCGCCACCCCGCCCTCATGGCCAAGGTGCAAAGTCTTGAAGACAATATCGTGCTCTACCTGGCCGAAAGCGGGGACAACATCAACGTCGCCATTTTCGACGAGACTTCGACAAACCCGAAAGTCGCGGGGTCGATTGCCAAGAATGCAGACAAGGTAGCACTCGCCGACAAAATCGCAAGCACATTCTTTTCGGGAAAGACCAAACGAAGGCTCTCGAAGGAAGAGCGCCAAAAATTGCAGGACGAGCCCGACGACCTTTACCAGGAAGTTCCCAAGCTCCGGGCCTGGGCCGGAGTAGCGTTCGGATATTCGCAGGCACATATTCCGCTTACGCCCTACACCTGGTACAAGAGCCACGTCGAAAGCGAAGTGCGCAACTACCGCATCACGAAGGATTCGGTAAGCCTCTGGAATTTTATCGATGATTCCGACCCGTTGCTCAACGCCTATCTCGGCGGCATCTGGTACGGGTTCATCGGCCTCGAACTCCAGTACCGTTTCGCAAAGCACAGGGTAAAGACCGATGACGACGACCCCGTCTACGACGAGCTCGACCACTGGGACTTTTACCAGCACGAAATCGGCCTCAACGCGCTGTTCTCTAGGACCTACAATATCAAGAGCTGGCTCGACATCAGCCTCCTCCTCATTCTCGGATTCCAGTACAGCTTCTTTGTCGAGGATATCGCGCTCAACGACGACGTGAAGGAACCCTCGCGCGCCTACAAGGTCCGTATCCGCTTCGAGGAAGCCTACAAGGGAGGCGTCATCGGCGGAGCAGCCCAGTTCGTTTTCAAGAAGCACTATGGCATAGGAATCCGCACCGGGATTTCGACACGCGGACGCGACATGTACGTGGATCCGACCCCCGAAGCGGCGGCGGCGCCCACGATTATCGGAGGCTCCACCATCGACTGGTTCGTCGGCCTCGGACTCGAATACCACTGGAGTCTGTAACGATACAAACTTCGGCGAACATAGTTCGCCTCGCGCTTACGCACGCGCAAGCGGTGAACGTCCCATGTAGAATTTTTCTATCTTTGTGCCCACTATGAGCGAAGAAATACAAGAAGAAAAGAAAGAAGAAGTCAATCCGTTCCTTACGCCGGTCAATATCATCGAGCCCAAGAACAAGCTCCCCGACTACACATTCGACATGCTTCCCGATGAACAGAAAAAAGTTCTGGCGAAGCACGGCTGGACGCAGCTCATGCCCGTCCAAAAGAAGACCATCCCCTACATGCTTGCCGCCCGCGACATGCTGGTGCAGTCCAAGACCGGTTCGGGCAAGACCGGCGCCTACGTGCTCCCGCTCCTGCAGGTCATCGTCCGCGACCACATCTACCCGCAGGCGCTGATCCTCGTACCCACCCGCGAACTCTGCATCCAGGTAGAAGACGAAATCGAGAAACTCTCCGAAGGCACGGGCATCCGCTCGGTCGCCATTTTCGGCGGTGTCAGCTACGAACCGCAGCTGAAAGCTCTCAGGAACGGGGTCCACATCATCGTCGCGACTCCGGGACGCCTCATGGACCACGTGCAGCGCGGCAACGTCGATTTCCTCGACATCCGCGACCTGATTCTCGATGAAGCGGACGAAATGCTCTCGATGGGATTCTACCCCGACATGCAGAAGATTCGCCGCTACCTGCCCAAGGCAATCTCGTGCACGATGTTCAGTGCGACGATTCCGCAGACGGTGAAGAGCCTCGCCCGCGAATTCCAGCGTCCGAGTGCCGAATTTCTCTCGCTCAGCTACGACAAAGTCATCGCGAACAACCTCGAGCACTACTGGTACCCCTGCGACGTGATGGACAAGGATTCCATGACCATCAAGGTGCTCGAATACTACAATCCCGACAGTTGCATGATTTTCTGCAACAAGAAGAGCGACGTAAGCTACCTCGAACAGGTGCTTTCGGGCTATGGATTCAAGGTGGGGGCTCTCAGCGGTGACGTGGCACAGGCCATGCGCGAGAAGACGCTCAACGCTTTCCGCGAAAAGAAGCTCCGCATCCTCATCTGCACCGACGTTGCCGCCCGCGGCATCGACGTGGACCACGTGACCCACGTGATTGTCTACGACCACCCGGCCGACCACGAAGTGTACGTGCACCGTAGCGGGCGCACCGCCCGTGCGGGCAGGAGTGGCCTCTGCATCTCGCTCATCACGCCTGTCGAAGAAATCGAAATCCGGCAGACCGCGGCGGACTTCGGCATCAACTTCATCAAGAAAGAAATCCCGTCCAACGAAGACATTGCAAGGCGCGTCAGCGACCGCGCGCGCACCTCGCTGGAACAGGAACGCAGGCACTTCGGCGGCCAGAAGGCGACCGAACGCATCAGCCGCATGCTCCCGCTCGTGAAAGATTTGGCAAACGGCCCCGTCGAAGACCAGATGCTTCTAGCCTACCTCGTCGACCGCTACATTTGGAAAAATTAAGTTAGACTGGTTTTAGGTAAGCAAAATGGCAAAGATAAAGGTAAAATCCGCAAAGGAAATCGAACTCATCCGTGATGCCGGAGCGCTCGCCGCCGAGACGCTCATCCGCGCAGGCGAAATGTGCAAGCCGGGAGTCTCGACACTCGAAATTGACGAATTCATCGGCGACTACACGCGCGCCCACAAGGGCATCTCCGCCTGCATGGGCTACCACGGCTACCCGCGTTACGCCTGCATCAGCATCAACGAGGTCGTGTGCCACGGCATTCCGCGTGCCGACACCATTCTCAAGGATGGCGACATCGTGAACATCGACATCACGACTATCCTTTCGGGCTACCACGGAGACACATCTGCCATGTTCTGCGTCGGCAAGGTTTCTAGCCTCGCGCAGGAACTGGTCGATACCGCAAAGTTCTGCATGGAAGAAGGCATCCGCGCCGCCGGAGAACCGTGCGCCCGCTTCTCGGATATCGGATGCGCCATCCAGGACATCGCCGACGAACACGGATTCAGCGTAGTGGAAGACTACTGCGGACACGGCATCGGCCGCGGATTCCACGAGGAACCGACCGTGCTCCACTTCCGCAACTCCGAACGCACGCCCTTCATCGAGGTCGGCAACGTGTTCACCGTGGAACCGATGATCAACGTCGGCCGCCCGGGCACCAAGACGCTCAGCGATGGATGGACGGCCGTGACCCGAGACGGAAGCCTCAGCGCCCAGTGGGAACACACCATCGTCAAGACGAAGAACGGAATCGAGATTCTCACTCTGCCCCGCTAAGGCAGGACTCCGGGAGTAAAGCGCGATGTCGTTTCTAGGGAACCTCCGGGACAGGGCCGTCGAGTCCATCATCCGCAAGAACGAGACGGTTCTCCGCTTCGGCGAAATCCAGGAAGTTTCCATCGACTCCGAAGCGAGGATTGCCGAGGTCCGCATTATATTGCGTGGCGAAACCGAGCCCACGATGTTCCGCGGCTACTACGGCTTTGACGACGGCGACAAGGGCACCGAGCTCACCGTCGACAAGATCACCTGCGAAAGGACATGGATAAACGAAGCGCTCGCGATGGCGATGGAAGGCCGCACGCTGCGTTTCGCGATTGCAGACTACAGCGGTGACAAGCTCGCGGGTATCGCCGGCGGGATCGCGAAAATCCTGTTCTAGTTCTTTTTCTTTGTATCTTTAAGCAATTCAGTGAGGTTCCCGCGCGTAGGGGCCCTGAGATAAACTGAAAAGAAGAAATTCGTTCCCAGGCCTTCTGTATTCGTTCCACCCAATTCAATTCCGAACACATTCAGCCATTCAAAAAAGCCCGACATCCTAGTACTCGGCCAACGGGGTTCAAAGACGTACATGTAGCGGGCACCAAACGTATATTCCGTCCCCAAGGAGACCTCGAAGAATATGTTCGGAGCAAAATTCGCACCGGGGAGATCTTCATCAAGATTTTTGTCGTCCGTCGAGGACAACGTGTAGACTCCGATTCCTGCTCCCGCTCCAATTGTGAGGAAGCGGGCGAATTCCAGTCCAAGGAACAAATCAATATATCCATATAAGCCATCAATACTAGCTGTATCGGAATAGCCAGAGCATCGACCATAATAATCATCCCAGTAATCACAGCCGCCATTCATATTGTCATAGAACGTCAGAACTTCTTCATCTTCAACGCCATCCTCGCGAAGAGCTTCGAACCCAAATCCCATCAAGCCCTGAATAATGAATCTAACGGGTCCCTCGCTGTCCGAAGAAGAAACCACTTCATTGATGGAATAAGAACTTGAACTTTCGGAGCGCCTACGCGAGGAACTGCTATAGAACCCGGACAGATTGAATGTATATTCGCTGGAACTGGAATATTCATAACTGTCGTAAGATTCCTCTTCATTTTCTTCCTCTTCCTCGGGAATTTCGTAGACCCATTCCGTTTCCGCATGCGCCTGGATTGCATAGGGGAATCCCGCCTGTTCATCGCCCACCGTAACGGTAGCGCAGACAGAGACATCCTCGTCAAAGGGCGTCATCCCGGCCTTCTTGCCGTTGACATACACAGGCACCCTCTGGGGAGAGTCTCCCTGACGGGCGCGAATCGACACATGCCCATTCTTGGGAACAAGTTTCTTATCGAACCGGAATTCCTGACCTCGGGCTATATTTACATTAAAGAGCACATCCTCGTAGCACGCATGTTTCAGTTCGACGCGATACCATCCCGGCGAAAGCGTATTTTCCAGACTCCCGTCTTCGTTATCAACTTGTACCGAGAGTCCATCCGCGCTCCCTAGACGATCGGGAAATTTCGGGTCAATGACAAGCGTTCCAAAATTCGGTTTCATCCGCACACCGAGACTAGTAGTATTGCCATTCACGTTCACGAGCGTATCAAGGTCGAAGTAACGGTCCAACACAAATGTAAACTTATGATTTCCTTCAGTAAGTTCCACATTGCAGGGCGTACTCTGGCAGTTCGACTGCGGACGACCATCCACGCTTAGCAACGCACCCACAGGATTTGAGGAGACTTCTATCAGCCGTTTTTTTATTCTGGACGACGACCAGTGACTTCCCATCGACACGCTTGTGAATCCGCCATGACCACCGCCGTCTTTTTCCGCATTTACCGTAATGGCTCCCGGAATGGTCCCGAACAGCATCGCCGAGCGGCTCTCGATTTCGGAGAGGAGTTCATCCACGGAAGAATTCCGGCTCGTATAGCTGGAAAGCATCCTGCCGCTCGCCGTCTCGTAGAGTTCGACCGTGAGGGTCAAGTCCGAACCGAACTGCCCCACGCGGGCCTGCGCCACGTAGTCCGCCGCGATATTCTTGCCCGTCTGCACAAGACATCCGCCTTCGCATTCCTCCAGCGACTTGTCGGGCGGCAAAAATGCGAGGATGTTTTCACGCGTCATGACGACAAAGTCCTTATACGAGGGCAGGACTTCCACCGCCTGGGACCGGAGCTTGTCCGTCAGGAACACCTTCTCGGCCCTGGACACGGAACTTCCCATGGTGACCGTCTCGAGAACCGCCACGAATACGTTTTTCGCAAGAGACGGCACAGCGAGAACCGCGACCACGGAAACCAGGAATATGATAGAACGGAACAGTCTCATTTCGCAACCAAAAAATAAACATTTTTTTACCTAAATGCAATCTTCAGCAATACCGACACGCTGTCAAGGGACATTTACCAAACATCCCCTGCCACCCCCCGCAGGATTTATTAAAATAGTCTCATCATTACAGGAGTCCCGAATGACCGAAGAAACCGAGAATACCAAGAAAAAGCTCAAGGAAAAGGCGACCAACATCCTTTTCGACCTCATCACGAATATTCCCGACTCCCTGTACGCCGAAAACCGGGAACCGGAAAAGAGGGCGAACCAGCTTATCCAGCAGGCGGCGTTCAAGGCGGCCACCATAAGCGCCACGCTCTCTATCCCTGCAGGAATCACGGGCATCCTCACCGCCATCCCGGACATCGCCGCCATCTGGCGCATCCAGGCGCAGCTCGTCGCCGACATCGCGGCAAGCTACGGCAAGCTCGCCCTACTAAGCCGCGAGGCCATGGTCTGGTGCCTGTTCCGCCATAGCGCGGCCCAGCTCATCCGCGACATCGCCGTGCGCACCGGCAGCCGCATCGTGGTACAGAAGCTCTCCACCACCGCGCTCAAGGCGCTCATCCAGAAAATCGGCATCAAGATTTCCTCGAAGTTCCTGAGCAAGTCGCTGCTCCGCGCCATTCCGGTCGTGGGGGCGGTGGGCAACGGAGCCTACACCTACTACGACACGTTCGAAGTCGGCAAGACGGCAACGGCCTACTTCAAGGCGCTCGCCGACCAGGACGGCAAGGCTGTGACCGACGCCGAGATCGTAGACGCGGAAGGCGCCGGACCTAGCAACAAAGAAGATTCCAGCTCCGAAGCGAAGTGAACGACTCCACGCATAAGCATTTGGCTGTCCGCACCGTCTACGGGCTCCTGTCAGCAATCCTCCTCGCCCTATTCGCCCTATCTGTCTGTGGCGAGACCATTCCCGTGAACGAAGGCGCGGGATTCGACGGGGAATTCTACCGCGAGGTCTTCCGCAACTTTTCCGCAGATTTCTTCGCCACCGGCTATGACAGTTTCCGCATCCAGCGCATCTTCCCGTTCTGCCTGATGAACGTTGTCTATAATCTGGCCGGCATTCCGCTCGACAATGCGCACATGATGGCCGGGATGTACGTGCTCCATTTTGTAAACCTCGCCCTCCAGCTCCTGCTGTTCTTCAAGCTGGCACGGTTGCAGGGATGGAAACCCGCCACAACGGTCGTCCTCTTTTCGCTATTCTTCTTCAATTACGCAACCCTGAAAAACTGCGGCTACGTTCCGTTCCAGACGGACGCCTTCGCCGTGACTGTCGCGCTCGCCTCCTACTACGCGATCCTCAAAGGCAGGGAGGCCTCGGGATTCGTGCTCTCGCTCCTCGGGCTTGTCACCTGGCCCACCCTCACCTACGTGATGACGCTGCTTCTTTTGTTCCCGCTCCGACCGGGCGTGAGCAAGTCCGCAGGCGCGCTCCCGGAACTTTTCGAAAAACCGGTTCCCAAGTTTTTCCTGGTTCTCCCGTTTGTCTACGGGCTTGCCGCCGGGACTCTCGTCATCCTGTTCCATGTCATGCACAAGCAGGAAATCCTCGACAACCTCCTGATGGGAAACTTCGGCACCGGGCACATCATCTTCTGCCTTATTGCATTCTCGGGCTGCGCCTGGGTTATCGCCTTGCTCCGAAAAGTCCCCGGCATTCCCTATTCCGCAGTGGATTTCGCCCGGTCTTTCCGCCCCAGGGTCTTCATCGGCATCGTGCTCTGCATCGCAGCCGTATCCCTGCTCCTCCGCATGCACACGAACAACGACTACTTCTTCGACGGCAAGGTGTTCCTGCTCCAGGTCCTCATCCGTCCCTTAAAGTACCCCCTCGTCACCCTGGCGGGGCACGTCGTCTACTGGGGTGCCCTTCCCGCCTTCCTGGTCTTGTTCGCGAGGGATTTCGTAAAGGTTTCCACAGCAAGGTCGCCCGGGCATACGCTAGTGCTTCTCGCCTTCCTCTTTTTTGCCCTCGACAGCGAATCGAGGCACATCGCTCCGTTCCTGCCGCTCCTGCTGGTGCCGCTGGGCCATGCCCTCGACAAGGCGGACCCTGCACCCAAATTTGCCATTTTCACCGTTATTTTGCAGCTTGTGCTTTCGCATTTTTACATTCCCATCAACGTGGATGGTTTTTCCGAGAGCCTCGAGGCGGGCAAATTCCTCACCCCGGAAGCACAGCGCCATTTCATGAATTACGGCCCCTGGATGACCGGAAGCAGCTATCGGGACTGGATTACGGTTGCCATAGCCGCCCTTATCGGCACAAACGAAGTTTTCAAGCGCTCCAAACGCCCCCAAAGCGGCAAATAGCCCTTGAATACCCCCCGAAATTTTCTATCTTTGGGCGCAAACTTCAAAACATCAACTCCATTTGTGGAATAAAAAATGAAAAACATCCAAAATCACAGAAACATCGGTATTTCTGCCCACATCGACTCGGGCAAGACTACCCTTACCGAACGCATCCTCTACTTCACAAAGCGTATCCACGCTATCCACGAAGTTCGTGGTAAAGACGGCGTCGGCGCCACGATGGACTCCATGGAACTTGAACGCGAACGCGGCATCACGATTCAGTCTGCCGCCACGTTTGCAAACTGGACCCACACCAAGAGCGGTGAACAGGACTCCATCAACATCATCGATACCCCGGGGCACGTGGACTTCACGATCGAAGTGGAACGTTCCCTCCGCGTGCTCGACGGTGCTATCCTCGTGCTCACCGGCGTCGAAGGCGTCCAGTCCCAGTCTATTACCGTTGACCGCCAGATGAAGCGCTACCATGTGCCGCGCGTGGTGTTCGTCAACAAGTGCGACCGCTCCGGTGCAAACCCGCTCCGCGTTGCCGAAATGCTCAAGGAAAAGCTCAACCACAAGCCCTGCGTGATGCAGATTCCTATCGGTCTCGAAGACCAACTGAAGGGCGTGGTCGACCTCGTCGAAATGAAGGCCTACTACTTCGAAGGCGCCAACGGCGACGACATGATCGAAAAGGAAATCCCGGCCGAACTCGTCGACCAGGCCAACGAATACCGCACCAGGCTCGTTGACTGCTGCGCCGACTACTCTGACGAAATCATGGAAAAGGCCATGGAAGGCCAGTACGGCGTCGACGAAATCGACAAGGCCCTCATCAAGAAGACCATCCGCGAAGCCACCATCCGCCTCGACATCACCCCGGTGTTCATGGGTTCCGCCCACAAGAACATTGGCGTGCAGAAGCTCCTCGACGGTGTCATCGACTACCTCCCGTGCCCGACCGACGTTGAAAACAAGGCCCTCGACCTCGACAACAACGAAGCCGAAGTCATCCTCAAGAGCGAAGACAACGCACCGCTCGTCTGCTACGCGTTCAAGCTCGTGAACGACCGCTACGGCCAGCTCACCTACGTCCGCGTGTACCAGGGTACCCTCAAGAAGGGCGACATGATCACCAACATGGCCACCACCAAGAAGGTGTCCGTGGGCCGTCTCGTGCGTATGCACGCCGACGAAATGGTGGACATCACCGAAGCCGGTGCCGGCGACATCGTTGCCCTGTTCGGTATCGACTGCGCTTCCGGTACGACCTTCACCGACGGCAAGAACCACTACAACATGACTTCCATGCACGTGCCGAACCCCGTGATCGAGCTCGTGATTGAAGCCAAGAACCGCGACGACCTCGACAACATGTCGAAGGCCCTCAACCGCTTCACGAAGGAAGACCCGACCTTCCAGGTCGAAGTCAACAAGGAATCCGGCGAAACCATCATCAAGGGCATGGGCGAACTTCACCTCGACGTGTACATCGAACGTATGCGCCGCGAATACAAGGTGGACGTGCAGACCGGTGCTCCGCAGGTGGCCTACCGCGAAACCATCACTCGCGAAGCCAAGTTCGAATACACCCACAAGAAGCAGACCGGTGGTTCGGGTCAGTTCGCCAAGATGTCCGGCGTGATGCGCCCGATGCCTGTCGAAGGCGACTCCGACAAGGTCTACAACTTCGTGAACTCCGTCGTCGGCGGCCGTATTCCCAAGGAATACATCCCGTCTTGCGACAAGGGTTTCCAGAGCTGCATGGAAGCCGGTTCCCTCATCGGCTTCCCGGTCGTGGGTATCGAAATGGAAGTCCAGGATGGTGCGTTCCACCCGGTCGACTCCTCTGACATGGCGTTCCAGATTTGTGCCCGCATGGCTTTCCGCGAAGCTTTCGCCAAGGCCGGCGCCCAGATCCTCGAACCGATCATGAAGGTCGAAATCGCCACTCCGACCGAGTTCCAGGGCAACGTCGTGGGTAACGTCTCCCAGCGCCGCGGTTCCATCACCGGAACGAGCGAAGAAATGGGCACGACGACTATCACCGCCGAAGTCCCGCTTTCCGAAATGTTCGGTTACGCCACCGACCTCCGCTCCATGACTCAGGGTAAGGCCGAGTTCACCATGGAATTCGCGAAGTACGCTCCGGTGCCGAAGAACATCCAGGAAGAACTCATCAAGAAGTACGGCGACAAGGCCAAGGCTCGCGCCTAAGCCCAAGCGACTTCAAGCAAGATTCAAGGTCCGGTGGCACATGCCCCGGACCTTCTTGCATATTTGTATGCATCGGGAAGGAAAAAAATCACCCGGCCATGAAGGCCGAGTGACTTTGGAATAGAAAGTGTACACCCAATGAGTCCTACCCCGCGGTTCGATCCGGCATCCCTTCTCCAGAACCAGGACTGACTGGAAGTACACCCTCAATATACTTCGCATCCTCCGGACGTGAACAAAATTTTTCACAAAGCGCCATTCCCGTAAGGAACATTCCAATGTGGAATAGGGTTCCCGGCATGATTTCAGACAAAGTCTTTGCTATTTTATGCAAAAGGGAAAAAGGAGAAAATCATGCCAAAAAGAGCATTATCGGCCTTGACAATCGGGCTAACGATTGCCATCTGCATCGTAGCCTTCACGGCCTGCGGCTGTACCGACACCTGCGACGGGGTCTACCATCCGATATACAAGCTTGCCGACTGCCAGAAATCCACCAATGTTTTCAAGAAGGGAAACACTGTTCATTACGAGCATTCCGAAGGGTTCGAATTCGACCTGACCGTGAGCCAGGATTCTACCTTCATGGAGGACTGGAGCGATTTCTGCGTGGTGGCAAAGGAAGAGGACCGCTCTGTACTCCTCACGTCCACCTACCCCATCATGAGCGTCGAAGTCAACTTCTATGGCGGCATTAACGTCAGCGAGGAAGAAAACAAGAACAATCTTGTCATAAGCCACACCATGCCGATGCACATAAGCCACAAAAACACGGGCTTCTTTGTCGAACTTGATTCCACCGGAACTCCGGAAGAAAAGGGCATCGAGGGGACGGTCAGATTGCTCGATACAATCACTTTCAACGGAGTCACTTACGACAGCGTTTTCGCCATCATGGACATGGCTCACTACGACGCTCTCAACTACCATAAACAAATCGAAAGCGACACCGCTTTTCTCTACTTTTCCAAGACTGCGGGAATCCTGAGGCTCGAAACCACCGACGGAGCTTCTTTCACCATCAAGGAAAGGGGCGACAATGAATAAGTTTTCGACAGCAACGACGCTAGTCGCACTCACCTTGACGCTCACTTCGTGCGGGATGTTCGACGTAGACGATCCGTATGTCGGCGGCGATTTCGCAAAACTGGTGCAGAAGGAACAGGAATGGGGCGATACAGTCAAGGTCATCGACAATTGGGGCATTGAGGATTCCTACAGAGAACGCATCTACAGCCACAAGCCCGAGTATTTTGAATTCGAGGCACATGGTTTCCTCAACGAAATTACCATCGGCGTGAGGGTTGAATGCGACGAAAACGGTGGCAAGATGACCGTTTCGTGTCTCAGGAATCTTCGCAACGTCAATTGGCCCTACGGCCCGGACATCGTATTCAAGGACCTCGACGGAAACAAGATGACAAACAACGACGGCTACACCGTGCGTATGCTGGATTCGATGAAAGTCGGAAAGAGAACCTTCAAGGATGTTCTGGAATTCGACGCCACCGGCGCCGAAGAGAGCTCATGCAACTTCGACAAGTTCTATGTCGCCGCAAGCGACGGGCTTTTGCGCATAGACCTGCAGGATTCGATTACTATCGAGCGGAAACCTTAGCCTGCTTCCATAGCTGCTGCAGGCCTTCTAGTCCGAATTCGGAAACGGCCTTCCCCTGCTCGCGTGCAAGGCGTTCCACCTCGCGGAATCGCTTCTCGAACTTCGCGTTTGCGCGGCGGAGTGCCACGTCGGCATTGAACCCGCTATGGCGCGCCACGTTCACGAGGCAGAACATGATATCGCCGAACTCGTCTTCCAGGCGGTCGGTGTTCGCGTTCTCTGGCGTAACCTTCTCCATCTCGGCACGGAATTCCGCAAATTCTTCCTGAGCCTTGTCGAACACGGGTGCGGCCTCGCCCCAATCGAATCCGACTTTCGCCACCCGGCGGATAATATCCTGGCTGCGAGCCAAGGTCGGCATGCTACGGCTCACCTTGTCCATCACGGACTTGCCGGCATCCTTCTGGTGCAGCGTCTCCTGGGCCTTGATCTTTTCCCAGCGGCGGCTCACTTCGCCCGCGGTATCCACCTGCGCATCGCCAAAAACGTGCGGATGCCTGCGAATCATCTTCTCGCAAATTCCCTGCACCACGTCGTCGATATTGAAATCGCCACTTTCCTTGCAAACCTGCGCATGGAAAACCACCTGCAAAAGCACGTCGCCGAGTTCCTCGCACATGTGCGCCTTGTCGTCCTCGAGAGCGGCATCGATGAATTCACTGCTCTCTTCGACCAGGTAGGGCAAGAGCGTATGCGTGTCCTGGGCGCGGTCCCACGGGCAACCGTCTTCGGCACGGAGCTTCGACAGGATATCGACCAAATCTTCAAACTTGTACTTCATGGCCCAAAGATAGAAAGTCGCACGCACGCAGGTTCTCCCCCTTGTTTTTGACACTCGAATTCTGTATTTTTAGGCACGGGCAAACAACAACGCCCAAAGGGAAGCAATGAAAGACATCTACACCGTAAAGCCAGAAGAGTATCCGCTCTTGCTCGGGGAATCCATCTACAAGCCAAAACAGCTCTATGCCATGGGGACGCTCCCGCCGCCAGTTCACGCCCTCGACAGCGCGAAAGCTCGCAACGCAAACCTCCCCGTGGGAATCGCGATGGTCGGCACGCGAAGGCCGGGAAACAGCGCCCAGGAACTCTGCCGGAGGCTCGTGGGCGCACTATGCGGGACACAAGCCATCGTCGTCTCGGGACTCGCGCAGGGAATCGACAGTCTGTGTCACGAAGCCGCGCTCGATGCGGGAATCCCGACAATCGCCGTGCTCGCGCAGGGGCTCGGCACCAAAATCGAAGGCAGCCGCGGAAACCTTGCAAGGCGCATCCTCGAACACGGCGGCGCCATCGTCTCGGAATTCGAACCCGACATGCCTGCCTACAAGGGGAATTTCCCGGCAAGGAACCGCATCATCAGCGGCATGTCGCGAGCGACTGTCATCGTGCAGAGCAAGGCGAAGGGCGGAGCGCTCATCACCGCCGAATTCACCCGCAAGGAGGGAAAGCCGCTCTACGCCATCCCCGGCGACTTCGACAGCGAAGTGGCCGGGGGCACGAACGACCTACTCGACCGGGAGCTTGCGAAACCAGTCTTTCGGCCCGAAAGTCTGGTTTCGGTTCTCGGACTCCCCCGGCGAGGAGGTCAGAGCATCACGGCCTTCGAAAGCGCGGGCTGCACGCTCGGAAAAAACGCGAAAGCACTTTTTGCAAAAGTCAACGGCTACCGCAAAACATTTCCCGAGCTCCAGGCAGAATCGGGCTTTAATATCGGCGAACTTTTAGCTATATTGACAGAGCTCGAAATTGCGGGTCTCGCCCACACCGAAGACAACTTCATGTTCCACTTCAACGGATCGGCATAATGCACAAGAAAATCTACATCGCCATTGTGGTCGTCATTTTCTTTATCGCTATCGTTGTATCCCAGCTCCTGTTCAGCAAGGGGAACATTTTCGAGCAGCAGATGCTGATTCAACAAATCGAATTAAAGCAAAAGCAAATCGATTCGCTCAACACCGTCATCGAAGAGCGCAAGCTCATCATCGAGAGACTCCAGAACGACTCCCTCTACAAAGAAGAAATCCTCCGCACCCGTTACGGCATGAGCCGCAAGGACGAGAAGGTTTTTCAGATGGTCAAATAGCTACTCTTTCTTTTCGGCAGAAAGAGCCTTCACCGCTTCGGTCAGGCGGTCGATTGCCTGGATGAGTTCGTCCATCTTGGCATCGCTTACACCACCGGCAACGGCGGCACCGACCGCAGCCTGGGCCGCAGTCTCAACAGCCTTTGTCGCTCCAGTCGCTGAGCCTGCCGAAGCGTTCACCGGGACCTTGCCGAGCCAGATATCCGGCCAGCGGTCGTTGCCGCTGTGATAGGTAATGCGGGTCGCCGTCTCTACCGGTTCGCCAATCTTCCAGATGTAGAGCTCGTAGTCGAACAGGTCGTGGTCGTGGCCCTTGTCGGTCGCACCCCACACAAGCCACTTGCCATCGGGCGAGAGGCGTGGGAAGTATTCATGACTGCGACGGCCCGGCAGGTCCATCAGCTTCACGTTCTTCGGGATGCCGAAGAAGCCGACCTTCTCAATCTGCTTGCCGTCCTTGGCAGAAAACCACAGGATTTCGCTCGGGGCTGCAGTACCGCCATTACCCGTGGGGTTCACACGGTAGAGCTTGGAGCCGTCGAAGTTCCAGTCAATCTGGCAACCGTCGCCGGACTTGGTCCAGACATTCTTCGAGAGGTCCCACACGCCCGTCTCGCGCATGGAGCCGCGGAGCGTAATCGCCAAATGCTTGCCGTCGGGGCTCATGTTCGGTTCCTGCAGAATCACGCCGGACTTGTTGAAGGCCTTTTCGCCATCGAGCACGAGCGTTTCGGCCTTGCTCGCGAGGTCCATCGTAAACACCTTCCCTGCGCGGCTAAATACAATCGACTTGCCGTCGGGTCTCCAGGTGCCCCATGTGGCGTTGTCCACCACCTTGCGCGCGTTCTCGCCCGAGATATCGACCATCCACAGGTCCCACTTTTCGGGATAGTTCGCGTCGTTTTCAGGAACCCAGCCGCCCTTGCTGCGATTAAAAAGCACCGTCGAACCATCCGGAGAGATTCGCGGGAACCAGTCCACGTTGTCGCCACTCGTAAGCGCACGGGCATTGCTGCCGTCGGCATTCATAATCCAGATATCATGATGCGAATTCGCGCGACTCGTCGCCCAGACAATGGCCCCTTCGAGCTTGCCCTTGAGGGCAGAAAGTGCCTTCTGCTCGTCGGCAGTCGGATCAACAGCGGCACCCGTCGGAGCTCCCTGCTGGGCAAAAACAGAAGTCACGGCAAATGCCGCACAAGCGCAAATCTTCACAAACTTTTTCATGCCCTAAAAATACGAAAAAAAAGCGCCCGCCTATCCGGCAAGCGCGTTTTTGTCTTTGGAATCGATAGAATTCACAAGCCGGGTTCTACTCCAGGCGTATTTTTTTCAACTGCGTGCCTCCCGCAGTCTGGACGCGGAGCACATAGACACCCGCAGGAATCCCCTCGAGGCTCACCGCCATGCCGCCAGAAACATTCCCATTCCAGAGAGTCTTGACCGCGGTTCCCGTCACGCCGAACACGTCCATGCGCACGTGTCCCACTGCGTTCACATGCAGGGTGCGGCCCAGCTGGGAGATACCCACCGCGGCCGGCAAGCGAGCCGCTTGGATAGCGACACTTCCATCGGAACTGGAACTCAAATCCGGCACACTGCTGGAACTTCCGGGCACGACTGCGCTACTGGAACTCTGCGGCGGCGGATTCGAGCCCGCCGTCATGAGGTTCGGCATGTTGCCCGAAACCAAGAGCCCGTTCAAGAGCTTGAGCGACTGGTTAAAGTAATTCTCGTCACCGAGCGCCACTGCCTCCTTCCAGTATTCATCAAGCTTGGACTGGTACTTGGCATCCGAGATGAGAGAGGTCATCAGGGAAGTCACGAACGTACTGTTGTGATCGTTGCCGAGACTGCCGGAAGAACGAAGTACAGGCCCCTTCATGTTCGATACAGGAACAGTCGACACGAACTCCGCCATCTTCTTGTCGATGGCGAGCGCACGCTGATCGCCATGCCAGCAAACGGCCTTAGCGTTACGCCACGGGGCGCGCGAGGCGTCGTAGCTGTAGTAGTCATCCTCGCTCTTGCCGTTCTTATCGGTCCAGTCATCCACCAAGCCCGTCTTGACTTCGTTAGAGCTCGACTCGTAAAGCTTCATGTTGGCGTCGTAGGCGGTCTTGCTCCAGAACTCGGAGTTTTCCGTATCGATGGCAGCGAAAAGCGGCATGTAGGCCGGGTCGAAGTAACCCGGGTTCTTGCGGTTTAAAGCGGCATCGCCCCACTTGTCACCAGGCATATGCAAACCGTTGCTTTCGAATTCGGACTTTTTCATGGCCTGAATCAGTTTCTTGGCGTCTTCCTTGTACTTCTCGTCGCCAAACTGGTAGTATGCCATCACCAAGGCTGCTGCGGCATCGATATCGCCATCCAGAGCGGCACCGTTGCCCGCATCCCACGATTCCGAAAGATTACCGATTTTCCAAATCATGAGTCCGTTTTCGTTCTGAAACTTCTTGTAGAAATTCCAAATCTTGTCGAACTGGCTCTGGTAACTCGTTGTATTGTCACTGAAATAGACCATCAGGAGCATGCCGTAGCCGACACCTTCCGAAAAATACTGGTTGGACCCAGGATCAGAACGCACACCGGCGATATCGCCCTGTTCGTTGTACATGTCCCTCATCCAGGCAGCGAACTGCTGTTTCAGCTGTTCCGAGGCGGCAGCCTTGTCGCTCAGGAGAGTCGCGTTTCCACCGTAATCGGACATTTGCGGGAACGGGAAGTTTACCGCCGCCTGCGAAAGTCCAAAAGCCATAAGGCCCGCGAGGCCCATTTTTACCAAACAATTCATAAACACTCCTTGTGCCCACAGGGCATTAACTACTCTCTAAAAAATAACTTAATATCGACAAATCCAAAACTAATTAAAAGCTACGCGTGTGGACAAAGTGCGACCCGTCACGGAAAAAAGGATGACACGATACACTTTGTAGCGTTTTTCCGATTATTTGAGCGTTTCCAGAATGGAATCGAGGCGGGCCGTAAGCTGCATCGCCCCCTCTGCGCTCAGGTGGTCCATGTTATAGGCCATATTTTCCGTATAGTCGTGGTCCCCCATTTTATTTTCGTCCATCCAGATGAGCCCCATCCCTTTTACACGGCTCAAAATGGAATCCGCGATGGAACGCTTGGGGCCATAGACACCATACGAGCCCGTTTCCCTATAGCCAGGATTTTGTGGCGCGATAAAGCATATAATGTTCAAATTTCTCTCCCGCGCCATCTTGATAATTTCTTCAAACAGCGAAAAATCGTATTTGTAGTTTTCATCCAAAGTCGAAAGGGCCGTCGTATCGCGGAATACGTCTATACCGTACCACCCCATGGTCGGCAACAGGAAGTCTTCCAAGTTGTAGGGATGCTGCAATACGGATTCTGGCTTGGGGCACTCCGAGACCAGGCTCAGGAACCCTTCCGGCACGCCGTCTTTCCAGAAAGAATGATCCTCGTCATACTTGAAACCCGGAACGCCGTCTATAATCGGGCCCCATGATGTCGACCGGTCGTACCACAACAGGTCCGGAGACATTTCAATCACCAGCGTCTTGAGGTTGGGAACGTGCTGCAATATGTAATTCTTGAAGAGGTAGTGCATGCCCCTCATGTCGCCTGCGGAATAGGCCATGTTCAAGAAGTTTTCCGATTTCACATTCTTCTCGTACATGCCGAACATCATCCTCGAACTTCCAAGGCCTACAACGGTCACCTCCTCGCGACGATACCAGAACCTCTCCATTTTCACGCGAAGTTCCAACGCGTTGTACCACACGCCTTCATCGTAATACACTCCAGCGCTATCGGCATTCAGCGTCAGATTCGGCCGTGCAGAAGCCTTGGCGTCCACCCAAAAATTCGGATGCCAAAGTTCATCGCCTTCGGCGATTTCCACGACACTTTCGTCTTTCAGATACACAAGGGCAATCTTCGAATGGGCCCCCTCCAGATTGGAAAGAGTCACAACGGCGAAATTTCCCCCGCCCAAAGACCATTCGCTATGGTCGAACGAATAACCCGCAGGGGCTGCTACAGCCTGCAGCAGTTTGCCCGTGCTGTCGGAGACAAGCAGACGTTCGTGCATGCCGTATTTTTTTCCGACAAAGTCGACTCCCGGTCCCTTTCCGAAATCAAGGAACAAAGTGCGCTTAGAACCATCCCTCGCAAGCGACGCGTTACACGCCTGCGCGCTATCGTACCAGACGGTATCGCGGGCATGCGCCATCAGCGTCGAGCCGGAATCCGCCACATGGGCGCGCAAAAGCCTTGCACCCGAAACCGCAATAGAATTGTCTTCGCTGATGCCGCCGTGGTAGGCGCCGTCGAACAGTTTCTCGGGCGTTCCGAACTTGCCGCCCGCAAATTTCACCTGCCAAGTCGAAGCCGCCTTGAATGCGGAGGCATCCTTGTTGTTGCCCGCGTCGGTCACGTAAACGATTACCGTATCGCCGTTTTCGAGCACGCGCCAGCGCGGAATGGCGGCAGATTCCACATTGAGTTTCACGAGATTCGAGCCATTCGCATTCAAGTCGCGCACATACAGGGACGACTTGCCCGCCACACCCTCAAGGCCCGTGCAGAAAGCCACCCTTTTCCCATCAGGCGAAATTTCGGGATGATACGCTCCTATCGTATCCGCAATCTCCACCACCGATAAGCTGCCGCTGGTGTAATCGATAAAAGCAATGTTGCCCGAAACGTCGTTCCGGAAGGCGAGTTTCATCTTGCGGGTTCCCGTCCGCGACTGCAAAAACGAAGAACTTGCCATCGGGGCAATCCGACTCGAATTCGCCATTCCGTCTCCGCCCATCCACACAGGGTTGACAATGATGCCAAACGCCAGGCGGAACCCGACATATTCGGCACGGGTAGACGAGACGACCGTGTAGACATCTCCGCGGCCGTAAAGAGAAATGGAGGAAGCGTCGTTGCGGTAGCTTCCGCCTTTCAAGACGCGCTGTCCCAGGGCGCCCCCATCTGGAGCTCCGGCATAATTCAAAATAGTCGTATCGCGGAAGATTCCAAACCAGTCGTTCACCCATTCCATGGCGTTACCGAACATGTCGCAAAATTCATTCGCAGCGGCCTTTTCACAAACCGGATGCAGCTTGTAACCGGAATTACCTGCAGTCCACGCCTTTTCCACATTGCTGTTGCGGGACGCCACAAAGACCCATTCCGCCTCCGTAGGCAAACGGTAGCCCAAAATATCGGCATGATCCGAGAACCCTTCCATTTTCACGCAATGGCGCTGTTCGTCAAACGAGGCCATGCTATAGCTGTAAACCGTATCGAAACCTTCCGCCTTGCTGCGCTCATTGGCGAACAGGACGGCATCGTAATAGGAAACATTCGTTGCCGGGAGAGCGCCATCTTCGCAATCCAGCGAAAGGCCCGTCGCAGATTCCATCAGCCCGTTGAACTCTCCGCACGTCACTTCGCTCCGGGACATCGAGAAGTCATATTCGAACCCCACCATCATTTCCGGGCGTTCGTTGATATTTGCCGAAGTCTTGTTCGTCCCGAGAGCCACCAACGATTCGCCCGTATGGACACGGATCATGCCGGCAAGGGAATCCTTTTCGAACTCCTTCGTCGAAGGACGACCCGAATCCCCGCCAACGGAGTTGGAGCAGGAGAAAAAGAACAGGGAGAGCAGCAAAAGCAGCGCTTTATACAGCATCACTCACCTCAACGTCTTCAATAGGGAATCGAGTCGGGCTGTAAACTGGCGCGCCCCCAGATAGCTCAGGTGGTTGCTGTTGTAAGCCATTTCGGATGTGTAATCATGTTCTCCAAACTTGTTCTCGTCAAAAATATAGTAGCCCGATTTCTCGAGTGCACTGACAATCTTTTTCGCGACTTCCATTTTGGGGCCGAACGATCCGAAGGATTCCGTCTTTGCGAAATCCGGATTCTGGGGAGTGATGGCCAAAATCAGCTTGACGCCACGCCGTTCCGTCTCCGTCCGCAGGGAATCCAGCATTTCCCGGTTTCTTCTCAATTTTACACTGCTATACGGCATCTTGGAAACATCGGCGTCGACATAGGTATCGCCCCAAGAAACCGAAGGTAACAGGAAGGAATCATCCATGTAGTTCTGGGCGAAAAGGGATCTCGGGTAAGAATACTCCTGGCTCAAGGCGGCTACAACATCCTTGGTTTCATGGCTCAAATGATGCTCGTCGTAAATAAGTCCCGGCGAGAACAGGCGCACGTAGTAGAAATAGTCGTTTTCCTGCCGGAACAGGAACCCCGGGGAAAGTTCTACGACAAGGACCTTGATTTTTTCCGCATAGCGCAGAATGTATCTCGACGCAATATACTTGAACAGGAACAGATCGGCGAGCGTCACGCCCATATTCAATGTCTTAAAGGCGGTTATCGAAGTATCGATTACGGCGTCGAGCAACATGGAACTGCCCAGGGTAACGCACTCAATGTTCCGGTAGTTTTTCCAGAACATCTGCATCCTCATGGCCAATTCCACAGAAGAGCCCTGGAGCAGGTTGGCGGGATTGTAGTCGAAATACATGCCCGCGCTGTCCAAATCAAGCAGCACATCCCGATCAGCGTCCGATTTCCCTTTCACCCAGAAACTCGGATGCCACAGTTCATCCCCTTCGACAAGCTCGACTACGCTCGAATCGGACATATCGACAAGGACAATCTTCTTGTGCGCCCCATCCAAATTGGAAAGCGAAGCGACCACCAGATTTTCCCCTCCCTGCCCCCATTCGGTATGGTCGAAGGAATATCCCGCAGGCGCAGCGACTGACTGAATTAGCTTGCCGGTACTATCCGCCACAAACAGGCGTTCATGCATTCCGTAACTTTCACCGACAAATTTACGTCCCGGGCCCGCTCCAAAATCAAGGAACAGGGTCCGCTTGCTCCTGTCTTTAGAAAGAGAGACATTGCATGCCTGTGCGCTGTCGTACCATACAAGGTCGCTTGCCTCCTTGAACACCGTCGAACCCGGTTTCGCGACGCGAGCCCTCAAGAGACGCGCTCCCGTTACAGCAAGCGACTTGTCTTCACTGATTCCGCCATGGTATGCACCATCCAAAATTTTGGTCGGCTTGCCGAACTTGCCGTTTGCAAACTTCACCTGCCAGGTAGAAGTCTCCTTGAAGCTTGTCTCGTCCTTATTGTTGCCCGCATCCGTCACGTAGATTATAATCGTAGTTCCGTTTTCAAGCACCTGCCAGCGCGGAATTACGGCCGATTCCACTTCGAGCTTTACAAGGTTGGTCCCCTCCGCGTTCAAATCGCGCACATAAAGGGCGGACTTTCCCGAGACGCCCTCAATCCGGGAGCAGAAGGCCACGCGGTTTCCATCGGGGGAAATTTCCGGATGGTAGACATCCAGCGTATCCTCGATTTCTATCACGGACGGAACGCCGCTGGAATAATCGATATACGCCAAGTTGCCCGTGATATCGTTCCTGAACGCAAGTTTCATCTTGTGGGTTCCCGTCAAGGAATGCAGCGCACTGGAACTCGCCAAAGGAACAACACGGCTCGTAGCCGCCTTGCCATCGCCTCCCATCCAGGTCGGTTCGGGAATTGCCCCTTTTGCCAAACGGAATCCGACATATTCGGCACGGGTCGAAGAAACGACCGTATAGATGTCACCGCGATTATAGAGAGTAATGAAAGAATTTGCGTTACGGTAGCAGCCTCCTTTTATGACACGCTGGCCCAACGCGCCGCCGTCAGGAGCCCCGACATAGTTCAAAAGGGTCGTATCCTTCAAATTACCGAACCAGTCGTTCACCCATTCTATCACATTCCCGAGCAAATCGCAAAATTCATCCTTTTTAGCCTTGCCGCACACCGTCTGGATTTTAAGTTTCGAATTTTCTGCCGTCCATCCCTTGTCAAAAGACCAGTTGCGACCCGCCACAAGAAGCCATTCCGCTTCCGTCGGCAAACGATAGCCTTCGCTTTCGGTCGAGAAAAAGAATCCTTCCAGATTCGTGCAGTGATGATTCTTGTCGAACGTAGCCTTGCTATAGGAATAGGCGGTATCGCGCCCCTCCCTCTTGCTACGTTCATTGGCAAACAGGACTGCATCGTAATAGGTCACGTCTGTCGCCGGATAATAGCCGTGACAATTCAGAGACAAGCCAAAGGACTTTTTCATCAGACGGTTGAATTCGCCGCATGTCACTTCGCTGCGCGACATTGAAAAATCATAGCTGAACTTTACCTGCATCGCAGGGCGTTCGTTGGTGCGGGCGTTGTTGGAATTGGTACCCAAGGTAACCTCTTCTCCCGCCGCCGAAACCGAAATCATTTTTGAGAAAGCGACACTTTCATCATCTTCGGAAGTATATTCCGGCATTGCCATTTCTGAATTAGAGCAGGCGCAAAACAAAACCAGCATCGACAGGTAAAGGAACAATCGCATCGGCGGCAAAGATAGAAATTTTGCCTAGCTCACAAGGCTGCTATCGATCGGGCAGACGGCTTTTAGCAATTTCCCTGTTTGCATCGATGCCTGGATATTCGGGAAAAAGGTCGTCTGCAAGCCTGTACCAGCGAAGCGCGCGGGGAGGTTCCGTTTGCAGGTACAAATTGCCCAAGTCGAATGCGGCAAGGCCCGCAAACTGTGCCGGAGTAAGCGGTTTGAATTCTAGGCCGGTCCAGCGACCCGCCTTGTACTTTTCGCGATATTCCTCATTGGTGTAGGTATAGCCGAGACGGTTTGGTTCGAGGTTCACCGTCCTTGGCGCAAATCCCACCTGTGCGCGGCCGTCATCCTTGCCGTACCGCAAATACACATGCCCCGGCAAGAGAATAACATCAAGCGGAATTCCGCGGGCTTCGGCGACCATCATCGCAAGCCACGCAAGCCCCATGCAGCCCGATTTCCGGGTTTCAAGCACCCGCAGCGGTAGAATCGCATCGTGGGCTATGGACGCCTCGCCCTCCCCCGCAAATTCGATTTTCCAGAATTCCCACAGGAGCGATTTCAAAGAGGCGAGCGTATCGCGCGTTGCAGACAAACTACTATCGTAGAAGACAAGACCTTCGCGCCAGGCATCTACAGAATCTATGCAGGCGGGAGCGCGGTTCTCGAAGGTACAGGCCATTTCAGCGTACCGCACGTTTTCAGGACGCCCTGTCCACAGCACAAGCGTGAGCGAAACCGCCAGCAAAATCAGCAGCAGCGGCCAGAATACTCGCGAGAACATTGCGGAGAGGCGGGCAAGCATCTTATCTCAGGGCATCCCATTCCATCGGGGACTGCCAAAAATCGCGGGCCGTCATCATGTATATCACGAGCCGCTTGCTCTGCATATCCTTCTTCATCTTCATCATGCGGTGGTAAACGCCCGGGCCTCCGCCCCAGCTGGTGAGCACCTGCACGTCGAGCCCTGTCGCATAGGCAAGGAGCGATCCCGGCCCGCCGCTCTTCTGGTCCACAGACTCAAACACACCCGTGAATGAATCGCCCATCAAGAGAATCGGCGCATTCTTGCCGCCCTTGTAAGGTTCTGTACCCTTGAAGATTTTCATCGCGGGCAACGTATCTGCAGTGTACTTCGCCTTCTCCGCATCGGGCAGGTGCGCCACCAGGTCGCCCTCGCGCATTGTCGTCGTCTCCTGCATGTTGAGCGAACCCGGCTTCGCTCCGGCATCGCCGTACCAGCTGTACTGCGTCACGCGGGCGGCAAGCTGTTCCATGGCGGCAAGCATGCCGGGGAGCGACCAGTGCGTATCGTAGCGCTGGTAGCTAAAGTGCGGGGGTTCGTCGCCCGCCTTGGCCGCCATGAGCGCCGGGTAGATATCGAGTACGTCAAGCCCGGCGGCAAGCATCTCGCGGGTAAATTCGCGGCCCGCGGGGTTCACGCAGAGATCGGCAGGCGTCCCTGCCACAAGGCGCTCGGCGTAAATTTCTTCCTTCACGGGAACGGGAACCACGAGCAGTTGCACCCCGATGGAATCCAGGTAGTGTTTAAGTTCCAGCAGGCGCGGGAGCGGGTTGTGCAGGCTATCCTGCCCGGTTATCTTGTCTGCAAGCAGGTAGTTTGCATTGCGGCGGAACCAGAGGAAGCTTTCCGCGGGTGTCGCTCCCGCTGTCGCCCAGGCGTTCTGCTCCTTCGGGAGTTTCGCAAGCGTATTCTCGAGCGTAGCGCGGAACTTCGCGGTTTCCGCATTCGCGGGGCAAGAGCCTTCCAGCGAGGCAAGCGTCTGCAGGCGCGCATCGGAGGTCGTGTCGAGTGCGCGGTTCACCGGCACCACCTCGCCCGCCGCAGCAAGCGAATCGGCAACAGCCTGTGCGCGAATCTGTTCTTCGGACAGGCGGAATGCAGGAACATCGAACGCGACCCACATGGGTTTCCCCATCGGGTTCCCGCGCATCACGGCAAAGGGCTGCGTCTTGGCGCCTTCGGGCCAGAAGCCTCCCGGCGTATGGGGTTCTAGGTCTGTATTGAGCGTCGGATACCAGTAAGAAGACAGCGTCCGAGCCCAGTTCATCGCATCTTCGAGCGTCAACTCTGCCGTAATGTAATGGTTGAGCACCTCGGCAGTCTCACCGTGCGATGCGAACTTCAACTTCGCAAAAAACACGGTACGGCCCGTCCAGGTGGCCGGCAAGATTTCTGCCCACCACTCGACGGAACCGTCGCTCATCGGCACGCCCCAGAATCTGCCTACCGTCTGGAACGCCCTGAAGACATCGGGTTCGCTCCACTTGACGGCCTCCACGGCACTGAGCACCCGGGCAAGAGAATCATCGCCCGTCTGCGCATAGAGAATCTTGGAAAGCGGTTCCCACGCCAATGGTTGCCTGCCAGCCACAACGGAGGGCTCATATTCCGAAAGCGAATCGAGCATCGGGAACGGATATTCGGCAAGCTTCGCGCTAGCCATCACCCCCTTGTAATTCTCCGGCTTTTCGTCCTTGCCTGCAAGGCGGATGGGATTGTCGTAATAGGCGGCAAAATCAAGTGCGGCGAGCGTCGGCTTGTCGATTACACGCACCTGCTTGTCCCTGAATTCGACATGTAATTCGAACACCGTCACCGGAGTCGAAGGAGCGGGCGGAAGCGCCCTGGACGCAGAAAGTTGCTTTTCGGGAGACGCAGTCGAAACATCCGTGGCAGGATCCGGCGTCCCGGAAGCACAGGAGCAAAGGCCCAGCGAAACGCAAAGAGATGCGGCAGCAAGCCCCATGCGCCTGCAAGTAAACGGGATAATATTCATACGCTACCGAATATACAAAAAGCACATGTGGTCCAAAGCCCGCCGCACCGCATATTTTCTAGATTTGTTCCGCAAAAAAGGGCACCATGAAAAACCTATTTGTAATCGCAACCGCAAGCGCCGGGAAAATCCGGGATTTCGCGCATATTTTAGGCACCGACCACTACGAATTCAAGACGCTGAAAGACATCGGCTTCGACGAAGAAATTGTCGAGAACGGCAATTCATTCGCCGAAAACGCCATCATCAAGTCAAGCACCACGGCCCGCTGGCTTGCCAAACGCGGCATCGAGGCAACCGTCCTCGCCGATGACTCGGGACTCGAAGTCTTCTCGCTCGCTGGAGCCCCCGGAATCTACAGCGCACGCTACAGCGGCATCCACGGCGCAGACGAAAGCAACAACACGCTTCTCCTCAAGAACCTCGCGGGAATAACCGACCGCAAGGCGCGCTACTTCTGCGCACTCGCCTACCAGACAATCACGCGCAACGCCGACGGCGAATTCGTCGTGAGCGAGCCGCAGATTTTCGAAGGCGAATGCCGCGGCAGCATCAACTATGCTCCCGTAGGCGACATGGGATTCGGCTACGACCCGTTATTCGTCCCCGACGGAGAAACCCGCACCTTCGCGCAGATGGAGCTTGAAGAGAAGAAGGCCATCAGCCACCGCGGAAACGCCATCCGAGCCCTGAAAAAAGCGCTCGGGAAATAACGAAGACGCCGTAGCACCACGCCCTCACTAGATCCTGCAAGAACTGCAACATGCTGAAGGTCCTATTCGCTCCGCTACAAGGTTACACGACGGGCATCTATCGGGCAGCCCATGCAAAAATCTTTGGCGGCATCGAAGCATATTACGCTCCGTTCTTGCGGATTGAAAACGGGCACCCGCGCGAAAGGGACCTGCGCGACCTCGAAACCCCAGCAGGCGTGCCGGGTTCTCCACGGGTCATTCCGCAGGTCATCGCGAATAGCGTCGAAGAATTCAAGGTTCTCGCCGACGCCATCCTGCAAAAAGGCTTCACCGAAATCGACTTCAACATGGGCTGTCCATTCCCCATGCAAGTCAACCGTCACCGTGGCGCAGGCCTGCTGAACGACACCCGAACCGTCCAGGAAATCATGAACGAAATCGCGCGGCTATCCGCAGCGGGAACCGCAAAGTTTTCCGTCAAGATGCGGCTCGGACAGGAATCTCCCGATGAAGCGTTCGCACTCCTCCCGATTTTAAACGATACTCCGCTCACGCACATTACGCTCCACCCGCGCCTCGGCAAACAGCAATACAAGGGCGCAATTGATATCAAGTCATTTGAGAAATTTTACAGCGAATGCCGCCACCCGCTTGTATATAACGGGAACATCACAGACGTTTCGCAAATTCAAGAAATGGAACGCCGCTACCCGAATCTCGCCGGAGTGATGATCGGCCGCGGATTACTTGCGCAGCCAAGCCTCGCAGCGGAATACAAAGCAGGGAAAGCGAACATAACAGGAAAAGAATTTACAGACAAACTTCTCCAAATACACCAGATTATTTTCGAACACGCGCGGCAAACATTCCAGGGCGACAGCCAGATCCTTGCGCACGTGCAAAGTTTCTGGGATTATCTGGAGCCGAGCATTCCCAAAATGACGTTCAAGAGAATCAAGAAAGCAGGCAAGCTCAGCGTATACGCCGATGCAGTTTCTACATTGCTCCCCGAGAACCAGCATGAATAGCGTTTATATCGAAATCACGAACGCCTGCAACTTGCATTGCAGCTTTTGCCCCAGCAGTGATTGCGGGCACGAGGCCGGTTCGGGAGCATCGCGCTCGTTCATGCCGAGCGCACTTTTCGAGAAGTGTATCGCGGGAACGGTAGAAGCAGGCATCGAGAACGTATATCTGCACGTCCTGGGCGAACCGACGCTGCACCCGGGATTTGCACTCTTTCTCAAGGATATAAAGGCCGCGGGCCTCACCGCGACGCTCACCACGAACGGCACGACCATCAGGCGAGTCGCCCACCACATATTGAACTGCCCCGCCGTGCGCCAGGTAAACTTTTCGACGCACGCGTATGCGGAACTCCCGCCCGACGATGCGCACGGGTATCTACAGGACGTCCTCGACTTCTGCAAAATGGCCTTGGCCGCAAGGCCCGACATGTACATCAATCTGCGGCTCTGGAACATCGGTGCCGCAACCACCGGAAACTGGAACGAGTTTGCGATTTCTCGCATAAACGAGACGTTCAACACGCAGGTCGCTCCGGGGAATTTCTGCAGCAGGCACAAGAGTTTCCCTATCGCGGGGAGGCTCTACCTGCACGAAGACTCACGATTCGAATGGCCGGGAACGAGCAAGGTCACTGCTAGTGCTGAGCATGGTCAAAGTGAGCCCGCCGAAGTGACCGCCAGCAAATACCCCGCAGGCACGTGCCATGCCCTCGATACACACGCGGCCATTCTCCATGACGGCCGGGTTGTCGCCTGCTGCCTCGACTACAGCGGGCAAATCACCCTCGGGAACATCGCCGACCAGAGCCTCGCCGAAATTTTAGACTCACCAGCCGCCCGCAATTTACGTGAAGGGTTCGAAAAGCACGAACTGCGCCACCCCTTCTGCCAAAAATGCTCCTTCTGCAAGCGCTTCGGGAAGTAAATTCCAGACAAATTGCTATATTCTACTAGAAATAGAAAGGTGATTCAATCGTGAAAAAGTTGTTCTTTGCATTGACTGCATGCGCCGTTCTTTTTGCCGCGTGCGAAGACAGTTCAAGTTCCCCGAGTTCAGAAAACAATTCAAGCGTAAAATCCAATAGCTGTTCCAATGCCGACGAACCGCTTACCGACCCGCGCGACGGCAAGGTTTATAAGACCGTCAAGATCGGCAACCAAGTCTGGATGGCCGAGAACCTGAACTATGACGTAGAAGGCAGCTGGACAAACGACAGCCTCGACAAGGACGGTTCCATTTACGGGCGTTTTTACACTTTTGGGAGAGCAAAAAAAGCATGTCCAGATGGATGGCATCTGCCCACCTTTGACGAAATTGACGAACTTCGCGAAAACACGGGCGGAGTCGGCTTGGCCGGAAAGAATTTAAAAGCGACCTCCGGCTGGGATAAAGATGAAGAAGGCAAAGACGGAAACGGCACCGACAAGTACTGTTTCGGCATCAAGGCGAGCGGGAAATCGTTGAATGCAGCAGATGGCGTCTATAGCGTCGGTAAAGCTGCTCAATTATGGACTTCATCCTCTTTCACCGACTGGCGTTACGACAGTTACGGGAACCGCATCAACAACGATGATCTAGGTTATTACTTGTCTTTCACGAGCAGCGATTCTGTGCAAATCGAGTCTTACAGTACAATCTATGCTTGGAATGTACGCTGCCTCAAGGGCGATCCCGAGCCCGAACCGATTGCTCCAGAAAATTCGTCGGGATACGATGACGGTGCTTTTACGTCCAAATCGGATTAGAAGTACATGAAGACTGCGCCAGACAAGGATTATAGGAATAATTTCACCTAGTTCGGGCGATCGATAAGCACCGGAGCCTTCAGGCTAGCTTCGCCTTCCCAAAAAGGATACACAACCTTTTCGTAGAACTGTTCGAAGCGTTTCCTGTTCATCATCTTCCAGCTTTCAAATGCAATATCGTTCACACCCCTGAAAACAACCCGCATAAAAACATCCTCGAAGCCACCATCCACAATCTGTCTATAGAACGGTTTCAAGTCAAATTCGTAAGGCAGCATCACGGACTCACGCATCGCGAATGTTCCCAGCGCTACCAGAGTTTCAAAGTCATTTTCGCTGCCATCCAGTGAATCCAGGCGGTCAAAGTTCAACTTTTCGAATTTCGATTCGCTCTCGGCAAAACGATACACCGTAGACCTGGCCCATTCCCTGTGGATATCGAGCAGCGGGTGGTCCTCGAAACGTTCCAGCACTTCCTTAAAGATAAGCATCAACTTTGCAAAATACTTTCTCACATAAGCAGCACGATCCCTTGTATCCCCTACAAAATTCGCATAAACACCATTCACAAAGAAATCAATCCACATCCTCCTATTCGCCGAAATCTGCGCGAGCAGGAAATAGGAACCTTCGTGCTGGCGTGTCGACTTTACGGCAAGTTTCGCCACCTCGTAGGCCTCATCCTCGCGCTTATGGAAAAAGAGCGCAACTCCCTTGTTGTACAGAAGGTGGTAGGATTTCGGATAAAATGACAGGCCGAGATCATAATACTTCAATGCAGAATCGATTTTTTCCTCAAAATCGTAGATGTCGCCAACAAGCGAAAACGCCAGCTCGGCCGGTTCTATCTCAATGGAGCGTTTTGCATACAAGGCGGCACTGTCAAGCTGTCTAAGCATCATGTAAGAATAGCCCAGTTCGTAGTTGACCGTCGCATTTTTCGGGGAGAGCGAATCGGCCTGCTTGTAGCACTTGATGGCCTCACGGAACATCCTATTGTCGTGGTAAGCGTTTCCCTTGGCAATCAGCTGCACAGCTTCGCGTTCATTGGCCGAAAGGGTATCATTCCCCATCGCCTTGGGTGCGCTGGCCACATTCGTATAGCGGATTGTCGAAGATTGCGCAAAAGACTGCTGCAAGCCCAGGAAAACAAATCCAAGACCAAGAATCAGCGACAAAGGAAGGCTTTTGACTTTCATGATTCCAATATATATTTTTATTTTTCCTATGTGCAAACGACAATTCTCGATTTCACGGGTGTTTACAGTTTTCAGCCCTTTATGCAAGGTCTGAAAGGAAATTCGCGTCTAGTTTCCGCAACTTCGAACGCAAAAATCCTCTACATAGACTGCGCCGATATTCCGGGCACGGACTGCTACTGCGACGACGAGGCCGTCGAAGCCATCTGCAGGCGCATTGCTGCCGCGGGCATTAAGGACGCAGGCGGCATCCACTTCTTCGACAACGGCAATTACCACTACATGAGCAAAATCTGGACGGACATGGTCCAGGAACCGTTTTCGCTTGTCGTTTTTGACCACCATCCCGACATGCAGGAGCCGCGATTCGGGAACATCCTCAGTTGCGGCGGCTGGGTCAAGAAGGTTTTGGAAGAAAACAAGTTCATAGGCAACGTTGTCATTATCGGGGTCGCTGACCACCTCGTAGACGAAATCCGCGAAGAACTTTCGCAGGCGGGCGATACCAGTACTTTAGACAAAGTAACTTTCATCAAAGAAAGCGAAATACGCGAAACCGGTTCACCCACGTCATTCTCGCGCACACCCTCGTCATTCTCGCGAACACCCACGTCATTCTCGCGAATGCGAGAATCTTTAAGATCCCCGACCAAGTCGGGGATGACAGAAGGCCGAATCTACATCTCCATCGACAAGGACGCCCTCTCCCCCGCCTACGCGGCCACCAACTGGGATCAGGGTTCGCTGGACGTAGCAGCACTCAAAGAAATCATCGCCGGTCTCGCCACAAGCCACAAAATCATCGGCGTAGACATCTGCGGGGAACGCGCCCGCGACTTTGCAGGCGACGAGCACCACACCGTGCAAGAAGCGGATGCGCTCAATAGCGGACTCAACCGGGAACTGGCGGAGTTCCTGGCGCCACTCCTCTAAAAACAGCGGGTTTTCAATCCTCAATCCCCAATTTTTGAATATCCGGCCCCTTTCATAAAAATAAAACTTGCTTTTCTCCAGAAAAAAAGGTATTTTAAAAAAAATTTAAAACAGGAAGCCACTATGGGAAAACTCATCAAGATTGTCGTATTTGTCGCCGTATGCGTGATTTCTGCGTTCGGCATCTACAGCCTCATCAAGTACAACAAGGTCGACGAAAACACCGCCGACTAGCCAAAACGCGCACAACGCTGTCGGACCGCGGGTTCGACGTTTTTCGCCATACCGCAAGGCATACTCGCCCGCGGTATTTTTATATTTCCCAGCATGAATCTTTTGAACAAAAAGCCCATTTTCTTTGCGACAGCAGCCGCGCTCTTCATAGCCATTCTCTTCATCGTTTTCCGCGGATTCGTCTTTGACGACTCGCAGCTGATGCTCAACAGCGACCAGCTGAATGGCATCGGCAGCCGCATATTGCGTGCCGAAAACCCAATCGTCACCGAATGGGACGACAGCCGCCTGGGAGGGGTTCCCACCATCGATGCGCTGTTCGCCGACGCCTACCACCCGCTCGTATGGACGCAGTTCCTGATGGACCCGGCACGCGCCGTGGGCTTCAAGTTCATCCTCACCGTGTGGGTCGCCTTCATGAGCGCCATGCTTTTGGCCTGGAACCTCACGGGCAACCGCTGGTGGGCCGCCCTCCTCGGGTTCCTCTACGCCTTCTCGCCGGAATACTTCACCTACATCTACGGCGGCCACGACGGAAAGATGATGGTTTTCGCCATCGCCCCGCTCGCCCTCCTCGCCATCCGGAAGGTTGTCCGCAACGGAAGCCTCCCCTACCTTATCGTGCTTGCGCTTGCCATCGCGTGGATGATTCTCGGAAGCCACCTGCAGCTCACCTACCTCTTCCTGTGGGGAGCCGGGTTCTACACGCTTTATGAGGCCGCCTTCCACTGCAACACGTTCAAGACGCGCGGCAAGCGCATCGGGCTTGCCGCCGCAGGCCTTGCTTTCGGGCTTGCGCTCGCCTGCTTCCAGCTGGTGCCGCCCTACCTGTACACCACCACGCAATCCGTGCGCGGCGAAGGCGACCATACCAACATGGGCCACGCCGTCAGCTGGAGCCTGCACCAGGAAGAACTCGCGCAGATGATTCTCCCCGGGTTCATCGGCGTGGACGTGTACGAACAGGATCCCAAGTCTGGCGATATCGTCGGCAGCTCTTTCATCTCGTATTCGAGGGGCGAACTGCAGAAGATGCCCGGAGGCTCCCCGTTCTACTGGGGCCACAACAGCTTCAAGCTCGACCACAACAGCGCGGGCACTCTCCTCACCTTCCTCGGATTCCTCTGCCTCTTCTTGCCCGGCAAGCGCCGCTGGGCAACATTCTGGGCCATGGGCATGGTCGTCGCCCTCAGCTACGGCATGGGAGCACATTCCCCGCTGTTCAAGCTCTGGTACGCCATCCTCCCCGGCGTCAAGAACTTCCGCGCGCCCGGCATGGCACTGTTCTGGCTTCCGCTGCTGCTCGTGATGATGGCAGGGCCCGTGCTCCGCGCCATCAGCGACAAGGGAGAAGATGCGGCAAGGAACCTCCGCGCGCTCAAGCACGGCGCCGCCATGTTCATCGTCCTGCTTTTGCTCACCGTCATCGCACGCTACAACTGGACGCTCTTCATCGGACCGTTCGGGCTTGTCGCCTGCATCGCCTATGCGCTTGTCTGCATCGGAATCATGAAGGTAGACGACCAGGGCAAGGCGCTCAGCTTCGAAAGTTTCATCGACGCCTACAAGACTGCCTTCAAGGACAAGGGTAGCATCACAAGCCGTGTGGCACAGGCTTGCTTCGTCCTCGGCTTCACCGCCATCGGTGCATTCCTCATGAGCGGACAGGACCTGCTCGCAGACCCGATCACGGCGCCCTACTTCAAGCCGCTGAACGAAATTATCATGCAAGCGACCGCCGCGAAGATCATCCCGAGCTTCGTGCTCGCGCTCGCGACCATCGTCGTTGCACTCTTCCTCTTCTTCTGGAAGGGATCCACCGTCGCGAAGGCGTGCATCTTCGCCGTCGTCGCCGCCATCGAGCTGTTCTTCATCAACGGAGCCTTCATCCAGAACGTTCCCGCGGCTCAGTACCTCCAGCCGAACAACGCCGTGGTCGCCGCCATCAAGGCTCCCTACAAGGCCGATTCGCTCAACACACCGCGCGTGCTTTCGCTATCGCGCCAGCCGTCGCTCGGTGCAAACGCATTCCCGCAATACCACCTGCGTAACGCCGACGGCTTCCACGACAACGAGCTTGCCTCCTACCGCGAATTCCGCGGCGGCCAGCAGAACGCCAACTACCTCCAGAACATTAACGACCCCGATGCGGCACACCCGTTTCTCGACCTCATGAACGTGGGAGCAATCGTCTTCGACACGCGCCAGGGCACCACCTACATGCCGATTTCCACGGCCATGGGCGAAGCCTACATCTATGGCCAGTCCGTGACGATGGACGATGCAAGCGCCATCAAGACCTTGCGCGAAAAAGCAGCCATCCGTAAGCCCAAGGCCGAAGAGAGCGCCCCTGCCGAAGCAACAGACTCGACAGCCACAGTCGATTCCACGACAGCAGAAGCTGCCGCGGAGGTCTCTCCAGCCGCAGAACCCGAAGATGACAGCTTCTACTACCGCGAAACGGTCATCCTCTCCGAAAAGCCCGAACACGAAGGCGAAGGCGGAGTCGCGAACGGGCACGCGAAGCTTATCGCAAGCCCCAAGATGGACACGCAGGTATTCCAGGTAGAAAGCGACCGCGCCGGCTTCATGGTCGTCGCAGGCAACTACCACCCCTACTGGAACGCGACCGTGAACGGCAAGCCCGCGAAGGTCTACAAGGCGTTCGGCACGTTACGCGCCGTCGAAATTCCGAAGGGCAAATCCGAAGTCCGCATGGAATACCGGAGCCGTCCGTTGCACGCCTGCATCAAGGTGAGCGCGGTCGCGGCGCTGTTCCTCGTCGCTATCGGGGTGCTGGTTCTTATCCGTCGCAAAAAAGCCTAGCCAAGGCCAGTCTAGGCACGACCTTCGAAAAAGGCGTCGAAGTCAATATCGCGGACGCTTTCAACTATAAACTCGGGCTTGGTCTCGAGTTTTTCTACATCTTCGCGCTTGGTTTCGCCACAGAGCGGAAGCACGAACCTGCATCCGCTGCGCTTCGCAAGTTCGAAGTCGGTATAGAGGCGGTCGCCCACAAAGAGGATCTCTTCGGGTTCGTATTTTTTGAGTACGCCCGCAAGCATCGCAGGATTCGGCTTTCCGAAACTGCGTTCCGGTTCCACGCCATAGGCCGTCTTGAGAAGCGCCATGAAGCTTCCGATATCGGGCACGGGCCCGTTTGCATCGGGGCACACGAAATCCGTATGCGTCACCCAGAACGGGATCCCGCGCTGGACGCGGAAACTGAGTTCGCAGAGTTCGCGGTAGTCAAAACTGTTGTGATAGGCGACGAGCACGAGTTCGGTCTCTTTTACCGACGGGCAAAGATTCAGGCTCGGATCCTGCGCCGCGAACCATTCATGCACTTCGGGATTCGCAAAGAAGAACACGTTCCTGATTCCCTTTTCGTGAATCGCTTCGAGCGAGAGGTAGAGCGCAGAGATGATGGAATCGTCACGCAGCGGAAGTCCCATCACATGGAGGCGATTCTCGTAAAATACAGGCGACTTGCTCGTGTTGTTGCTCAGGTAATAGACCGGCACGCGGGCTGCCACGCGTTTCACCGTCTCGACAGCACCTGGGTAAGGACGCCCGCTCAAGTAGAGCGTGCCATCCAGATCAAATACGACTGCCTTTACCGGTTTGTGTTCCACGATGCGGTAAATGTAGCAAACACCCGCAAAAAGTTTTATATTCTACGCCATGAAGACTCCCGACAGCCGTTTCTACTGTCCGCGAATTGACGTGGGCGAATTCACCCTCGACGAAAACGAAAGCGGGCACGCAGTCCGCGTTTGCCGCGCCACCGTCGGCGACACTCTCGAACTCTGCGATGGGCTCGGGCATTTTGCCGATGCGACAATCGTCAAGGCCGATCCGAAGGCCTGTGAAGTCCGCATCGACAGGTTCGAAACCGTATCGGACGAGCGCCCCAAGCTGAACCTCGCCATCGCATGCCTCAAGGACGACGCGCTAGAAGAAGTCGTATTTCACGCGGCACAGACAGAAATTGACACTATCTATTTCTTGCGCACTGACTTTTCGCAGGAGCCGAAGAACTCCGACCTGCACAAGCTAATCCGCCGCGCCGAACTCAAGAGCCTGGTCAGCCTCAAGCAGTCGAAAAAACCATGGCTGACCCGAATCGAGGGTCCCATCGAATTTGACCGCTGGCTCGAAAGCGAAGGCGGGGACCTCGTCCTCTGCGACATCGATGGCGAACGCAAAGCACCCGTCCTAGACCGTAGGACAACCCTCCTCATAGGTCCCGAAGGCGGATTTTCCCCCCGGGAAATCGGGGCCGTCAAATCTTACCAACAGGGCAAGACGCACCTCCTGAATTTGGGAAACACCCGCCTCAGGGCAAGGACTGCCGCCATAATCGCCCTTGGATGTTTAATTTATCACATCTAAAACCATGCCAAAAAGCCTCTTGTCCCTCAAAAATCACATTAAATCACTTTTTTGTAAGAAATACCGAATTTGACTTGACTTTCTTGTTTCTTTAAGATATTTTTGTTTACAGACTTCATATCATCCCATTTTGGGAAAAACAACAACAAGGAGTTTACTATGAAGAAGTTGATCGTTGCCGCACTCGCAGCATTCCTCATGATCGGTTGTAGCTCGACCCCGCAGGAAAAGTCTGCCAGCAAGCTCATCGAAATGCAGATGCTCAAGAAGAAATACCTGAAGGACCACGTGCCTGCCGGTATGGGTATCGGTGTTTCCACCGACGAACAGATTGCCATGGAAAAGGCCGATCAGAACGCCCGTGTCGACCTCGCCAAGGAAATCGACGCCCAGACCAAGGCTCTCATCAAGAACTTCAAGGAAGACGTGAACGACCAGGTTGCCGAACACTTCCAGAGCACTTCCAAGACTGTCGTAAACACCCACATGAGCGGTGCTACCCTCACCGACGTGCAGGTTGAAACCGACGAGAACGGCCACTTCAAGATCTACGGCATCATGACCCTCGACGCCAACCTCGTCGAAGAACTCATCAAGAGCCTCCAGGCCGCCGGTTCCTATGACGACGCTGTCGCCAACAAGATCCGCGCTGCTGCCACCAAGGCTTACGCTGAACTCGATGCCGAAATCGAAAAGCAGTAATTCCTAGCGGAATCCGCATTTGAAAAGGACCCGGCCGCATGGCCGGGCCCCTTTTTTTACCTCAACAAAAAGAAGAGGCCGACGCAGCCGTCAGCCTCTTCCTCTATACGTTCCTTCGCGCCTACTTTTTCTGACAGGCCTTGCCGAACATCTGGTTCAGCTTGGTCGCCGGGAGTTTCTTCACCGCGGTCGCCTGCGCAATGCCCTCGTCACGGCCGACACCCTGGACGGATTCAGTCGTCTGCTGTTCAAAAGCACCGAGCGTCACGGTACCGCGCGACGTGCAGAGGGTCTTGCTCGTATTCATCTTATCGGTGAACTGGAGCTTTGCATTGAGCGCCGGGAGCGACTCCTTGTCGAGGAGGGTGATTCCCGCATCGGCCAAGAAACTCTTGAGAGCGCCACAAGCCTCCACCGGTCCGTCGCAGACTAGCCTGTAGGTGCAGGCGGCCTTCTCGGAATCGTAGCGCACAGTCTGCGAAAGGAGGACCGCAGCACGGACGTAGCGGAAATTCAAGTCGGCATGCACCGTCACCTCGCCCGCCGGATGCAGTTTCTTCACTTGGGCAAGCGAGAACACGGCCTCGCCTTCATCGTTCGTTTTCTCGTGCGCGATATCCCTGCTATCCTGGGTCAATGCAAGGGGGAATCCCTTCACTGGGCCCGCGAAATCCGTCACGGTCACCATCAGGGCTTCGCTTGTGAGGTCGGTTTCAATCTTCAGGCTACTCATGCCCGAGATAAGGTATTCCTTCAGTTCGCCAAGGGTGCTCTCGAGCTTCATTTCCTTCGGAATCTTCTGCACGCAGCTCAAGTCTTCCAGGAGCTCGGTATAGGAATCGGCAAGTTTCTCGAGAGCGACCATGTCGACGCCCATCTTGCGGTAATCGCGGTCCACCATGTCGAAGCGGATGATGGAGTCCTTGGACTTCATCTGAGCACGGATGGAGTTCAAGTCCATGAGGATCTTCGATGCCATCAGGTCGGTATCGATGGTCGCTGTAGACTGGAACGCCCCCTTCGACTTTGGTCCCTGGGTCAGTTTCGCGCCCTTGAGCGTCATGCTGGTAGAGGTGCTCTTCATGCCCTTGGCCGTCGATGTCACCTTGCCCTTGGAATCTTCCTTCACGGTAGTCTCAAATTCGCTGGAGACCTTAGTCCGCAGCTGCTTTGCAAGTCCTTCCAACGCAAGCTGGTCAGCTTCCTTCTGCGACTTTTTCGAAGTCGCCGTGTATGTCAGCACCTCGGCCGAGGCGAACGCCGTCATAGCAACCAGCGAGGCGAGAAATAGTTTATTCATAATGCCGCTCCCGGATTACTGGATTTCCAGGATAATCAGTTTCTTCGTGATGTTCTGCTTGCGGACCTTTGCGAGTCCATCAAGGCTTTCGACAAATTCGCCGTAGACCATCTGCGCATCTTCGTACTTGTCCGGATCCACATAGATTAGCAAGTCATAGGTGTTTCTGCTCATCGAAATCACCTGCATCTTGTTGAATTTCTTCCTCATCTTGATGGAGACGATGTTCGAGATTTCTTCGGCTTGGTCATCGGTAAAGTCCCCGGTCAAATGCGCAACCACCTTGTACTGCACACCTTTCTCGAGTTCTTCGGCGAGACGGTCGCGGACCTTGTTTTCGAGTTTCTTGATAGCCCTCTGCACGGCCTTCTGCACAAGCACGCGCTGGCTTTCGCCGTTATCCTTGAGGCGCATGGATTCGCTAGCAAGGAGGTTCGCCGTGGAAGCTTCGCTTGCGTTCAGGTCAATCACGATGTAATCTTCCTGGATGCTACCCGCAAAAGTGATGTTGATGTCGGCTCCCACAGAGAGGCCCGCCACATAGGCAAGGTCCTCGTTGTTGCCAGCAATATCGGACTGGAGCTGCACCACTTCATCGAGCTGGGCCTGGCTTTCGAGTCCCATGACCGTATAGTCGCGGCTCGTGAGATAGGTATTGATGACTTCCATCGCCGTCTTCGCAAGCGGATTTTTGCGGATAACGTCAATGCTTCCTGCCATTTTTGCGCCCATCGCCGGAGCGACAAGAACCGTAGGACGGACCTTGAAGCTCACCGTCGAAACCTTGATATCGTCGTCGGCAGCCTCAGCAGCGTCAGCCGTTTTTGCAGAGAGTTCGCCCTGGGCCCTATTTTCCTTGCTCCTTGCAGAGGCGGCCGCGGAGCCGTCATCCTTCGCAGGGGGATTCGATGCGCAACCCGCCAGCACAAAGGCAACCGCAAAGGCACAAAGAACAGAGCCCAGACGGAGACCGAGCACACCTTTTTCATTTTTCTTCATAATCTGTCCTTTATAGGTTCCTAAACCTACTATTCGTTTTCAAGGCCAGCCTTGGCTGCCTCGTATTCTTCTTCCGGAGTCTTGTACTGGATGAAGTTGCGAGCATTGCCCATGTGGTTTCCGCGCACGCAGTAGACTTCGTAAGTCTTGGTCTTGCGCATGCTCTTGCCGTTCTTGAGGACAACCTTCATGTCGAACTTCGCAATCTTGTTAAGACCGATCGTGACGGGCACGGCGTATTCCATTCCATCGAGTTCAGCACCCGAGAAGGACTTGACAACCTTGCCCTTGCGCGTCACGACAATTTCCTTGATTTCGGAAAGGTCCGAACGGGTGATGCCACCGAGACTGAACTTCAGGTCCGTAGAGTATTCCGTCTTCGGCAAGTCGAGATGCTTGCGTTCGACGGATGCGCCCATTTTCAAGGTAAGGCTCTTGAGGTCCCTGCCCGAAGGAGCCTCTTCCTTCTTGGGTTCGACCTTGGGTTCTTCCTTCTTGGGTTCGGCCTTCGGTTTTTCCTTCTTGGATTCCGCCTTGGGCTGTTCCTTCACCGGAGCCGGAGCGGGTTCAGCGGCAGCCGTATCAGCAGCGGGTTCTTCTGCCGGGGCAGGTTCCTCGACCGGAGCCGGAGCTACGTACTCCGTCACCCACATGTAGCACTGGATTTCCACATCGCCTTCGCTACAGGTCGCAAGGAAGCGTTTGGTCCCGTAAGCATCGTCATCCCATTCGAACGTGCGCTGATAGACGCCGTTTGCACCCACCGTATCCGATTCGCCGAGGACCGTCACCACGACACCAGGGTTAACGCGGGCCTGCAGGGTCACGTTGGGGAAGAACACCTGAGGCGAGAGCGGGGAGGCCTGGAAGCGAAGTTTCTTCTCAAAGGCGTCCGCGCGTTTCGAGTAATCCTTGTCGAAATCGTTCAAGGTCTGTTCGAGGGAATCGATCATCCCGTCGCCAAAGATGTTCACGTTGGAAAGCTGCGTCGAAAGGGCCCTCGTACCGGAACTTCTCAACTGCAGTTTCTTCACCCTGCCGTTTTGGTCCACAAGCACGGTCTGGTTTTCGACAATGTTCTCGGACGCACCGTTCGCGCCGGTAACATCGACCTTGCCTTCCTTCAGGGAGGCCACCATCTGACCGTTGTACCCGCCAACAAATCCGGCGGTACCGCGAATGGCTGCAGTCGCCGTTCCCGTGCGGAACATGAGCGTATTTCCAGATTTCTGTTTCTGCACATCAAAGTGCACGCCACCATTATTGACTACAATGGAGACCTGTCGGCTCAGGGAATCGAATATTTCCACATCGAGCGTCACTTCGGAGAGTTCCGTAATCCACAGCGAAGAACCGTCGCTCACGGACAAGACAGCTTCGGATTCGGCTCCCGTGCGGATGCGGTCCTTCTCGATCACCGACTGCCCGATGCGCAGTTGCGACCAGTCACCTTCACTCTTGCGCTGCAAGTTCGCATCGCCCAGTGACTTGCGGACCTTCGCTTTCAACTTGGCATGTTCCGGCTTCGCGGTTTCGACCTTGGCCGGTGCATCGGTCTTTGCCATGGTTTTGGGATCAGGCTCGTCATTGCAAGCCCAGAAAAAGGCGGCACACAAGGCAGCCGACATGAGGGGAAGTCTATTGGATACTCGCATATATTGCAAATATATATACGTTGACACAGAAAAATAAGATTCCGGCATCAAAAACACATGCAGAACCGGATTTTGGCATTCGCCGTTATCCGCGGACACTTTTCCGCCAGCGTTCACGGATAAGCTGGAGGTCGTGCTGGTAGGGATTGCGCCTAAAATCCTCAAAAGCCCAGGCTGTCGGATGGAAAACGCCCTTGGAATAGGTCAATAGCATGTCGAGCCACACCCCCTCCCCCGCATAGAGCTTGTAGGGGCCGCGCTTGTAGCTAGGAAGCACGACCTTGTCCAAATCCATGTAGCCGATGTCGATGTTCACGTGCCGCGCCCCAGACGCCGAGGAGACGTCTGCCGCAAGTTCCAGCGCATTGCTGCGGGCCTTTTCGAGGGCAATCGATTCCGGCGGGATGCACTTTTCAAACGAGACCACTCCACGGTAAAGATTTTCGCCCATTTCGGGCACATAATAGTCCGTTTGGTCGAATGCAAAGAGCTTGCCCCTGTAACGGAGTGGGCCCCAGGCATCTTCCAGAATCTCGATTACCCGCGTATCCCATTCCGCACCCTGCTGAAGCACAAAGGCTATCAGCTGCACATCTTCCGAAAATTGTTTTTTTTCTGCCATACAAGCACCACAAAAGCAAGCAAAAAACTGACCGGCCTAATGAGGGAACACCGTCAGGTTCTTGCGGACATGTTCCAGTTGCTGTTCGGAAAAGCCCTCGAATTCCTCGCCCGTCACGCTGGGGAACATGAGGTTACGGTGGTCCGGACAGTCCGTCACGCTGAAATCCGCGGCCGCAGCCAAATCCAAGCGGTAGGCGGGCACGGCAAAATCCGAATGCCCAACAGAGTTCTTCTTGAGAAGCCCGCTCAAAAGCAAGTCGCGACAGAACGGCGTATCCGTAAATCCGTCTTCAAGCACCGAGTAATCCATCGTCTCACTCATATCGCTGCGAGTCGAAGTCGTGTGGCGCAGCCCGAGAAAATGTCCCGATTCGTGGACAGCCGTTTCAAGGATTTCCCCGACCGTGACTTCCGATTCTCCGTAGGGAGTCTTCTCGCGGGTGCCAATGACGACCGTGCTGCCCTCTCCTCCGCCAAAGTTTCCTGAGTACAAATAGGAGTACCCAAGCACATGGTCGGCCTCGATACGGTGCACCAGGACCAGGTCCAGGGATTTTTTCAGTTCTTTCTCGGGCCAGCCCCCGAGTTCCGAAACAAACAGGTCGTCCGACGACCTTCCCGCAAGCCAGGGTTCGTCCGCCGGATATTTTTTTCCAAGATCCGGATGCTCATGGGCGTAGCGTACATACAAAGTATCAATACCGATTCCCTTGAAAAACTTGCGGAACGATTTGAGCATCGAATCGGCAAAAGCCTGAACCGTCATGGAGGAATCGGGGAAAACCACTTTACCCACGACAATCAGGTTGATGGAGAAGTTTTTCGAATACGGGCCTTCGGCGTCGAGCCGCACATTTTTCACATTGCCCATATAAAAATCGCCATTCAGGGCTAGCGTCGTCACCCATCTCGCCCTGTCATTCTCCTCGCAGACAAAATCATAGTAGTAGCGGCCATCCTTTTCGACGGCATCTAAGGACCTCACATGTCTTATGGAATACCTCTGGTCGTCCAGCGCACCCCCCACCCTGAAGAGCTGCAAGACAGGAGCTTCATCCAGCGAAGAATCCTTGTCAAAAGACAATGTGTACGAGACTCCCGGATGAAGGCTCAGGACAGCCCCCGAAGTCAGGTATGCAGCCACAGAATCGCTTATGGCAGGATCGTTCGGGAAAAGGACGTATGGACTCATGAACGACGGTTGCAGGACAGGTTCGCCCGGGTCGACCTCGGAGCACCCGAGCAACATCACCAAATTCACGAGAAAAATCAAACTGAAAATTTTTTTCATCGATTTTGGCTCATTTTCCGTTTTCAACCGTTTTTATAGATAGAGACATCCTTTTAACCCAAAAGTAGATAAAAGATGGTCATAAAGACAAGAAAAAATGCACTTATTTTAGCCAGCCTGCAAGAACTGGCCGCCCCATTGGCCGGAAAACCGGCCCTCGTCAGCGCACTCACCCTGATGGCCGTATACGCAAGCCTCGATTTTCCGGGTTATGCGCCGTTCCTGCTCATCCCCATAGCCGTCGTCGCGAGGACATTCCACAGGAGTGTCCAATGCGCCATCCTGTTCACGCTCGTCTGCGGTTGCGTAAGCCATACCGCGCAAGCCCACCGCGAACATCTGCATGCCGGCCACGAACCCAGCGAAATTCCGGCCAAAGCTTGCGGCAACATCGAATCGCTCCTTCCGAGGCCTAGCGGGACCGCCTTTATCGTGAAGGCGGACAGCGGCTACCGATTGCGCATTACTGAAAAACGAGCGTTCGAATCGCTCCCCGAACCCGGAGACAGCATCTGTTTCGAGGCCCAGTGGTACCCCGTCACGCCCCCGACAGTGCCCGGGGCTTTCGACACCCGCGAATGGCTCAGGAGTCAAGGGTTCGCCGCATACGGCAAGTTCAGGCACTGGACATCCTGGCACGGGAAATGGACCGCCGAGCGCAGCTTCTACGCATTCCGCCAATGGATAAAGCGCCGTTTCGAAGCACACCTCGACCCCGCCGAAACCGGACTTTTGCTCGGGCTCCTCGCCGGAGACCGAAGCGGAATCCCCGATGCCATCCGCAACGACTTCCAGCGAACAGGTCTTGTCCATGTTCTCGCCATTTCGGGATTCCACGTCGTGCTACTCGCCGGCATCCTGAGCGTCTTTTTAAAAGCGACACGGCTGCCGCACAAGGTGGCGAACCTCATCGCCATCGCGCTGCTGTTCGTCTATGTCCCTGTCACGGGAGGTTCCCCCGCCGTTAAACGCGCCGTGCTGATGTTTGCAATTCCACAACTCGGCACCATGTTCGGGAAGCCCGCCAACACGTTCAACAGCCTGGGCGTCGCGCTACTGTTCATCCTGCTTCCCGACCCGTCGCAACTCTGGAACCCCGGATTCCAGCTTTCGGCAACGGCCACGGCGGGAATCCTGCTCGGCAACAGCTGCAACCCCTTCAAAAGCATCCCCGAAGGCCTCCGCAAATCCAGCCTCTGGAAACTTACCGAAGGCTACGTGCTCTCCCCGACATACGTCACCCTGTGCGCGACGCTTGCGACCGCCCCGTTCCTGATTCACCATTTCAAGACACTTTCGCCGCTCGCCTGGCTCGGCAACATCATCATCGTACCGCTCGTCTCGTGGGGCATGCAGGCCGGACTTTTCGCGCTACTTTCGCCAATCGAATCCCTGTGCGACACCTTTTGCGCTGCAGCCGGATTCTTCTTGCGCATGGCAAGTTTCCTCACTCGCCTGCTTTCGGATTCGTCGGGAGCCGCCATCACCGTCGGTCCATTTTCCCCGGCCATCCTCCTGCTGCTGGGGGCCCTTTTTGCACTCCTTCCCGCCATTCGCAAAAATGCGGTTGCAAAGAAATTCGGACTATTGTGCCTGCTCCTGTTTTCGGCCATCTTCTGCGTCCAGGGTTACATGCAGATTTCGCATCCGTCCTGGAACCTCACGCTTATCGACGTGGGCCAGGGCGACAGCATTTTGCTCACGACGCCTTCCGGCAAGCACATCCTCGTCGATTCCGGAGACAGAAGCAAGAGGGATATGGGTAAAGACGTCATCGTCCCCTTCCTGCGTCACTCGGGAATCCAAAGACTCGACGCGCTCGTCATCACGCATCCCGACCTAGACCATTTCGGCGGAGCCTCCAGCATCCTGCGTACCTTTCCTGTCAAGGAACTGTGGATAAACGAATGTTCGCGCACGGAAGCGAAGGCAGATTGGCAAAAGACAATCGCCACCGCTGCCGACAGGGAAATTCCCATCCGCGACATAGGCCGCGGATTCACATGGAGGGAACACCATTTCGAAATCCAGGCGGTCCATCCCAACCCAAAATCGACAGCAGGGCTCAAATGTAGCGATGCAAACCAGGGCAGCATCACGCTTCGGGCGCACGGGCTCGGGCACTCGGCGATGCTCACCGGCGACCTGACTGCCGCAGGCGAAAAGGAAATTCTCGCATCCGATGCCAACATCCGAAGCGACATCCTAAAACTCGGACACCACGGAAGCAAGACTTCGAGCAGTGCACCATTCCTGGACGCCGTTGCGCCGCAACTCGCGCTGATTTCGAGCGGGAGAAAAAACAGGTTCAGGCATCCGAGCAAACAGGTCATCGAAAGGCTCGACTCCCTGCACATTCCCTACCTGAACACGGCGACAAGCGGAACCGTCTTCGTGACGTTTTCCGCGGATACTGTAATTGTCGAACCGATGCTGAAATGAAAGCGGACTATCTGCAAACAAAATGCTAGGAGTTCATGCAGTCGAGGCTCACGCCATGCAGGGCCCCGTTCGTCGCGACACTAGAGAACCCTTCATAAATCGGGGCCACAGGTTTGCCGTCTTCACCGAAAAGTTCCGTCTTGCCGTCGATGGTGCTGAACTTTCCGCCCGCTTCTGCAAAAAGGAGCGGATACGGCGCGATATCCCAGAGAGAAACGACCGGGTCCACCATCACTTCGGCACGTCCCGCCGCCACAAGGTAATATCCGTAGCAGTCGCCCCACCCGCGGTGGAGCCTTGCCCCGCGGCGGAGCTTCGCGAAACCTTCGCCATAGCCCTGGGATTCCATCGTGTTCACCGTACCCGAAAGCACGAGCGCCTCGTTCAACTGCGAAACGCCAGAAACACGCACCGGACGGCCATCCAGGAAGGCGCCACCGCCGTTCACCGCCCACACGGCCGTATTCATCGCCGGGATGCGGATAACCGAACACACCGGGACATTCTTCTTGTAGAGCGCGATGAGCGTCCCGAACAGCGGAACCCCATGCACGAATGCTTTCGTACCGTCAATCGGGTCGATGACCCACTGGTATTCTGCATCGGGGCTCTCGATTCCGTATTCCTCGCCAATCACGCCAAAGCCAGGAGTCTCCTTCGCCCAGAATTCACGGGCCAGTTCTTCCGTACTCTTGTCGGCGACCGTCACCGGCGTGTTGTCCTTTTTCCACTCGACTCCAACGCCGGACTGGAAATACTTCAGGATATTCTCCTGGGCCATTTCCGCTGTCTTGAGCGCAATCTGCAGCAGGTCGTTATATTCCCGGACCATATTACGCCTCGCACCATTTTTTCACGAGCGTGAGGAGGAAAGCGTTTTCTTCGGGTTTTCCAACCGTGACGCGCACGTGTTCGGGCATGCCGAAGCTCGTAAGCCCGCGAATAATCATGCCGTTGCTTTCCAAAAACGTGACCAGTTCCTTCGCGCGTTCGCCAATGCGCACGCAAATGAAGTTCGCCTGTGTCGGGAGGACCTTGAATCCGAGTGCTTCGAATTCGCGGGTAAGCAATTCCACGCCCTCGGCGTTCATCTTGCAAGTCGCCTCGACATGCGCAGTATCACCGAGAGCCGCAATCGCCGCCACCTGCGCCGCCTGGTTCACGTCGAACGGGGGCTTGATTTTCCAGAGGGCGCGGACAACCTCGACACTTCCCATGGCATAGCCCACGCGGAGCCCGGCAAGCCCGTAGATCTTGCTGAAGGTGCGGTTGACAAACAGGTTCGGGAATCTATCAAGGGCGGCGGCCATATTCGGATAATCGCTTGCGGTCGCAAATTCGGCGTAGGCCTCGTCCAAAAACACGAGCACATCCTGCGGCACCTTGCCCATAAAGTCGCAAATTTCTTTTTCCGTGTAGTACGCACCCGTCGGGTTATTCGGGTTGCAGATAAACACCACGCGAGTCTTGCCGTCGATTTTCTTTGCAAGGTCGTCAAGCGACGTACGCACCTCGCCCTCGCCCACACCGATAAAGTCGGCGCCATTCGAAAGCGTCGTGAACTTGTACACAGAGAACGTCGGCGTAATGCCCACGCAGTTGTCGCCCTGGCGGATAAAAGCCTTGCCCACCATGTCGATAATCTCGTCGGAACCGTTCCCTATGACAATCTGGGACGTTTTCACACCGTATTTTTTTGCGATGGCGTCGATAAGCTTGGGCGCATCGCCACGCGGGTAGAGGTGCAGGCTGTCCGCAATCTCATGAAAAGCCTCGACCGCTTTCGGGGAGGCTCCCAACGGGTTCTCGTTGGACGCAAGTTTGACAATACGCTTCAATCCGTAGCGTTCGCGGATTTCCTCGATAGATTTTCCGGGAACGTAATCGGACAATTTCGAAAGTTCTGGACGCGGTTCGACCATAATTACCTCTTGATTCGCCCCCAAATATAGAAAATCGTCGCAGGATTATTAAATTTAGGGCGTATGAAACGACTCCTCGCCCTCATCGCCGTAGCTCTTGCAACTAGCGCTTACGCTGTCGATCCCATGTGGGATATCCGCTACACGCTCGGGCCAGACACGAGACCATCTCCGAGATGGGGAATCGGCGTCGGAGCCGTGAGCAACTACAGTTCGAACATCCTCTTCCCCGTAAACCTGACCACGGCACTCTCCAAGGAATGGAACATCGGCGGCAAGCTGAATGTTCGCAGCAAGGACAAGTTCGACGAAGTCATCGTCACGCTCGACATTGGCGGGCGATACCTGATAAACGAGAACAACTTCCTCGAACTCGACGGTTTCTTCGGGCTCAACCGAAACAACAGCACGGCCATCGTGCTCACCTACGGAAACGAGCAATTCATATCCAAGAATTTTGCCAACTTCTACGAAATCCGCGCAGGCGTCCTAGAAGGTGTCACCGGAGAAAACGGATACGTCAAGTTCGCCGCGGGAATGACCCCGACACTCTACTTCAACAAGTATTTCCGCACCTTTATCGAAATCAACATGTCCGGAAGCATCGGCAACCTGACCGACGACTTCATGGTCGACATTATCCCGAAATTTGAACTTACCTTCGGATTCATCCGGTTCCGCCTCGACTTCGACATCGGAATCTTGCAAGAAAAGAACAACGACAACGGGACCATAGCGCTCTACGTGATAGCAGCACTATAAAAACCAAGATTTTCAGAAGCAAAAAGCCCGCTTATAAAAGCGGACTTTTCGTTTAGGATGGAGGGATCATGAAGACTTACTTGACTACGAATTTCTCGCCGTCGTAGTCAATGACCACGGGCTTTGCGGCACTCACGGTACCGGCGAGAATGGCGTGGCTCAGCGGGCGTTCCACGTTCCTTTCCAGGTAACGCTGAATCGGCCGCGCGCCGAATTCCGGCTGGTAAGCACCATCGGCAATGGCGTCCAGAGCGGCGTCGGTCAGGGTCAGCTGCAAATCCTGACGGGCGGCGCGTTCGGCGAGTCCCTTGAATTTGAGCCTTACGATGTCACGAATCTGCGGCTTCGTCAAGCTCTGGAACACCAGCACTTCGTCCAGCCTGTTCAGGAATTCCGGCCTGAAGAAGCTGCGGAGCTCCGGCTCGATTTCCTTCAAGGTCACGGGCTTTGCATCACCCGCGCGGTTCTGGAAGTGAGCAGCACCCAGGTTTGACGTCATGAGAATCAAGGTGTTCTTGAAGTTCACCGTACGGCCCTTGCCGTCGGTCAGTCGACCGTCGTCAAGCACCTGCAACAGCGTGTTGAACACGTCGGGGTGAGCCTTCTCGATTTCGTCCAGCAGAATCACGCAATACGGATGCGTACGCACGGCTTCGGTCAACTGGCCGCCTTCTTCGTAGCCCACGTATCCCGGAGGCGCACCGATCAAGCGGCTCACGCTATGCTTTTCCATGTATTCGCTCATATCGATACGCACCAGCGCGTTCTCGTCGTCGAACAGTTCCACGGCAAGCGCCTTCGCAAGTTCCGTCTTGCCCACACCCGTGGGGCCGAGGAACAAGAAGCTGCCAATCGGCGCATTCTCGCGGCTTAAGCCACTACGGTTACGCAGTATTGCTTCCGAAACCGCCTCGACGGCCTCGTCCTGGCCAATCACGCGGGCATGCAGGCGTTCGTCCAGGTGCAACAACTTTGCCTTTTCGCCTTCGCAAAGCTTGGTCACCGGAATTCCGGTCCAGCGGCTCACCACGAGGGCAATGGTCTCTTCGGTCACCTCTTCGCTCAAGTCGCCGTCGCCTGCGGACTTCTTGATTTCTTCCGTCTTCGCGGCGATTTCACGTTCCAGGTTCACAATCTTGTTGTACTTGAGTTCGGCAGCGCGGTTCAAGTCGTAGCGGGCTTCGGCCTGCTCCATCTCGTCCTTCGCCTGCTGCAAGGATTTCTTAAGCCCCTGCAACTCGGCGTTTTTCGCACGCCTCTCCTGCCAACGGTCCTGCATCAGCTTTACAGCCGCATCGGTCGTCGCGAGTTCTTCGCGCAATTCTTTCAGGCGCTTTACGCTGGTGTCGTCGGTTTCCTTCGCCAAGGCCTGCTCCTCGATTTTCATCTGGAGTTCCTTACGCTGCAAGGTGTCCAAGGCTTCGGGCACGGTGTCCATCTGCGTCTTCACAAGGCTTGCGGCCTCGTCAATCAGGTCAATAGCCTTGTCCGGCAAGAAACGGTCACTGATGTAGCGGTTCGAAAGTTTCACCGCCGCCACAAGCGCGTTATCGTGCAGACGCACGCCATGGTGCGCATCAAAGCCATCCTTGATGCCACGGAGAATTGAAATCGATTCTTCTTCGCTGGGCTCGTCAACCTGCACAGGTTGAAAACGGCGTTCCAAGGCGGAATCCTTCTCAATGTACTTGCGGTATTCCTGCGTGGTGGTTGCACCGATGCAGTGCAGTTCACCACGGGCGAGTTTCGGCTTGAGCATGTTGCCCAAGTCCATGGAGCCTTCCGTCTTGCCCGCACCCACGATGGTGTGGATTTCGTCGATAAACAAAAGCGTGTTGCCGTCTTCTTCAAGGGCGTCCAGCACGGCTTTCAAACGTTCCTCAAAATCGCCACGGTATTTTGCACCCGCCATCAAGGCAGACAAATCCAGTGCGAACAACTTCTTGCCCTTCAATGCGTCAGGCACGTCGCCGCGGTAAATACGCTCGGCGAGCCCTTCCACAATGGCGGTCTTACCCACGCCGGGTTCACCAACCAGGCACGGGTTGTTTTTCGTCTTACGGCTCAAAATCAAGATGACACGGCGGATTTCCTCTTCACGGCCAATCACCGGCGAAAGCTTGCCGTCGGCGGCCATTTCTACGAGTTCACGGCCATAGAGTTTCAGCGGAGACTGTTCCTCGGCATTCGCGGCACCCGCAAACGGGTCCGACAGCCAAGTTTCCACGACCTCGACGCTACCGAGCGCATCTTCAAAAACCTTCGCAAGGCCACGGTCGCCCGAGAACTTCATCAAGGCCACAAGCATGTCGCCCGGAGTCACCATGCGGTTCACCTGACGCGCCGCCTGCACGGAGGCACGCAAAATGCGGTTCAAGTCGTTATCGGGTTCCACGTCAGGGTTCACGCCTTCCATACGCGGAATCTTCTGCACGAACGGTTCCAGCTTGCCGCGGAGTTCGTTGGTCTTCGCGCCTTTGGATTTATACAGTTTCTTCAAGGTGGCATCCGGGCCTTCGACAAGCCCCACCGCCAAGTGCGCCGCACCCAAGTAGGAATGCGAGCAACGGTCACGCAGGCTCTGCGCCTTCGCCAAAACTTTTTCTGCATCGTTGCTAAAATCGGACATAAATGAACCTTCTTTTTATTTTTACCGCTCTCTAGATGCAAAACCCGTGCCAAGGGCCTCGCTCGGCAAAAAAAACGCCCCAAATAGCGCAAAAACGGCAACTCCCGCCATCAAAAGCAAAAAAAATGTCGCATTTTTCAGCATCATTTTTTCAAAATAAGACGCGCGGGTGTTTAATTCCGCATAAATAAAGGTATATTCAGAAAGTGATCTTATAGAGGCTCTTTATGAGCAAAAATAAGACAAAAACGGAAACTAACCTTCAGCGATGTCAAATTCTGGGTGGGCGTCGAAAAACTGATTCACCGTGATAATCGGAATATCCTTGATTTTCTCCAACACAAGCAGGTCCGAATCACCGCTCACCAAATAGTAGGCGTTCGCGGCAATCGCACATTCCAAAAACATATTGTCTTTAGGATCTCTGCAGACATTCACAGCCGCATTCTTTTCGATAATGGTCATTACCTTTGCAATTTGGCTTTTCCACCTTGCTGCGATATCGGGCCTTTTGCTGGCTACTTTATCAATAATACGGCAATACTCTGCCATTATGTCAATAGTTGCAAAGGGCTTTATTTCTTGGCGAAAAATAAGCGACAGGAATTTTCGAGAAGATGTAAATTTCTTTCT
>NZ_DDQF01000018.1:0-43213 GCF_002342555.1 Fibrobacter sp. UBA2449
TCCTCGGCTCCGGTCGAGGATCTGTCGAGTAGCAGCTCGGTGAAATCAAGTAGCAGCATTGCTTCGAGTAGTTCTGCGAAATCCTCTAGCAGCTTCTTGAGAAAAGATTACACGAGCGCGAATCATTCGTATAGCGAATTAGAGGATCCGAGAGATCATCGAGTGTATAAATATTTGACTATTAGAGGAGAGAATAAGAACGGTGAAAGAGATTCTGTAACCGTGATGGCGGAGAATCTGAATGTAGGAATAATGGTCCAAGGCGCAGAAGACCAAACCGACGAAACTAAAATTGAGAAATATTGCTACGATAATGACACGCTCAACTGTTATCAATACGGTGGCCTTTACCAGTGGGCGGAGGCTATGCAACTGCCGAGCGAATGTAACGCCAAGAGTTGCGCTGACCAGATCAAGCCGAACCACCGGGGAATCTGCCCGGAAGGCTGGCGTTTGCTGACTTACGACGATTTCTACATCGTTGTACATGCCGACGGAAACGATGCTGGCGTGAAAGGCGTTCGTGCCATGGGATTTGGCGGGCACAACTATAGCGGATACAGCTTGATTGGGGCTGGATACAATTGGGGTTATAAGTTTAGAAATTTAAACGAAACAACTTATTGGTTTTATCCGGAAGAGGGATCTTTAGATAAACCTGCGGCACTGAGTGGTTCTCAAAGCAAATCTTCTACAGGAAATGCATCACAGAGCGTTTACAAAACGCATGGAATGTCAATTCGCTGTGTGATGGCTGAGTAACCATTAATTAAGCAAACAATTTTAACAAATAAACAGGGCTGTCTTGAACAGCCCATTGGGGTTCGTATGTCCAAAAAGGTCAACAAGAAGAAAAACACTCGTAACAACTACAAAATCGAATCGCTTGAACCGCGCCTGATGATGGATGCGGATGTCAATCTGGAGGAATTTGGAAACCAGATAGAAAGCATTTCTACGGTTGTCGACAACAGCATCAGTTCGATTTCCGACTTGGATTTATCGAGCCTCGGCCTCGATTCTAAACTGGACTCCGCTTCGGAGCTGATTTCGAACGCCGGTGATACTATTAAAACGAAGATTGAGGGTATCTATAGTAGCTATCTATCTTCTTTTGAATCGGCTGTTGAATCAGTAAAGATAGAAGACTTGGTATCGGCCCTTAATAATAACATAGGTGATCTTCCGTCTGGGGTGTCCGAATTGTCTTTTGTCCAGGAAGGGCACCCGTTTCCTTGACCACCCCGTGACCAAACACACTGAAAACGCCCGATTTTGTCATAATCTGGCATAGCAATTGAATTATATTTACTCGCAGACAACTGTCTATGGAGTTTTCATGTCAAACGATAAGCAGGAATGCATGTCAGCACTCGAGGAATCGGATGAAGTCTTTTACACCAAGATGCAAAAGGGCTTAGACGACATGCGCAACGGCCGCATCACGCCCCTGGACGATGTTTACGCCGAACTCTCCAAAGCCATCTCCGAAATCAAAAACGGAGCACCTGTAGCCGATGCAGAAGAATTCATCAAAGGATTGATGAATTCCTAGCAAAAATCCATCATAGGGGAGGCATCCCCTTCACTTACTAAAATCAAAGAAGGCTGCGGGATCCGTTCCAAAGATTTCGCCGAGCTTTACCGCCATTTTGCGGGATACCGCCCTGCGGCCGTTTTCCATGGCGCAGAGGTTCTGGACCTGAATTCCGAGTTTCGCGGCAAGGGTGACCTGCGACCAGTTGCGCAAATCGCGGTTCGCGACAATCATTTCACCGGGAGTAGAATCCAGATTCTTGAACCAATCGGACTCCTCGAAGGGAATCGAATCCTCGTTTTTGCAGACCGCCACATTTTCGGGCTTGTAGGTATCCTTCAAGAACCTGACAAGCGGAGCAGGGATATGCTTCGCACGAATTTCAATACGGGGCTTTTTCACGACTGCCAACATAGTATACCTCAATATTTATCGACCCATTTTCGCATGTCCAGCAAGCAACCCAATTCAGGGCGATGTGACAATGATACCTGTTATCGCCAAGTTTTGAGTAATGCCAGAAAAGTGGTTGTATAGGTCCAGAGACCTTTAGCGACTGCAGTAGAGCCTTCAGCTTGTTCTGCACTGCTCTAGGCATTGTTTTCGCCGAACGATCCGCCTTTTTGGTTATGGTTACATTGTACATAGTAGAATATAATCAATTTTTGATTATCCGTCAATAGGGTTGAACATTAACAAACAAAAAAAGCCGGCTTTTGATATATAAAACTCCCAGAGTCCTCTGGGGATATAACAAAAGTCGGCTTTTCTAGTCGAACGTGGCTTGTAGACGGAAATCCGCTACCAGTGCCTGTCTAGGATAATATACAAAAAAATCCTCCGCAGGGGAGGATTTCACTTTAAAGGGGAAGGCGTTATTTTCCAAAATTAATTCGCAGGGTTTGTCCGGAGGAGTTGCGGACGATGTAGGCTCCGCCCTGGTAACCGGCGGTCTTGAGTCTGGCCTTGATGTCCATCAGCGATGCTCCGGCGTTCAGGCGGATGTTCCCGAGCTCGGAGCCCATCAGGTCGAATACCTTGTAGCTGCCCGCGACTTTCGCGAATGCACCCGCGGCGATTTTCGGCACGATGCCCGTGGTCCCGTTCCTGATGTCCTCAGCGCTGCCTTCGCTTTCACCAAAGGCAATCCAGTCGAGGTTCACGTAGTCACTTGTCACCATCACCTTGAGCACGTGCTCGCCCGTGGTGAGTTCCTTGATGGTCGTTCCCTTGAAGGTGCCGTAGGAGTCGAAATCCCCGGTGCCCGCGAGCGCGAGCGTGTCGGTAATCGGCTCGTCGTCCATGAACAGGCGCACGCCCGTGTTGTCCATGCCGCTTGCGTAGCTCAGTTCGAAGGGGAGCTTGCCGCCCGCCTGCACGTTCACGGTGTATTCAAGCCATTCGCCCTTCTGCGTGTAGCCCACGGCAAATCCGTCGCCGTTCTTCACAATGTCCACGCGGTCTTCGCGGTATTCGCCGCCCTGGTTCTTGGTATCCATATCGTAGTAGGCCTTGCCGGCACCGCCCACGTCGTAGTTCTCGAAGTCGATGAAGTTGGCCGTGCCCTCGACCTTCGCGCCCACGACCGGCGCATCGCATTTCGCCTCGGGGTCGCTGAGTTTCGCCTTGCAGAACGGGCCCTGCGGAATGGAAGTCTTGCTGTCCTCGAATTCCCAGTAGTCCGCCTCGAAATCGCCCGCGAACACGAAGAACACGTCGTGCTTGCCGACCGCACCGGAGAGCGGCACCGTCACCAGGCCGTCAGCGCTAAATTCCGCCTTGCCGACGATTTCGCCATCCACCTTGTCCAGGCGGACGGTGATGCTCGACGCCTTCTTGACGCTCAGCACCGACGCCGAGAAGCTTTCCGCGCCCGCGTCGCCGAATTCCACGCCGCTAATCCTGGTGTATTTCCCTTCGGAAAGATTGGTGATGACCGTATTGCCGGCGGTACCGCTCTTACGGACCCTCACGTCTTCGCCCCACGACATGGTTTCCGCTTCCACGCGCTTGTACGGGTCAAAATCTTCCAGCTGGGCCACGCCATTATCCGGCCAATAGTCAATTTTTTGAATAGTGCCGTCGGCGTTGTACTTCATTTCGGAAAGGCCGACAGAACGACGCTCCTTGTGTTGGAATTTCTGGCCCATCTTCTCGGACTTGTAACGCCAAAGTTCGTAATTCAGGCCGAAAACGTAGGATTTCCCCTTGAAATCGATGATACCCGGGTGGTTTCCGTTACTGCGCGAAGAATGCGGCATAATGTCGCCCTTGTAGGTCCAGGGGCCCGTAATCTTGTCGCTCATGGCATACCCGATACCTTCCGCACAGCAGGTGGATGCGAAAGTCATGTAGTAATTGTTGCCGTGCTTATAGACCCAGGGGCCTTCCTGGTAATCCTTGATCTTGGGGTAGGTGACGATAGAACCCTGAGTACTAATCATATCCTTATTCAACTTGATCATGTACAAGTCGGGGTTGCCCCAGTACATGTAGGCCTGTCCGTCGTCGTCAATCCAGACGGTAGGGTCGATATCGTTCCAGTGCTCGCGCTGCCAGACCAGGGCCTTGTTCAAAGGTTCCTTGAAGGGGCCATAAGGGTTGTCCGCCACCAAGACGGAAATGCCGTTGCCGTGAATGGGGACGTACATGAACCACTTGCCGTCCCGCTCGATGACCTGTTCTGCCCAGGCTCCGTTGGTTTTTGTGCTCCACTTGATGTCATCCAAGCTCGCTACGGCACCGTGGCTGGTCCAGTTGACCATGTCCGTGGAAGTGTGCAACAGCCAGTCGTACATCATGAACCCGTCGGCATTGTCCTCGTCGTGGGTCGTGTACAGGTAAACCGTATCCCCATGGACATAGGGCGCCGGGTCCGCCGTATAGTTCGTCGTGATTACAATTTTCTGAGCGAAACCCGTACAAGCCAAGGCCAATACGGAAGAAACGAATAAGATATTTTTCATCTTAATCTCCAAACATGTTTTACACCAGAGATAAAGATATATCGCGAAAAGCCCCGCGGAACGCCCTAGAATTAACTTATCATTGACAATTTTACAATAGGCATGAATGTCTTGCGGAGTTGTTTACACACTTCCTAAACGAAAAATTTAAGCATGCAGGCGCAAAAACGTGCATTTTTTGCCATTTTTATCTAATTATGCAGGTGCGGGGTTGGCGTTCCGTGAGGTTTATGTATGGATTGTTTGGTCCGGAGGCTTGCTCCGGTTATTTTTGCGGGCGTGCTTGTTGCGTGTAGTGAAGATCCCGTTGGCGTTGATGCTGGCGTTAGTGTCGAAAGTGCCGGATCGAGTGACGCGACCGCCTTTGAACCCGTTTATTTCGCTTCTTCTACAAGCATGGGAGAAGAGCCTGCAGAAGAACCCGAGTATTCTTTTGCGGAAATGCCGGCGGTTGGCGTTTCGAGTAGCAGTTCTTCTGTGAATCCCGTGCCAAACAACGGCGTGCCATACATCCGCATTCTTGTGGACGATGCTTCGGTGCTTTCGCGGACGGACAGCCTGGAGAAACCGGCGTACATCGGGTGTACCATTGAGGTCGCGGGGAACGGGATATATGCCGACGTTCCGGTGAGCGCCGCAAAAATAAAGCAACGCGGGAATTCTACGCGACTCTGGTACGACAAGAAACCTTACCGCATCAAGTTTCAGGAAAAGACCGAAATGCTCGGGCTTGCCGCGAATAAGGATTGGGTGCTGTTGGCAAATTTTCGCGACCCGACGAACCTGATGAACGCGCTTGCTTTCGATATCGCGCGGGAGATGGGCAGTTTCAACTTTGTGAATGCAAACCGATTTGTGGAAGTGGAAATCAACGGCGACTACAAGGGACTGTACCAGTTGACGGAACAGGTTGAACAGGCGGAAAGCCGCGTGAATGTTGGTGCGGACGGTGTACTCCTGAGTCTTGACCAAGATGACGGACCGGAACTTTCTCCCGATGCGAACGACAACTTCTGGAGCGCTACATACAAATTGCCTGTTGCCGTAAAATACCCGAAGACGCTTGCGGAAGGTAGCCTGGAACAGATACGGTCCGATTTCAAGAGACTCGAAGATGCGATTGCCTCTGCCGATTACGATGCGGTGAAGGCTTTGCTTGACGTGCGCTCGTTCATGGACTTCTTGATTCTGCAAGAAATCACGCGTAATGTGGAACTCGAAGCCCCGCGTAGCATGTACCTGCACAGGGCTTCTGCGGAAGGCAAGTATGTGTTTGGACCCGTGTGGGATTTTGATGGCGGTTTCGGTTACAGCTGGAACGAAGAGACGAAGGAATACTTTGGCAGTCAATCGTGGATTCTCGGGAGTACGAACCCGAGCGGAAGCCCGTTCAACTGCACGGCCGACAAGAAGAATGACTGGGGAATGTGCGCTACGGGAACATCCGGAGGCCGAGGCGGGTTTGGCGGCTTTGGTGCCAATGCCTGGGACGGTTCGGGAGCATCTGGATTTTTCACGAACCTTTTCTCTAACGCGCAATTCCTTACGGAATACAAGGCGCGCTGGGCGGAACTTGCACCGAAAATTTCTGCGCTAGTTTCGGAGCGCCTGAACGTGTACCTTACAGAAAATGCTGTGGCTATGGCGAACGATGCCGAACGATGGCCCTGGCCCGAAAGCAGGAACAATACGGGGAAAAATTCCGCTGCGGCAGCAAGAGATTTGGAAGCGTGGATGCAGAAGCGTATTTCGGACTACAGTGCCGTGGTGAATGGATATTGAAGGAAAAATCCTTTGTGGACAGCGTTGTCAACGCAAAAAAGTTTACATAAGAACTAAACCGCTTCTTGAAAAGTATTTTCTGGAATAGAAAATCAAAAAGGAGTGGTTTTATGAATCATGCTCTATGGACCGGTGTGTCCGTTGGCGTTATTATGGCGTTGTCTGCAATGACGGCGAATGCGTTTACCCTGACAGGCAAGGTGAGCGACGATGGCGGCAAGGCTGTCCGAGGCGCAGATGTCTTGCTTGTTCAAAAAGGCCTCAATGCGAAAACGGATGCCTCGGGCGCATTCACGATTCACCAGGACGAAGAACCGTTGGCTCTGGCGAACGAGGCCTCGGTCGGATTTCTCTCCGTGAACAACGGCATCCTATCGTTTTCGCAGGGGCAAAATTCTCCGGTACAGGTGCAGATTTTCGACATGTTTGGGAACCGTCTTTTGAATGAAACTCTCTACGGCTCGGGGACGGTTGACATGAAGTCTTCCGTGAAAGCGCAGGGCAAGTATTTCGCGCGCGTCCGCGTAGGTAGTGCAATGCAAACGTTCCAGTTTGTTGCCGATGGGAGTTTCAATGCGGCATTCGGTGCGAAGTCCGGAGCAAAGGCGCTTCTCAAGGTGGGCGATTCGGACGACCTGCGTGTTGTTGCCGACGGTTTCGACACCCTCAATGTAAAGCTCGACAATCTTGACACGAATCTTGCACTTACGCTCAAGAAAACCGCTCCGTCGCAACCGCAGTACGAATACGGATGGGGCCTCAAGAACGACCCGGTCCCTACTCGTGGTTGTGGCAAGGACACGAAACTTGATTACAAGTATCGTGGCGACAAGCCCTACATTGATTTCAGATGGAGCAAGGGCGTGCGTACCGTACGTATTGACATGCCGAAAAGTTACGACAAGAACAAACCGTACAAACTCATTTTCGGAATGCAGTGCATGGGCGGAGCCGGAAGTATCGTGCAAGATGAAGGCTATCATGGCCTCAAATGGATTGACAAGAACGAAACCGCAATTTTCGTTGCGCCCGAAGGCAATGGCAATCAGCTGCCCTGGGGGCAGGATGATTACCTCCTGTTTGACGAACTCCTCGCATATCTCGAAGGCAACTTCTGCATTGATTCAAGCCGCGTATTCTCTATAGGATTCAGCTACGGCGCCATGTTCAGCAATGGCCTTTCGTGGAACCACCAGGACGTGCTCCGCGCAGTGGCCGTTTACGAAACCGCGGAACGCAACATCTGGCTTCCGCAGCGCAAGAAAATGGGAATCGGCTGGATGGGTGTGCTCGGCCTCGATGACGGCATGTGCACCCCTGAAATGGGCCGGAACGCGCGCGACATCATCTTGACGCTTAATTCCGAAGGCGGCAAGGCGAAGAACGAACGCGCCGAAGAAGCCCAGCGCAACGCTCCGCACAAGTGCTACGACTACACGACCGTTGAGGAAAGATTCCCCGTTCGCTGGTGCACGCAGAGCGGCGGCCACATCTGGGACCACAAGGACCCCGGCCAGCAGCAGTCCTGGGTGCCGCAAGCTACGTGGGAGTTCTTCGAGAAGTTCTAGCGGATAAATACATCATTCTGTTGTCAATTTATCAAAACGAATTCGAATAAAGCCTTATATTAAGCGAATTTTTCAACTTATTTTATAGTAAGTAAAGTTCGTATGGGAGGCTTTATGTCGTTTTCAATTAAGGGATTTCCCTTTTTTGCAGGTTTTGTCGCGTTTTTGGGCACCCTCGCCAGTGCGGCAACGATTAACGTAGATATCGGCAAGGAATACCAGCGCATCAGCGGCTTTGGGGCTGCCTCGGCATGGGCCGGTTCCATCACCGACAAGAATGCCGCATTCCTTTGGGATTCCACCAGTGGCGCCGGGCTTACGCTGCACCGCATCCGTATTGCTCCGGACGGCACCACCTCCGAAACGAGTATTGCCAAAAAGGCGAGTGAATACGGCGTCAAGGTCTGGGCAGCCCCGTGGACATCTAGATACACCATAAATTACGACGGTGACAAAAAGCACCTGGATTTCAATCACGCTCAGGACTGGGCCAACACCATCTTGAAGTTTACGCAAGACATGCGGAAGGCTGGCGTTAATCTATATGCAATTTCGTCGCAAAACGAGCCCGACGGCACCGGCGACAATCACTACGAACCCGATGAATTGGCACGTTGGGTCGGCGACTACCTTGGCCCCACCCTCGATACCACGGGCATCAAAATCATTGGCACCGAAGCCATCAACTGGTACGGATTTCCCAATTACAAAAAAGCCTTCTTCAACAATCCCGCCGCCCTGAAATACACCGATATTTTTGGGACACACGAATACGGCGGAGACCCGGCGGCTTACCCCGAAATTCACGAAGCCGGCAAGGAATTCTGGGAAACCGAAGTCTATGATCTTGGAAGTAACAAGGAAGACGTGGGCATGGGAAGTGCTCTCCGCGTTGCAGGCGTAATCCATGACGCCCTGACTATTGCGAACATGAACGCCTGGCATTTCTGGTGGATTTATTCCTGCAGCGAAGCCAGTTGCGGCAACGGAGCCCTCTGGCCGCAAGGACAAGGCAACCCCGACAATGTGGAGCCTACCAAGCGACTCTGGGTCATGGGGAACTTCAGCCGCTTCGCGCGACCCGGCTCCTGGAGAATCGATGCTACCAAGAATCCCGAAAGAGATGTAAAGGTCACCGCCTACCGCGACTCCCTCAAGACGAAAATCGCAGTCGTCATTCTCAATTCCAAGAACGAGGAATTCAAGGCGGACTTTGATTTCGGAAACACAAAAATTGGAAGTTTTAAACCCTACGTCACCGACGACAATAGTAACCTCAAGGAAGGAAGCGAAGTCAAGGTTGATGGTACAAAGTGCAGTTTCAGCGTTCCGGCCCGCAGTGCAACGACCATCGAATTCGTTCTGTGGCAGGAGCCAAAGGTTGAACCGCCTTCAGACTCTACCGATGCAATTGCCTTCGGGACGCATGCTGCGCCCCAAAGCCTTCAAAGTACATATAAAGTATTTAGCCCGCTCGGCGTGTTCATCGGTGAATTCCAAGCCGGACATATCGGCGATCTCCGCAACGCCATGACAAACGCAGGCTTAAGCCGCGGCGTGTACATGGTCAAACGTGGCAATGCCAAAACGAAGCGTGTGGTGTTGAGATAAGTAAAAGGTCGCCCTGCAAGGGACGACTTTTTTAGATGCTTGATGTTCGAATGTACTCCGCTACTTGAGTATCGTCATCGCCCATTGAGGAATGTTGTCTGTGTAGCTTTTAACCAGTTCTCCATCCGACATTCTGAACAAAAGCGAAGCGTCCTGGTCTTCAACCGAATTGTCATAAACATAAAGACGATCCACCGATGGAATTATCTTCTTGCAGTTGAAAATGGACTTCTGGTATCTAGAAATAATCTTGGAAATCGGGACGTCATGACCGCCCTGTATCACTCGCTTTGCAATTCTAGCGGCATTGATAGATGGGTGTGAGGTCGCGACAAAAAACAAACGGATGAAATAACCTTGCTGTTTTGCACGGCAAACAAAGTCGACTTTTTCATCAGAAGAAAAAACTGACTCAAAAATAAGACTTTTATGGTTCTTCAAAGATTCTTCACGCCAGGACTTGCAATTAACGGATGGTCGCGGCTGCCTTTTCAATTTCATCGAAAAAACGTTTGGTGGCGTCGGCATTGGCTTTGCGAGCGTCCTCGGCGGCTTCCCTCATAATTTGGGCAAGCATTTCATCGGTCGGCTCTTCCAAGTCCGTCAATCTGTAAGAATCAATGCTTTTTGTCGTTGTCATAGGGGCTCCTTGATGCCTTATCGCGGAGAATATACATTTTTTCTGTACGAAAACGCAAACTTGGGGCGGCTTAATGCTAAATTATGCTGGTTTCTATGAAAAAATGTGTCTATTTTGATACAATGGCGTAATTATAAGTTATATTTCTACTGACATAATGAATTAGAGTAGTACTCTTGTTCCCACAACGAAAAGTCTGGTAAACTTTGAATGGGCGAAAGCCCCGCAATCTGGGAAGAAGACGAACGCTCACACCGATCGGGTGTGGGTCGTTGGGCGTTAGCCCGCAGCATTGTTCTGCCTTTGACGGCAGATAATTGCTGTTGTGCTTTAGATTGCGGGTTTACCAGAGCCTTCGTTGTAAAAGCCGAGCGACACCATACCTTTTTTGTTTTCAAAAAGTATGGGCTTAGAACGGCATTCCGAATAAGACCGCTGCTCGCAGACTGCCTTTGGCAGAAAAGAGAGGTCTTTGTGTGCTGGAAAAGTATATCGGCGAAAAACCTTCGTGAGAAGGGTGAACTAGAGATTGAAGGAAATATGTCTAGTGGTATATATAAGTGGTGGTCGTCAGAAAAGGAAGTGAATGCAATTCTAAGAAAATTAGGTGCTTCTGAATTCGTTGATATCAACAAAGAACTCGAAAAAAAGGTATTTGATTGCAAAGAAATGTATTGTATTTATGTTGGTCAGGCTAAAGATTTAAAGGATAGGTTGAGAAAACATATTAGAGGAAGCGTTAATAATTCTACGCTACGTAGAAGTCTTGGGGGAATCTTGTGGAATGGGGATAGTTCTGAAGAACTGAAGAAAAAAATAAATAATGAATTTATTGATAAGTTTTATGTCGAGTACAAATGTGTAGAAGAAAAAAAATTAGATGTTGAGGAATCAGAAGAGATTGGTAAGTATCTGAGGATTCTCAATATAGATGGGTATAATCATAGATTGTTTATGCAATACATTAATAAACCATTGTCTGATTTACGGGAAAAGATAAGAAGAAAGAAATAGGAGGGCTTTGATGAAAAAAAATGGTTTCTTCATTTTTGTTCTTATTTGCCAGTCTTTTAATGCGGCTTGTTGTAATGCTCAACAAAATAAACCGGATTTCTCAAATGGTGTGATAAAGGATGCACGAGACGGTCAATCTTATAAGATTGTAGAAATTGGCGATCAGATATGGATGGCGGAGAATTTGAATTATAAAATAAAGGAAAGTTCTTGTTTGGAGAATGAAATGGGTAAGTGTGAGACAGAAGGAAGAGTGTATCGTTTTTGGGAAACAGGAAAAGAGAATGTTTGCCCTAAAGGTTGGAAAATTCCTTCTGTTGAGGATTGGAATAAACTTTTCACATTTGGGAATATGAAAAAGACGTGCGAAAATTTTGGATATGAAGACGAAATTGGGAACGAATGTGACTATTATGTTTGGAATACCTCTAGTGCAAAATTAAATCAATTAGGTTTAAGTGGTAGATATGCTGTAATTGGACTTACATATTTCAATAGAAGAGGCTTAGAATTTGATTCACATTATTGCTTTTCCGCTGATTCTAGCGGGTTTTTTGTGACAGATTTTTGTTGTCAGGATGTTTGTGAAGATTATGTTCGTTGCATAAAAAATTAGAAACTCGTAAAAATGTGGTGTTTTATTATAAATAAACAATGAAAAGAACAAAGGGTGGACGTATGTTCTGTTCTCAATGTGGGAGAAATTTACCGAATGAAGCAAAATTTTGCGATAATTGCGGTATGTCTATGGTGCCGAATAGCGTGCCTGTGCCTATAACTAAGTCGGAGCCAATTGCTGTGCCCGATTCGCAAGCGTCTGTTACGCAAATTAATATTGCCGTTCCTAATATGGGCCTTAATATTGGTGGCGTTGAGGTCTCTCCCAAAAGTAAAGTTGCTGCATTTCTTCTTGCACTTTTCTTTGGAGGACTTGGTTTCCATAATTTTTATATCGGACATTCCGTGACTGGCCTTGCGCAACTGATTTTACAAATCCTCATTTGGGTGCTTTTTGTTCCGACGGTTGGAATGAGTTCTCTATTGGAAATACCCTTTGCTATTTAGGTTTTTATAGAAATGATTATAATATTGTGTGGATCTGCTAAAGACGGTGATGGACTTTCTATCAGACTATAAAAAGAGAGGTAAATTATTATGTTTTGTCATAACTGTGGAAATAAATTGGATGATGGATCGAAGTTCTGCGATAAGTGTGGCGCTTGTTTAAGCGAAAATATCGCCTTGAATGTAGGAACGTCTATATCCGAGTATACAGAAAATTCTCCAAGTATGGGGAAGATGGTGATGCAGTTTATAAGAGGAATCCCATTTGGATTGACTTTTCTTGTTTTTCTCTTGCCTTTATTTATAGTGTCATGTAATGGAATTTCTGTTGCTGAATTTACAACATATGATTTATTTAATTTGTCTAGTAAAATAAGTAGTTTTGGAAGAAATGTGAGTGAAAATGTTGAGGGACTCCGTATTATTGTTTTTTTGGGGACCGTCTTAATCAGTAGCACAATTATGGCTTTTGCATGTAGTTTCTCTAGTGGAAGAAGTGGAGCAGTTTTTGGCGCGGTTTGTCTTGTTGATTTAGTGTCGATGGCTGTTATATTGATTAACAGGGCTAAAGAAACTATTGTTGAAATTAGTTTGGGAAGTGGATTTGTCGTTTCTATGGTTCTTTTCGTTGGCGGAATAATTATGTGTATAACTTCACCAGAAAATGAAAAAGATGTTCCGGCTAATTTGATTGCGGGATTAGCTACAATTGCGGCCAGTATTCCTTTTGTCATTTATTTCATATAGGAGCTCGTTATGCCTGTTTGCCCATATTGCCTACATGTGGTTGATGCTTCATCGAAGTTCTGTCGTTCGTGTGGAAAATCGATTAATAATGTTAAATGTGTAAAGTGTGGGGCCGAACTAGTTTCGGATGCTAAATTTTGTAAGAAATGCGGAGCCCCTGTACCAAAATTTTGCCCACAATGCGGATGTATTTTAAATCTGAAGGCTAAATTTTGTTCTAAATGCGGTAAAGAAATACCTGCCACTTTTTGGATGGACGCTAATATTTGTTTAATATGTGGAAGTCCTTTAAAAAATAGCGCAAAGTTTTGTTCCGTATGCGGCAAGCCTTCTGAACATAATGGGAAAAACGAAATTAATCTAGAAACCATTGAAAAGGAACCGCCGAAAGAGAAAAGTTTAGAGTGTAAGTCTGCCGTAAAAGAAAATGTTGATCTGAAAGAAAATGTTCCTGCTCAAAAAAATGTAAAAGGGAATTTTTCTGGGGATGTTTTTTCTGAAAAAAATAACAAGTCGTTTAGCGCTGCGCTAGTCTTTATTCTATTGGCAATTGGGCTTGTTGTTGGGGGTGTATATTATTTTGTCAACAACCAAAATGATGGCGCTTCAAAATATGCTAACGAAGTGCTGACAACATATCTAAAACTGCAGAATGCCTATTTTTTGGAAAAAGAAACAATTGGAACGGCTTGGGAAATAGGGCTGAATGTTGGGGATACACCTGATTTTAAAAATGTTGAAAAGGTGAATAAATCATTCGGCTTAATAAGTCAAAGAAATATAAAAGGGTGTCCTCAATTTTCTGCATGGGAAATTTATGGTAGCATAGAAAAGGAACATAAAAAAGAAAAAGTTGGGCAAGAGTATTGGCATCATTTTATAAAAAAATTACATTATGATTGCTTGGTGAATGTAAAGTTTGATGCAGAACATGCTGAAAAAAGTGCAGCATGTGAAAAGTTAGTTCCTGATTTCAAATCTATGTGTGACGATGTTTATATTGATTCGGTTGTATCTATTGAATCTACAATGAGGGATAATCGTGATGGCAAAATTTATAAAACTATAAAAATTGCTGATCAAACTTGGATGGGGGAAAATCTGAATTTTAAAATGGATAGTAGTTGGTGTTATGGAGATGTTTCTACCAATTGTAATAAACATGGTCGTTTGTATACATGGGAAGCCGCTGTTAGGGCATGCCCGGCAGGGTGGCATTTACCTGATATGTCTGAGTATGAAAAACTATTTAGTGCTGTAGGTGGTGAACAGATTGCTGGATATATGTTGAAGTCGTCACAGGAATGGCAAAAATCTAAGAAGGTGAAAAATGGAATTGATGCAATGGGCTTTTCTGTGTTTCCTGTGGGTGCCAAGAGTAATGATGGTCGTTACTATTATGTGGGCTATTATGCTTATTTATGGACATCAACTGCAGAAGATACGGATTATGCATATTATGTGAATTTTAATTATGAAAAAGATGGCGTAAAAAAGACGTCGGAAAGTAAGAATATAAGTCTAAACGTTCGATGCGTCAAGAACTAAATAGGTTTATGTGCCGCCTTCCATCTTTTTTTGGTTTGATAAGGCCACATCACAAAAACTCCTGGAGGTCGATACTTATGAATGGAACTGAAAAGGCTGATGACATTCTGTCCGATGTGCGGATTCCGTTTTCGGCGGTTCCCGACCCGTACAGAAACACGCCTCCCTGCAAGTTCAACTTGCTGGAACTGGCTCGGTACGCCGACAGGAACGGCAAGGACATCAGCAATCTTACCCAAGAAGAAATAGCCTTGTTCAAGATATAGGTTTTCCGGTAAAATGAAAAAACGCAGGCTCGGATGAGTCTGCGTTTAAAGTTTTGAAGGGAAACCTTACTTCTTCACATGTCTGTGATATTCCTGCAAGCTGCAGACTTCGAAGCGGCCGAAGTCGTGCTTGTCCATGAGGCCTTCCACGGTAGAGGTGAGGGCGGCGATGGTCGTCGTGATAGGAATGCCCGAGACAACGGCCTTGGAGCGCATCTGGATTTCGTCCACCATGGCTTCGGCACCGTTTTCGGTGGTGTTCACGATCCATTGCACTTCCTTGTCGTGAATGAGGTCCAGCAGGTTCGGGCGGCCACGGGAGATGCGGAACACGGCGCGGGTCTTGATGCCTTCGTTGTAGAGCATCGTAGAGGTGCCGCGGGTGGCGTACAGTTCGTATCCGAGGTTCACGAGCTGGCGAATGAGCGGGACGGCCTTCTGCTTGTCTTCGTCTTTGAGCGAGACGAAAATGTTGCCTTCGCTCGGCACTTTGTTGCCTGCAGCGAGCTGGCTCTTGAGGTAGGCAAGGCCGCGGTCGCGATCGATGCTCATGACTTCGCCGGTGGACTTCATTTCCGGAGAAAGCGTGATATCGACACCCGGGAACTTGACGAACGGGAACACGGCTTCCTTGACGCTCACGTAAGGCACGTGGACTTCTTCGGTGAAGCCGATCTGTTCGAGGGTCTCGCCGAGCATGCAGCGGCTGGCGTAGCTTGCAAGCGGGACGCCGATGGACTTGGAAACGAACGGCACGGTGCGTGATGCACGCGGGTTCACTTCGATCATGTAGAGTTCGCCGTCCTTCACGGCGAGCTGCATGTTCATGAGGCCGCAAACGTGGAGTTCCTTCGCGAATTCCTTGGCGTAGGCGCGGACCTTGTCCTGGATTTCCTTGGAGAGAGTCATGGGCGGGATGACGCTTGCGGAGTCGCCGGAGTGGATGCCTGCGGGTTCCACGTGTTCCATGATGGCGCCTACCACGGTGTGCTTGCCGTCGCTGATGCAATCTACATCGAGTTCGGTGGCGTCTTCCAAGAAGCGGTCGATAAGAATCGGCTTGCCTTCACCAATGGCGGCGGCTTCTTCCACGAACTTGCGGAGGTATTTTTCCTTATAGACAATCACCATGCCGCGGCCACCGAGAACGAAGCTCGGACGCACCAGAACGGGGTAGCCGATTTTCTCGACGATAGCGAGGGCTTCTTCCACATTGTGAGCGATGCCGCTTTCGGCCTGCTTGATGCCGACCTTGTCAACCAGCTGCTTGAAGAAGTCGCGGTCTTCGGCGAGGTCAATGTCTTCGGGGCTTGTACCTACGACGTTTGCGCCGGCCTTTTTGAGACGCATGGCGAGGTTCAGCGGAGTCTGACCACCGAATTGCACAATCACGCCCGCGCAGTTTTCGCGTTCGTAAATGCCCATCACGTCTTCGAGCGTGAGCGGTTCAAAGTAGAGCTTGTCGGAGGTGTCGTAGTCGGTGGAAACCGTTTCGGGGTTCGAGTTCACCATGATGACTTCGTAGCCTTCGCGACGCAGCGTAAAGGCGGCGTGGCAGCAGCAGTAGTCAAATTCGATACCCTGGCCGATTCTGTTCGGACCGCCGCCGAGCACCATGATGCGTTTCTTGTGACCGTGACCCGGAATTTCGCGGACGGGTTCGGAATTTTCGGCCCAGCAGCTGTAATAATACGGCGTGATGGCTTCGAATTCGCCGGCGCAGGTATCGACGGAGTAGTAGCTCGGAACAAGGCCAATCTGCTTGCGCACCGCCATGACTTCTTCGGGAGTCTTGTGGAACAGGTAACCAATCTGGATATCGCTGTAGCCGAGTTCCTTGGCCTGGCGGAAAAGCGGTACGTCTTTGGCGAGCGCTTCCAACGAGCCTGCGGAAAGGATTTCGTCTTCGTAGAGGGCGAGTTCTTCGAGGTGGCGCAGGAAGTAACGGTCGATTCGAGTGATGTCGTACAGCTTCTCGACGCCCCACTTGCGGCGCAGCGCTTCGTACAGCACGAAGATGCGTTCGGCGCTCGGACGGGCGACTTCCTTGGTGAGCGTTTCGTCGTCGTATTCCTTGAACTTTTCGCACTTGGCGCAAGAACCGAATCCACCGTAACCTGTTTCGAGCGAGCGCAGCGCCTTCTGCATGGCCTGCTTGAAGTTCGTACCGATGGCCATCGCTTCGCCCACAGATTTCATCTGGGTGCCGAGCGTGGAATCGGCCTTCGGGAACTTTTCGAACGTGAAGCGCGGAACCTTCACCACAACGTAGTCAAGCGCCGGTTCAAAGCAGCTCGGGGTCGTTTGCGTAATGTCGTTGCGGAGTTCGTCGAGGGTGTAGCCCACGGCGAGCAGTGCTGCAATCTTTGCGATGGGGAAGCCCGTCGCCTTGGAGGCAAGTGCGGAAGAACGGCTTACGCGCGGGTTCATTTCGATAATGATGCGACGACCGGTCTTGGGTTCGATAGCCCACTGAACGTTGGATCCGCCGGTTTCGACGCCGATGGCTTCCATGACCTTCAGGGAGTCGTCACGCATGGCCTGGTAAGCGCGGTCATCAAGGCTCTGGATTGGGGCGACCGTAATGGAGTCGCCGGTGTGCACGCCCATGGGGTCCAGGTTTTCGATGGAGCAGACGATAACGGCGTTGCCCTTCTTGTCGCGCATGACTTCCATTTCGAATTCTTTCCAACCAAGCAGCGATTCTTCGATAAGGACTTCATTGTTGAGCGAGGCGTCAAGACCGCGATTCACGATGGTCTCGAATTCTTCGGGATCGTGGGCGATACCGCCACCAGTGCCGCCGAGGGTAAAGCCTGGACGGATGATCAGCGGCCAGCTTCCGATAGTGTGGGCGATGGCGGTCGCCTCAGACATGGAGTGTGCGGAACCGGAACGCGGAAGGTCCAGACCGATCTTGAGCATGGCTTCCTTGAACAGGTGACGGTCTTCGGCGCGCTGGATGGATTCTGCCTTTGCACCGATGAGTTCCACCTGGTAGCGGTCCAAAATGCCGCGTTCGTTCAGTTCCATGGCGAGGTTGAGTGCCGTCTGGCCACCGAGTGTGGGGAGCAATGCGTCCGGACGTTCGCGGCGGATGATTTCGTGCAGAATATCGACGCTTAGCGGTTCAATGTAGGTGCGGTCGGCCATTTCGGGGTCGGTCATGATGGTGGCCGGGTTAGAGTTTACCAGCACCACTTCGTAACCTTCGCGGCGGAGCACCTTACAGGCCTGCACGCCGGAGTAGTCAAATTCGCAGCCCTGGCCAATCACAATCGGGCCGGAGCCAATGAGCATAATCTTCTTGATGTCTGTACGTTTAGGCATTCTTCTTGCCTCCATTCACATTCTTCTGCGCGGCTTTTGCGGTTGCAGTTTTTGTTTTGCTATTCTTCTGTTCTTGCACATGCGAAGCGTGTGCCGTTTCGTTCATTTTTTTGAACGAAACATTTTTTTTATTTAATGCCGCCTTTACAAGCCCGCTGAACAGCGGGTGCGGTGCAGTGGGCCTGCTCTTGAATTCCGGGTGGAACTGGCAGGCTTCAAAGTAGGGGTGGTTCTTGATTTCCACCATTTCTACGAGCTTGCCGTCGGGCGATGTGCCGGCGATTTTCAGGCCCGCCTTTTCCAAGGCGACGCGGAATTCGCTGTTGTAGTTGAATTCGTAGCGGTGACGATGGCGTTCGCTGATTTTTTCGCTCTTGTAGAGCTTTGCCGCGTTGGAATCCTTCATGAGCTTGCATGGGTAAGCGCCGAGGCGCATGGTGCCGCCCTTTTCGGTGACGTTCTTCTGTTCGTCCATCAGGTCAATAACCGGGTGGGCCGTCTTTTCGTCGAATTCCGTGGAGTTGGCGTCTTTCCAGCCGAGAACGTTGCGTGCAAATTCAATCACGCAGCATTGCATGCCGAGGCAGATGCCGAGCAGCGGAATCTTGTGCTCGCGGGCATAGCGAATGGCCACGCATTTGCCGTTCACGCCGCGGCTACCGAAGCCTCCCGGAATCAGTATGCCGTCTGCGTTCTTGATCAAGTTCGGATTCCTTTCGAGTTCTTCGGCCTCGATACATTCCACCTTCACCTTGGCATTGTGTTCCATGCCGGCGTGTTGCAGGGCTTCGTGTACGGACTTGTAGGCATCACGGATGGCGATATACTTGCCCACGAGCGCGATGGTGCATTCGTACTTGGGCTGGGTGGCCTTCTTTACGAGCTTGTCCCATTCGGAGTGGATGATGGGGTGTACGCTCAAGTGGAGCTGTTCAAGCACGCGGAGGTCGAGTTCTTGCTTCGAAAGTTCGCGGGGCACGGCGTATACAGAATCCGTCACGTCCTTTTCTTCAATCACGCATTCGGGCTTCACATTGCAGAAGAGCGCGAGCTTGTTGAGGTGATCCTGCGGAATCGTCATTTCGGTACGGCATACGAGAATGTCCGGGAAAATACCGATGTTGCGGAGTTCGGCAACCGAGTGCTGCGAAGGTTTTGTCTTGAGTTCGCCTGCGGCCTTGAGGTAAGGCACCAAAACTAGGTGGACAAAGCAGGTGTTTTCCACGCCGACTTCGAAGCGGAACTGTCTTGCTGCTTCCAAGAAGGGGAGCGATTCGATGTCGCCAGCGACTCCGCCGATTTCGCAGAGCACGATGTCGGCACCGCTTTCGGCTGCAGAGCGGAAGGCGTCCTTGATTTCGTTGGTGATGTGCGGGATGACCTGCACGGTGCCGCCGAGGTACTTGCCCGCGCGTTCCTTGGAAAGCACGGAGGAATAGATGCGACCCGAAGTGTAGCTCGAAGCCTTGGAGCACTGCACGCCTGCGAAACGTTCGTAGTGGCCCAAATCTAGGTCGGTTTCGTAGCCGTCGTCGGTCACGAAAACTTCGCCGTGCTGGTAAGGGCTCATGGTACCCGGGTCCACGTTCAGATACGGGTCGAGCTTTTGCATGAACACCTTGTAGCCGCGGCTCTTGAGAAGCAGCGCCAGCGATGCGGAGGTGATTCCCTTACCGAGGGAGCTGACCACGCCGCCGGTAATAAAGATGTACTTGGTCTGTTTTTTGGGAGCGGCCTTCGTCATTATTTTGCTCCCTTGAAGTCAAGAATCATTTGTCTGAATTCGCCGAACAGGTAGTAGGAATCGTTCGGACCCGGAGCGGATTCCGGGTGGTATTGCACGCTGAATGCGGGAAGTTCCTTGTGACGGATGCCCTCGACGGTATTGTCGTTCAGGTTGATGTGCGTGACTTCCACGTTCGCGGGGAGGGTCGATTCTTCGATGGCGTAGTTGTGGTTCTGGCTCGTGATTTCCACGGCGCCGGTCTTCAAGTTTTTCACCGGATGGTTGCAGCCGTGATGGCCGAACTTGAGTTTGGAAACTTTCGCGCCGAGAGCAAGACCCAAAAGCTGGTTACCGAGGCAGATGCCCATCAGCGGGACCTTGCCCAGGAGTTGCTTGACGACTGCAGCGACTTGCGGGAGACTGTTCGGGTCGGCAGGGCCGTTCGAGAGGAAAGCGCCGTCCGGATTCTTCGCCATAATTTGTTCGTAGGTGGCGTTGATCGGAAGCACCGTCACCTTCATGTTCTGCGCGGCGAGATTTCTCAAGATGTTCGTCTTGATTCCGAAATCAAGCGCGACAACGTTCAGGTCGCCTTCGGTGCTGAACTCGTAACCCTTCGGGTCGCTGACCTTGCTGGCGTAATCCTGGCCGTCGAGGCCCTCCCATTCCTGGGCGCGTTTAATCGCGTCGGCTTCGTTCATGTCGGTGCCATCTACGTGCAGGTAGGCTTTCTGTGCTCCGTGTTCACGTAGGTGGAGCGTGAGTGCGCGCGTATCGACTCCCGCGATGCCAGGCTTCTTGTGGGCGAGCATGTAGTCATGCAGGCTTTCTTCGCCAATTTCCTTGCTCACGTCGTCCAACGAGTTCACGACAATCCCGTTCAGGAACACGTCGCGGGATTCGGACTTCTCGAGGTTTGCGGCGTAAGCGCCGACTTCTGCCGTGGTGAACACCACGAACTGTCCCGCGTATGAGGGGTCCGTCAAAATCTGCTTGTAGCCCGCCATGCCGGTGTTGAACACCGCTTCGCCGACGGTATCGGTTGCACTACCAAAGGCATACCCGTGGAACACGGCGCCATCCGCCAGTGCCAAGAACGCTTTCTTCTCGCGTTTCGCTTTCCAGTTGAACTTGTCAGTCATATATTGCTCGCTGTGTAATGAAATTGCTTCGTTGAATTGTCTCCCCGGAGCCCTGTAAGGGCGGTAGGGTGAAATGCTATGGATTCTATCGCCTCTGCGAGGCTCCAGAATGACAAAGACAGTAAAAAATAAAGGCAAAAGCCAGAAGCTTTTGCCAAACGATAAAGACGATTAAAAACGGGGGTAAGAAAAATCCGATGTTCAATATTCCTTTTCATCGGAACCAAAAATTAGCATAATCAAAATACGCTGGTAAGGTATAAAAAGAGAAAATTTTTCGCGAAATTTGCCCGAAAACGCCAAATCTTTTACATTTTCTTTCCAAAACGCAAAAGTGCATTACAAAAAATGTAAAACACAATAAGGCGGAAGTCGCGCTTTTTAATTGGCTTTTTGTGTGAGCTTCTTTTGCCTATAAATCAAGACAATCAACCACACAAACCCAGTAATAATCATCAGGCTGCAGAGAGTCTGCCCTCGACTCATGCCGAACAGGTCGACGCGTCCGAGGTGCGCATCGGGCCTGCGGAAAAACTCGATGAAGAACCGGAACAGGCCGTAGCCCATCAGGTAGAGGCAGGGCATCTTGTCCTTGAGCAGCGGAATGCGTCTCAGGTTGTAGAGAACCGCAAACAGGATGACTCCTTCGAAAAGCATCTCGTAGAGCTGGCTCGGGTGGTGCAGAATCGGGTTCGTGACAGGACTGTCGTGTGCAAGCGGGAAATACATGCCGATGCCGCTGGTGGTAACTTCACCGAAAAGTTCACCATTGATGAAGTTGCCGTAACGGCCCCAGGTGTAGGCGAGGGGGGCCGCCAAAAAGCAAAGGTTCAGGGTTTTCCACACATCCATCTTGTTACGTTTCATACCAATGACAACAAAGATCAAGCCGACAATGAGTCCCCCGTGGTAGCTCATGCCTGCAATTCCCGTAAAATGCCAACCGAGGGCGTCGTGAGTCATCGGGATGAGTATTTCGGTCGGGTTGGCGAGGTAGTAGCCTGGCTTGTAGAAGAAAACGTAGCCGAGGCGCGCCCCGATGAGGATTCCCGCGATTGCCCACATGAACAGGTTGTCGAACTGTTCCTTGGTGTATCCGAGGTTTTCCTTCGAGTTGATTTTCCACATGGTTAAGTAGGCGGTGAAGAATGCGAAAATATACATCACGCCGTACCAGTGAACCTGAAAATTGAGGAGCGGTATTGTAAATGCGATTCCGTCAAAGTAGGTCGGTATCAAATTCCACCAGGTAGGTTCCATAAAATCCTCATCTTTTATTTAAAATCTAGTATAGTAAGCAGGTTATTTTTGGGGCCAAAGGTTCTGATGCGCCCAATAATTCATAATCATCGCGGCAACCTGCGTTGCCGGCTGCGAACGGTAGCCCTGCAGGTCGTGCACCTGCATCACGACCACGACGACGGCCTTGTCCGGGTTTTCCTTCGACTGAGCGAACCCCATGAACCACTCGTAGCGACCGTGGGGATCCTGGCCATCGAGCGAGCCGGTCTTTCCGCCGATATCGAGAGCCGCAAAATTCTTGCGGGCCATGTTGCGCGTCGAAATCTGTTTCCTGGCGGTCCCGTTCGTGATGGAGCGAATCATCGCCATGCGCAACCCGTAGTAGGTGTTTTCGTTAAATTTTTTCACGTCGAGCGCGATACGGCTCTTGGGCGCGTAGGGGGCGATGTTTTCTGCCCATGGAATTTCGAGCGGTTTCTTGGTAAGGATGGAACGGACCTGTGCGGCCGCAAGGAGCGGGGTGAGGGTTGTCGCTTCCGTAAAGCCGCAGCTAGCCTCGGCAAGCCCGTATCCCGTGTCGGGCGGTGCGTACGAAGACTTTCCGGGAATCCCGCCGGGGAAGTTCATGTTGTAGCCGAGGTTCCTGGCCGCTTCGCGGAGGCGCTTTGCACCGATGTCCATGCCGATGAGCGCCAGGGGTGGGTTCGCGGATTTCGCGTAGGCGTCGGCGAGGCTGATGGTTGTGCCATGATAGTTTTCGGGGACGCGCAGTTGCCGCTTGTAGAGCGTGTGACTGGCCCCGAGCATCGGGACGGGCGTGTTGAGCGAGTAACGGTTTGCGTCCATGGCGGCGGCAATGGTAATCGTCTTTGCAAGCGATGCGGCAGGGAAGGTGTTCTTCACGAAAAAATCCGGCTCGTTCTGGACCTTGTAATCCTTCGTTTCACCCCAGGCGATAATCTCGTTGCTCTTGGGATCCACGACAAGGACGACTCCGTACATGGGCTTGAAACGTCGGAGCATGTTGTCGATTTTCTGAGCGAGGAATACGTCCTTCTGGTTCTTGATGTGTACGGAATCTACGGGGTCGTTTTCAGGAATCGACTTTGCTGCGGTATCTGCGGATGCGGAATCGATTTTTTTCGGTGCTGCTTCAGTGGCGGCTTCCTTTGATGCCTTGGCTTCGCCGAAAAAAAGGCTCTTTGCTGCGGACTCGGTTAATGGATCCTTCACCTTGATTGCTCGGTGCGCTTCCTTGAGCGAATCGATGATGGAAGAATCCACACGGAGTGTGTCCTTGATCCATTCTTTGGATGTCGCCGTAAGATCATTGCCGTTTACGACGAATCCTCTCGGTTGCGTCGACTTTTCGTCGTTCTTGAATATGCACGAGCCAATCAGGGCGCAGGCTGCAACAAAAATGGCGATGGCGATGCAACGATTTCGTAATCTTTTCTTGTAGGGAAGTCGATTCTGGGGGTCGTAGTAATATTTCATCGATTTACTTGAAAATGGTCTTACGGTAGTAGGCGAGTTCGGCGATGCTTTCGCGGATGTCGTTCAGGGCCTCGTGGCGTTTTTCCTTCTGGAATTCGGCAAGCTGAGGGTACCAGCGGAACGAGAGTTCCTTGATGGAACTGACATCTATATTCCTGTAGCATAGCCAGTTCGATATTTCGGGCATGTACTTATACAGGAAACGCCTGTCCTGCGTGATGGAATTGCCGCACAGCACGTTCTTTGTCTTTTCGGTAAAGGGCTTGATAAAGTCGAGAGTCACATTCTCGGCATCGGAGACGGAATACCTGGAATGGCGGCAACGGTCCACGAGTCCGCTTGCAGTGTGGTGCGAGGAGTTCCATTCATCCATCGATTCAAACACATTTTCGCTCTGGTGTATGGCGACGACGGGCCCTTCGGCTAGGATGTTGAGTTCCGCATCGGTGACGATGGTGGCTATTTCGAGGATAACGTCCTTTTCAGGGTCAAGACCGGACATTTCCAGGTCCATCCAGACCAGGTTTCTAGAACTTTTCTTTTTTGTCATACCGCGTTAAATTTAGTTTTTTGTGTGAACAAGGCGTCTCACATACTTTTTTTTATGCCATTTGTCCACCTATTTTTGTAATTCGTCAAGCAATGCCCCCAATGAGAAATAAAACACTTTATTGTAAGAAAATTATTTGCTATATTCGGCCTCGTTAATTTGTTATACAGGAACACACTATGGAAGAAGTAGTTATCACTGGTATGGGCTGTGTTTCGGCCCTTGGCAATTCTCCCGACATCCTCTGGGACAGCCTTCTGCAGGGCAAGTCCGGCGTCGCAAAAATCGACAGGTTCGATGTTTCCGCTTTGCCGGTCCAAATTGCGGCTGCGGTCAAGGAATTCGACGGTTCCGAATTCTTCAGCGCTCGCGACCAGTCCAGGTTCTCGAAGTGCATCCAATATGCAGTCTATTCCGCTTTCCAGGCCTTGAAGAATGCAGGAATCGATCCGAAAGCCGAAGATCCGTCCCGCTCTGGCGTGATTATCGGTGCCGGTATCGGCGGTATGAACACTTACACCGACAACGCGGTTACCTGGGGCACCCGTGGCCCGAACCGTGTTTCTCCGTTCTTCATCCCGATGTCGATTACCAACATGCCCGCCGGCGAAGTTTCCAACCGCACCGGCTGGATGGGCCCCTGCTTCGCCGTGGTTTCTGCTTGCGCAACCTCCAACCATTCTATCGCAGCCGCCTTTGACGCCATCCGTCTTGGCCGTGCCGACATCATGCTGGCTGGCGGTACCGACGAGACGGTGAACCCGCTCGCCCTGGCTGGCTTTACCAACATGCACGCCCTCTCCAAGCGTAACGATGATCCGGCCACTGCTTCCCGCCCGTTCGACAAGGACCGTGACGGTTTCGTAATGGGCGAAGGTTCCGGCATCCTCGTGCTCGAAAGCCTTAGCCACGCCAAGAAGCGCGGTGCGAACATCCTTGCCCGCGTTGCTGCTGTCGGCATGAGCGCCGATGCCCACCACATGTCCGCCCCGCGTGAAGACGGTGAAGGCGTGCGTCTCGCAATCGAGATGGCCCTCCGCGATGCAGGCATCTCCCCGAAGGATGTTGGCTACGTGAATACCCACGGTACGTCGACTCCGCTCGGTGACGTTGCCGAATGCTCCGCCCTCGAGAAGGTGTTCGGTGCTTCCGATTCCCTGAAGATCAACTCCTCCAAGTGCATGATAGGACACGCTCTCGGCGCTGCCGGTGCCCTTGAGGCCATCATCACGGTGAAGTCTCTGCAGAACCAGATGATTCACGCTACGACGAACGTGTTCAACAAGGACGAACGCATCCACCTCGATGTTTGCGCGAACAAGAACACGAGCCACAACTTCAAGTACGCCCTGTCCGATGGCTTCGGCTTCGGTGGCCAGAACAGCGTGCTTCTCTTGGCCCGCGACTAATTGTTGGCTATATGCAACTTTGCGAGAAAACCCTGCCTTCAGGCGGGGTTTTCCTTTTCTATCTTTAATAAAGTGAAGTTTTCCTTTCCAAAATCCCTCGCAATTGTGGCTATTTTGCTGGTTTGCCTTGTGCAGTCCACGCAGGCGGCCCCTTATGATCCGCCTACTTGGCGCGATTCCACATGGGATTACCGTAGCGAGGATTCCGTCGATATCAAGTCGGAAATTTCGTGGTGGAAGGTGGGAACTGTCGGCGGACTTGCTCTTTCTTCGTATGCGGCGGCCTACGTGTTCGTGTTTGCGAAGGGTTGGTGGGACAACGATTCTAGCCATTTTCACTTTGAAAACGATTTCAAGTATGCGCTGAATCTGGATAAATTTGGCCATTTTGCGGCTGGCGTGGTTCTCGGTGAAACTTTCTATGAAGGATACCGTTGGTCAGGCCTTTCGGAATTCCAGTCCTATTTGTATGCAGGCCTTTCCGCGATGGCGACGCATATCGCAATCGATGTGAAGGATGGCTATTCGCCTGCATGGGGGTTCAGCATTTTTGACGTGCTGTCGGGAACCCTCGGTGGTTTCTTGCCAATGGCGGAACGCTATGTACCTATATTCAAGTACGTAGATCTTAAGTGGAGTTACTGGATAAATTCTACGTATTTTTACGACAAGACAACTCACCGTGGCGATGCCGTCTTTACCGATGACTATGTGAACCAGACATTCTGGGCATCGTTCAAGCCCTACCGCCTGCTGCCTGCTGGTGCACGGAAGTATTATCCGAGCTGGCTAGCCTTTGCTGCGGGCCTGAGCATCGACGAAACGGCGATGGACTACCATGCTCCAGACAAGGACAGGCACCGCGAAGTCTACTTGGCGCTTGATTATGACCTGGAAGCGTTCCGCCCGCAGAGCCGTTGGGCACGCACACTCATCAAGTACCTGAACTACTTCAAGCTGCCCGCCCCGGCCATCCAAGTTTATCCGGAATTTAACTGGTATTTACTCTATCCGATAAAGTTCTAGGAGGTTCGCGTGAATTGCATCCCTAAAGTTGCCTGCATTTCGCTTTTACTTTGCGCGACATTCGCGATTGCCCTGCCTCAGACGGGCTCGTTCCGCGACAGCCGTGACGGCAAGACCTACAGGACGGTTGTTATCGGGAGCCGCATATGGATGGCGGAAAACCTCGCGTACAACGTGAAGGGGAGCGCCTGCTACGACAACAAGAACGAGAACTGCGCAAAGTACGGCCGGCTTTACAATTTCGAGATGGCAAACAAGGCTTGTCCTGCAGGCTGGCACCTGCCCGAGAACGACGAATGGAAACGCTTCCGCACGTTTATCGAGGATAGCGACGGCAAGGAAGCTGCCTGGATGAGTTTAAAGTCCCGCGACAAGTGGGATGGCAGCGACCGTTACGGGTTTGACATAGTACCTGCGGGCAAGGCGACCGACGAATTTGTGGAATTGGGAACTTCTGCGCATTTCTGGAGTTCCACGACCGAAGATGGCGATGCTTACGGCTGGCATCTCGAACCCCCAGGCGATTTCAGGATGGAATTCGACGTGAGCAGCAACATGTATTCCGTGCGCTGCCTCAAGGACTACTAGCCGGTAAGCGGCATCCAATTAGCCTTACAACGTCGCGAGATAGGCCGTTAACCCCAGGCCCATCAATAAGCCTGCGTAAAGCCCACCCAGCAAATCATCGGCCATCACACCCCATGCACCGGGGAACTTTTCGAAGCGGTGGATTCCGAACGGCTTGAAAATGTCGAAGAACCGGAAAAGCCCGAATGCAAAGAGAAGCACCCAGGGGCAGTCAACGATGACAACGCTCGGGACGAACGCGAGTACCGTGAAAATTCCGCAGACTTCGTCGATTACGATCCAGCCCGGGTCCTCGGTGTCGGTATCTTTCATGGCCTTGTTCACGAAGGGAATGGGGGCGAAAAAGAAGAAGAGTGCCGCAAGGAGGAAGGGAATGCTTACAAAGATGGCGAAGTCTTCGCTGCCGATGGGGAAGGCTTCGTATTGCCCGAGCAGGTCGTTTGCAAACACGGCCATGGGGTAGGCGACAATCGCCGCGGCGAGGCTTCCCATGGTGCCGGGAGCCTTCGGGCTCATTCCCGAACCGAAGAATGTCACGATGAGCGTGGTAAACCAGTCCGTCTTGCGCCATTCGTGCGGTACGCGCTTCTTCCCGTATTTTTCTTTCAGTTCTTCCTTGTTCATACTTCGTAAATCCCGGGTTCTCGCCAGTTCTCGTCGCGCTTGCTGTTTAGGCTCCTGTCCGTAACGCTTTCGGCAGGGTGGAGCGGCCAGGGGGAATCGACGTTCTCCTTGATTATGGAGGCTTGGGCCTCGCGTTTCTTTTTCCAGGCGGCAAGCTGCGTCTTGAATGCGTCGCGCAGGCGCTCCATGCCGATGTTCTCGCGCGCACTCACCTGGATGGCTTCGGGATAGTTCTGCAAGAGCTCGGTACGGCGGGCCTCGTCGCAGATTTCCGCCTTGTTGAACACGCGGATGCGCGGAGTTACCTTGCTGATGATGCCTTCAAGCGTCTTGTGGGTCACTTCCAGGTGTTCACGGTAATCCGGCGCGCTCCCGTCGACGACTTCCAGAATGCAGTCGGCATGCGCTGCCACCCCGAGGGTGCTCTTGAAAGTCTCGATGAGGTTGTGGGGGAGCTTGCGGATAAAGCCCACGGTATCGCTTAGGATGATGTTTTCGCCATCGAGATAAAGCTTTCGCGTGGTACTATCGAGGGTGGCGAACAGCTTGTCTTCTACATACACGTCCGCGCCGGTCAGACGGTTTGTGAGGGTCGACTTGCCCGCGTTCGTATAGCCGACGATACCCACGTGGAAAATGTCGTTCCTGTTTTCGGCCTGGCTTTCGCGCGCCTCCTCGATTTTTTCGAGCTTCTTCTTGAGTTCCTGGATGCGCTTGCGGATCATGCGGCGGTCGGTTTCGAGCTGCGTTTCACCCGGCCCCTTGGTGCCGATGCCGCCGTTGTGCTGGCGGCATAGGTGCGTCCACGCACCGGTGAGCCGCGGCATCATGTATTGCAGCTGTGCGACTTCCACCATCAGGCGGCTTTCCGCTGTCACGGCATGCTTCGCAAAGATGTCGAGGATAAGTCCTGTGCGGTCGAGTACCTTGATTCCCGGAAGCCGCTGTTCCAGGTTGCGCACTTGCGACCCCGAAAGATCGTCGTCAAAAACGACCATCTTTGCGTTATCTTCTTCGAGGGCGCGCTTGACCTCGTTTACCTTGCCTTCGCCGATGAGGGTCGCCGGGCTAAAGTTCTGAACGCGCTGTAAGAAGCTGCGCGTGACAATCGCCCCTGCAGTCTCGGCAAGGCGGCCCAGTTCGGCAATCTGTTCGGAGACAAGCCACGGGCGCACCTTGGGTGTCGAAATCCCCACGAGGATGCAGCGTTCTTTTTCCTGTTTATGTTCTGCGGGTTCTCTCATTGCGCCTTTAGCAGTTCCCGTTCAGTTTCAGGAACCAGTAGTCCTCGCTGTTGATGCTGCTTCCTTCGGAGGATGTGGCATCGGCGAGTTTCGCGAAGTCCGCGGAATCTACATTTTGCGACGCAGCGGGCTGGATGCCCTGCTGGTTCGCGGAAGTTCCGCCGGATTCAAGTTTTTTGTCGTTCAAATCGGCCATGTGCAGAATATAACAAATTCTATATTGTCGCACATGCGGCTGTGGCTTACGACATCCCCTGACGATTTTACCTCCGAGTTCGACGACATCGAGGAGATGTTCAAGCGTGGCCTTTCGCGCCTGATCCTCTGGAAGCGGGGAAGGGCGGGATCCCCAAACGCAAGCGAAGGCGATTACGAACGCTGGCTTATGGCGCTTCCGATGGAATACCGCGACAGCATCTGGATCCGAGGAACTCCCGACATGGCCGAACGCCTCGAAGTGCGCGGCTGCGTCATCGATGCCTCTGTGCTCGCAGGCGAAATTCCCGAACGCTGGAAACGTATCAATTGCGTCGCGCTATGCCGCAGCCTTGAACAGCTGGAATCGCTTCCCGAATGGGTGGCTGGCGCACTGATTGGCCCTGTTTCCCAGCCCCAATCCGTCTATGAACCGGTCGAAACGGTCGATTTTGTGAACCTGGCGGACAAATTAAAGGACAAGAACCAGCAGGTCATCGCCTTTGGGGGCATTGACCACGAGAATTTGGCTCAAATTAAGGAATTGCCCTTACAGGGAATCTCTGTGCTGGGTGGTATCTGGAACTACGCCGACCCCGTCAACGCATTTATTAAGTTACATCGAATCGTTGGGCGTTAGATTCGTATTCCATTTTTTTTAATCCTTGCTTCGATTAGAAGCCGTTTTCTTCTTGTTCCGCAATTCTGCGGTTTGCCGCATTACAGTCTATCTCGTTGTTGTGTCTCCCGCCATGTGCATCTATATATTCGAATCGCATGGGTGGAGTGGATGTTTGGGCCTTGCTAAGAACGAACATGCCGAAAGCGCCGGCAACAGCCATGATAATCATTTGCAAGAAGACCTTTAAAAAGCCAATGATGAACAGTACAATTGAACATGCGACACCGACACACCAAATTATTGCAAAGAGCGAGAAAACGAATCCTGAAAGTTTACCTATGACTTTGCTGTTGCCGATAACCGTGGTAATCATTCCAATGAGAACCGTTATGCCTGAAATGGCAAATCCGACATTTATGGTCATTTGCTGTGGCGTTATTTTCATCCCTCCCAACAAAAGGGCTGCAGAAGCAATTACTATGGCAATAATTGTAAAAATAATCGGCCTCCAGACAATAAGCTCGGCTCCCGGTTCATCGGATGTGTTTATTCTATTCTTAAATATGCTCATTCCGCAAATCTGAATTATAACAGCTATCAAGAAACATAGCAGCAACAAGATGAGCATGCCCCATCCCAAAGCATCTGTATCAAGCCACCAGAGAATGTCCGTGCCCAGATTGTAAATGCCAACAATCTCAAGAGAAACGGCACCAAGCAGTGATAGTACAGCTACAATTGTAAAAGGAGCTAAGTCCGCTAAAAACGCTGATGTCAAAAAGATTACAAGTAAAATAATAATAGCGATGAACGGAGTTGTCGAATAAAAGAATCGGCAAATAGGGGTGTGCATGTTTTTGTGCTTGTTGACGAAGTCCACTGCGTCTTCCGGGTTATCCCCGAACATAAGAGCATCGGCTACAATGAAATATTTTTTCCCATCAATGGTGACGGTTGCAAAACTTGCATTGCGGCTTTTGTCTTTGCCGATTTTTTCGGATAAGTAGTTTAAAGTCGTGTCTTTTTTGTTGATGTGGACTATAGTCCCATTGGCGAGTGCAAAAGCCTTTTTGCCGAGCTTGTATGTTTCCTTCTTGTCTTTTTTATTTTTTTCTTTCGCAATTTCATAGACGGTGACAGAATCTCCGCGAAGAGCATCGATAATATATGCAGCCTGATTCTGAGCTTGGCTGAAGCCAAAGACGAGCATTAAAATTGAAATAAATATTTTATTCATCGTGATGTATCCGTTACTTGTTTTTTTCCTGTTGGGTGGTATCTGGAACTACGCCGACCCCGTCAACGCTTTCATCAAGCTTGGGCGTGCTTGCGGCGGGCTCTGATTCCTTGGGCACGTTGCTCAGGGATTCCTTGAGGCTCACGAGTTGGTGCGCAAATTCGTTGCACCGGCTGTTTTCGGGGAGATTGATTTCCCAATCGAGCGTGCCGTTGTGGAAGACTGGGAGAATTTGCCATATAGTGTTGTACGGGCAGTGGTAATTCGACATGTACGTGACTTCAAGACCTTTTCCGTCCATTCTGTATAGGAATTGTCCGTTCCATTTGACGAATCCGCTCATGTAGCGGATTTCCTTTACGTCGCCGATTTTGCCGCTCTGTTCAAAATAATTCTTTTGGGCAAGCATGTAGTCTTCGACTGCCAGTTTCATCTTGGCGGTAACTCGTTCACCGTTGTTCCATACAATCTCATAGGTGGTATATCCGTTATAATTCAACATCACGACGTGGGAAATTGTGAAAATGAGAGCCAATGCGGGCATCCATGATTTGGACTCGTATTTTTTCCCCGTCTTTCGGTTCCTGTACTTGCCGAGTGAGATTTTCCACAAGTCCTTCAGGAAAAGGAATACAATGACAGCGCTGCAGGCAAAGGCGACAGCGCATACCGCGGCAGGAATCGCGATTCCGTTATGTTGAAAGATGAGGTAGACCATTTTGTAAAACAGTCCGCCGAAAACCAGGTAAAGTGCACCGCGAAGGGTTCTGCCGCTGTTAGTACAGTGTAAACCGGTAAAACCGAGAAGGAGTGCTAGCCAGAATATTTTAAGGCCGGGCTCCTTTGACTTGTGATGGTGGTGTCCTTTTGCGGTTTTTGTTTCGGGCTTGGGCGTTTCTGCCTTAATTTCGGGCTTGATTTCAGGTTCGGATTCGTTTTCCGGTGAATCTTCCGCTCCGTAGTTCGGGTTCGGTGCATCGCACCAGAGGCACTTGGGCATGTCGTCTTCGTATTTTCGCTTGCATTTGGGGCAAATCATCTTTTACCTTACGCTAATCTTTAAAATTTTCGATGTCCCGTTTTCAAACAATTCTTTTCGAATATATAGACCTTGCACTTGCGGTTTTCCTTCAAGAACCTGTCCATGGATAGTGAAGTAAATTGTCTGCACGGGCAATCCCGAGAATTCGAGGTCACGGGTATTCAGGCTGCGTTCGACGATGCGAGTCGTGGTATCGGGTTCCTTATAGGGCTTGTCCGGGTCATCTACCACAATCTTGATTTTGGCTTGGCTCTTGCATCCGGTCTCGTTCGTGTAAACGACAGAGTAGTAACCACTAAAGTCGCCGTCCACGTTCTTGAGCGAGTTTTCGCGAGTCGTCGACTTGAATCCGTTAGGGCCTTCCCAGTTCCAGATCTTGCCGTCCCAGGGGTGCGGACCGAACTGCACCGTAGCGCCCTTCGCAACCTTCAGGTCGAGCGTTTCGTTCCAACCGCCGTCATCTACCTTCACGTAGGGGACAATCTTCGTGCCGCTGCAGGGGCCTACCACCTTCTTCCCGTCGCACACGCCGATGGAATCGGGAATATCGATTACCCGCGGTTCAAAATCCGGCGTGGGGAAGGCCTTCATGAGTTTTGCTGTCTCTTCGGCAGTGACCGGCAGGATGGTGCCGTGGCGGGGCGTAAACGCTCCGCTCGTCTTGGTATCCTGTACGAACTTGAAATTTTCGAGGTCGGGGCTGCTTGTGAACTGGTAATGCCCGTTCATGTAGCAGTCATACATGAGCACCCAGGAATTCTGGTTGATGAGCTTGAAGACTCCTGCACCTTCTACGGCCTCGGTCGTCTGTTGCAGGGCCTTGCTCGGCTTGCTCCACTGCGAACCGCTGGCGGCTCCACTCTTGGGCATGAGCGAACTTGCGGTCACCTTGCAGATGCCGCCGTCGCCTTCGTTCTTGTAGAAGGCGTGGTAAAACTTGTCGACCGGGTTGTAGACGATGTCCATGTCAATGGTCGATTTTCCGCGGTCAAAGAAGTGCTGCGGTTCGCCTTCCAAATCGGTGAAGTCCTTGTTCGAGTAGGCGAAGAATACCTTGTCGTAGCTGATGGTGCCATCGTTGGTCAGGAGGGAGAAGTACACGAGTGGGCGGCCCTTGGTGCCGTCGCCGTTGTCGTAGGTGTCGTCCCAGAACGTTTCGGGGGCCCAGACGCGGGTCACGTTCGCGAAGTTCTTTCCCTTGTACTTGTCCGGGAAATGCACCGTGCTGTGTTCCCAGTTGATGAGGTCGCGGGAGCGCATGAGCACCATGCCGCGGTTGCTTGCCCAGCCCTCGGCGCTCTTCATGTCGGTATTCACCATGTAGAACCAGCCGTCGGGAGCGCGCAGCACGTGCGGGTCGCGGAGCCCCTTCTTGATGCTTACCGTGTCGGCGGCCACCACGCGCTTTCCGTTGTTCATGGCGGTAAAGCTGTAGCCGTCGTTACTCAGTGCGTAATAGATATTCTCGTTGTCGTTGGCCGGGAAATACGCAAAAAGGTAGTTGGAGTAGGGTTCGTACCCGTGGATAGAGACCTTTAAAGGCACGTCCTGCGTCTTTGCGCTCAGGCCGTCGTGAATAGTCGCCGTGAGGGTCACTTGCTTGTTTTCGCCCACAAACCTGCCGTTGATATGGCCGTCGTGGGTGAGGAACAGCGTGTCGCTGCTTTTCCAGGTGATGGGGAAGGTTTCCCCGGCAAGCTTTATGGTGTCGAGGAGGGTGAGGTCGGTATACAGGTCGTTGGCCGAGTTGCCCAGGCTCCGGCTAACGCTGTCGACAGAGCGCCAGAAGGGGGTAACATCGACTTGTGCAGAAACAGCGCCCGCACAAAAAAGAAGCACTATAATTTCCTTTTTTACCCAAACCTTGACCATCTTGGACTCCTTTTTTCGCTCTTTAATATAATTTAATTCAATTTGGCGTAATCCCCGTCGTAGTTTTTTGTATTTACAAATTATCAACGTAAAACGCAACAATAAAGTAAGTTTTTTGTAATAAAGCAAAGTCTGTCAAGGCATTACGTTTTTTCCCTTATTCCACTTTGGAATAAAACAGGCTGTCTTATTTCGTTTTTTGAACATATATTTGGGCTTATGGAACAACCCCGTGCCAAAATTTTAATTGTCGACGATACAAAGACGAATATCGAGATCCTGGAAGGCGTTTTATCATCCCAGTATGATGTCTATGTGGCCAAAGACGGCAAGAAAGGTATATCGATTGCCGAAAAAGTACACCCCGATATTGTCCTTCTCGACGTAATGATGCCCGAAATGGACGGCTACGAAACGCTAAGCGTCATGCGAACCAAGGAAGACCTTAAGGATATCCCTGTTTTTTTCTTGACAGCCAAGTCCGACAGCGACAGCGAACAGACCGGCCTCGATCTCGGAGCGGTGGACTACATCGCCAAGCCCTGCAATCCGCAACTTGTGCTCCTTCGTGTTAAAAACCAGCTCGAATACAAACGCCAGCGAGACCACCTGCACGAACTTGTCGACGAAAAAACGGCCGATTTACGCAAGACCCTCAAGGTGATGCTTACAAGCCTCGGTTCGCTTGCCGAATTCCGCGACCCCGAAACGGGCGGGCATATCAAACGCACGCAGGTCATTGTCCAGCGGCTTGCAGAAGTTCTCCAGAAGAACCCCAAATTTGCCGAATCGATTCCTTCCATGGAATACGTCGACTACTATGCGACCGCAGCTCCGCTACACGACATAGGGAAGGTCGGCATCGAGGACGAAATCCTGCGCAAGCCGGGAAAACTCAACGACAGCGAACGCCAAATCATGAGTCAGCATCCCAAGATGGGCTATGACGTTCTCATGAACGCCACGCATGAACTCCATGACAATCCTATGGTAAAGATTGCTGCCGATATCGCATGGGCTCACCACGAACGATGGGACGGGGAAGGTTACCCGCGCAAGCTCAAGGGAGACGAAATCCCGGTAGGGGCCAGGCTCATGGCGGTCGCCGATGTTTACGATGCGCTCGTATCCAAACGCCCCTACAAGGATCCCTATCCGCACCAGTATGCGGTCAAGGAAATTCAAAACGGGAAGGGCACTCAATTCGACCCCGATGTCGTGGATGCATTTATCAGCATCGCAGACGAGCTCCCCCAAACCTACGAACAGTTCAAGGATAATTCATTTTGACGAGAAGTGCCGCAAACGCAAAGCGCCGAAAGCTGAGCTGGCGCATTTCCTTTGTCTATACGATTCCGATTATCATCGCAACCGTATTGCTCGTCTTTGCATTTCTCTACTATCTCGAAAATTCCCTGATTTCTACAGCCTACAGCAGTTCCGAAATCGCCCTAAAACGGACCGTCGAGACCTGCGAGGCGCTCATTTCCAAACGTCAGGAACTCTTTTCAAAATTCGTCTCAAACGCATCCGGAATCAACAAGCAGAACGCAAAGTCCATTCTTCAGAAACACCTGCAAGGAAACGAAAAACATGTAGATGTCTATTTCGGTTCCGCCGACGGCGAATACATCAGCGCACGGGGCAACACGCTTGACAAAGGTGTTTCTGAATTCAGAACCAAAGACTGGTACCTGGAAGCGTCGCGAAACAACGGGCTTGTGGCCATCACGGGGCCCAATTTCCGCAAACCGAACAACAAGAAAGTCCTGACACTTTCCAAAGCCATCCGAGACAAAAGCAAACATGTGAAGGGCGTCGTGGCCGAAGATGTGGAAACGCAGGAACTGGAGCAGACGCTCAGTAGCGGCGTCGACAAGAACGAAGGCGGAATCATCCTCCTGCTCGACAACAACAGCAACATCATCGAGCATTATCCCGAGCAGACGAACCTTGGCAAAATTGACCTGGACAGCATTCGCACGCTTCTCGACATGGTTTCGAGCGATTTCGACGTAGACTCCCTCATGATGTATGGGAAAGGCGTAGTCCTCCGCCTGGAACGCACCAACAACCATAGGCAGAGCTTCGTCTTCATGATGTCGCCCATGAGCAAGTCGCCTTATTATGTCGTGCGCATTCTCCACCAGAACTCCGTCGTCGCGAAATTCAACGAACGGTTCCAGGGAATCAAGCTGACACTCATTCTCGCGGTCATCATACTGATGCTCCTTGCGGGGCTTATCGCCCGAGTCCTTTTCAAGCACTTCATCGAAAAGGACTTGAACGACAGCGTGAGTTCCAGTTCGCTTTTCGATACGCTCCTGTCGAGCCCGAATCTGAGGCTAATCCTTACAAACGAATCCTTCGACATTCTGCAGGCGAGCAGCACAATTATCGATTTCTTGAACGACGGTGAAGATATCAAGGGAGAAACCCTTTGGAAATACATTCCGTCCGAGCAGTTCAAGAAATTTGCACACCGCGTGGCGATGGGAGGCGAACTGCACCCCAGCGAACGCCAGACGATGGTGATGATCAAGAATTCGAAGGGTGAAGAATTCTGGTGGAAGATATTCTTCCAGTTCCTTTCCGAAGCCGACGGCAGCATCCGCTACCTCTTCATGTTGAACGATGAAACGAGCGGCATCCAGAAAGACACCATCCTTGACACCATCATGCTTTCGGCCGACCGCTCCCTGCTCATGATTTTTGACCGGAGCCGACATATCAAGTACATGTCAAAGCAACTTGGCGACATCTTCGGCATGGACTGGCAGAACCTGTTGGGATTCTCCCTCAACGACCTTACTTCGTGCGGTTTCCCCGACAACGTGATGGAAAAATTAAACGAGGCGTTCGACAAGCGCGAAATCTGGAAGGATTCGTTCATGCTGCCGTCCAAGAACGGCCAGAGCGAAATCTGGTTCCGCGGCGAAGCCGTAACGCTCAAGGCCCAGGAATCTATCGTGGGCTACATGTTCTCGATGACGGACATTTCCGAAATCATGGCCGCTCGGGAAATTGCAGAACAGGCCACCCAGGCAAAGAGCGAATTCCTCGCCAACATGAGCCACGAAATCCGCACCCCGATGAATGCGATTATCGGCATGGCACACCTTATTTCGGAAACGGAATTGAACGAGCGCCAGCGCGGTTTTGTCGACCGCATCAGCCATGCGGCAAAGTCCCTGCTCGGCATCATCAACAATATCCTCGACTTCTCGAAAATCGAAGCCAAAAAGCAGGAACTCGAAGTCACGCAGTTTGTTTTGCAGGATGTCATCAGCGAAGTGGCATCGCTTGCCGAAGTGCGAATCGCCGGCCGACCCATCGAACTGATTGTCGATGTGGACCCGGACATCCCCGAAACTCTCATGGGCGACCCGTTACGTCTTTCGCAGATTTTCACGAACCTCGTGAACAATGCGACAAAGTTCACCGAGAAAGGCGACATCACGTTGAAAGTCCAGATCGAAAGCATGACCGACAAGAACGTGCGCCTGGCCTTCAGCGTGAAGGATACGGGCATCGGCATGACGCCCGAACAGCAGGGGAGGCTATTCAAGGCCTTCACCCAGGCGGACGGTTCCACGACCCGCAAGTACGGCGGCACGGGACTTGGGCTTGTCATTTCCAAATCGCTCGTGGAACTCATGGGCGGACAGATGCAGGTCGAAAGCGAACAGAACGTCGGTTCTCGATTCTTCTTCACGATTACCATTCCGATAGCGCCCCAGGCGAGCACGCCGAAATGGAAGAGCGTCAATTCGTTTGCCGGCAAGAACGTGTTGCTGGTGGATGATTGCGCAAACGCTCGCGCCGTGTTGCGCCATATCCTTTCCAAGTTGAACTGCGTGGTCGAGGAAGCCTGTTCGGCAGCCGAGGCGTTCGACCTTATCCAAGCCCACGAAGAAGCCAAGGAAGCCCCCTACGACATCTTCCTCGTCGACTACAAGATGGGCCTCGAAACCGGGTTCGACTTTGCAAAGGGAATCCCGCAATCCATGCGTTCCATCCCGAAAATTCTCATGCACCCGCTCCACTTCGAGGAACAGGAGCATGACACGGCTGTCAAACTCGGCTATAACAGTTGCGTTGCGAAACCGCTACAGATCAGTTCGCTGCTCAGCGCCCTGCAAGAAGCCACAGGTCTGACGCTTACCTACCGAAAGGCCGTCAAGAAGGAAAAACGCAAAATTTATTTCAAGCCGGCGAAGGTCCTGCTCGTGGAGGACAACCAGATGAACCAGGAACTGGCGACATCCCTCCTGAATTCTGTCGGGCTAACCACGATGATTGCGAACAACGGCAAGGAAGCGCTCGACCTCCTGAAACCGAATTCCTTCGATCTGGTGCTTATGGACCTGCAGATGCCTGTGATGGACGGCATTACGGCGACAAAGGAAATCCGAGGCAGGGGAGAGGAGTATTTCAAGAAAGTCCCGATTCTTGCCATGAGCGCCCGCGCATTCCAGAAAGACAAGGAAGAATGCTTCGAGGTCGGTATGAACTCCTATATCGTGAAGCCGATCGACCCGACCTTGCTATACGAGGACTTGGCCAAGTTCCTTCCCGTTGCGGCCGAAGAAGCAGAATCACAGCGGACAGTCGTTTCGACCGGCAAGAACCAGATGGCCGAAGACGATTCGATATTTGTGTCGCAGTTCTCCAAGGTCAGGAATTTCGATGCATCTTCCGGTCTCTACCATGCGAACAACAACAAGACCATTTACTTGAGAATCCTGCAAGGCTTTGTTCGCGATTATGCAGGACTGGACCTGCGCAAGAAAATTGAGACGTCCAAATTCGAAGAGGCGACGCGCATTACCCATACCATCAAGGGCCTTTGCGGAACCATCGGCTCCACGCATGTCCAATCGCTCGGTGCAGCCGTAGAAAACACCCTATCGCAAAAGCAGCGTAATTTTGACGAATACAACGCATTTGAATCAGCGCTCCACGAATTGATCGAAGACCTCTCGGTTGTGCTTAAGGATATCGCCACAGAACAGGCGACCCCGGCGCAAAAAGTTGCAGATCCGAATGCGGTTGAAAAACTGAAAAAAGCCCTCGAAGAATTGAAACCGGCCGTTGATTCCTGTTCATCGACACAATGCAAGCGCATTCTGGATTCCGTCGAAAATCTCGCATTCAGCGACCAGGTCAATGACCTGATCACAAAGCTCGTTAACCAGATTGACGACTACGAGTTCAGCGAAGCCGAAGACACCATCAAGGAAATAGAGAAAACCTTCGCGTAAGGCTATCGGGCTAGAACCATTGCAGCGACAAACGCGAGCGCCACAATTACCGCAGCCGCGATGGCGAACGGGTTCGCCTTTTTCTTCTTGTTGCCGTATTCGTCCGTCCCGAATTCATTCTCCAAAATTTCATCGTAATCCGGCGTTTCGAGGTCGGTAAATTCTGCGCCTTCCTTCCAGCCGGTATTGGCGTCGCTCCCGCAATGCGGGCAGAACGTGGCGTTGTCTTTTAGTTCGGAATGGCAGTGAGGGCAGAGCATGATGGTGTGAAGTGTGGAGTGTGAGGTGTGTAATGGGGGATGATTTTGTCATGCCCGCGGCTTGTAGTGAGCATGTCGAACTAAGGCGGGCATCTTCGTTTATTTCGTGAATTTATAACGGCCGAGCAGATCAAAATAGCGTGCCTTGGGAGAGATTTTGACGGGCTTAACAGTCTTGCGGATAGAGGTGGTTCCTTCGGTTTTTGAATAATAATGTATCGTTATGAATCCATCGGAATAAAATGACAACGAATAGCCGTCGTTCATGGGTTCGTAAGTAATCGTATTGGCGATTGTTCCATTTTTGTTCAGTTCAAGACATTTGTCGCTTTCCGTGCTGCTTACATACAATTTTGTATTGGACAGCGATGCCGAATTGTCCTTCCCGGAGTATCTGTTGATGACCACGGTATCGCCCTTGTTGATGATTTCCTCGAAAATTTCTTGACCGAAATCCAGATCTTTTGTCAGAACGCTTGCGGACTGACTTGTCACCTTTATGGTCTTTTGGTTCCCCAAGACTCCCTGGACATAATAATTCTCGAAAATAAATGTGGTATCTCCTGAGATGGAATCCTTCATGAAATACTCGATGCCCTGTTTTGTCAAGGTGCTTTCATCCTTGTTCCAATAGTAATTCATTGTGGAGGTCGAGCCGCTTTCTTTCTCGAAAAATTGGCTTCTGCTCACTTTGCCATTGGAGTATGTGTATGTTTGATTGTAAAGATTTGGCGAGATGACGGAATCTAATTGGAGTCCGCTATCTTCAATCATGTAGTAACCAGCAATCTCTTTGAAAACGGCGTCTGTGCAAGTGTTAGCTGAAACTGTGGTACTTATCGCGAATGCACTAGCAAAAAACAAGGCGATAAAATTGCTTTTTTTGAGTTGTTCCATTTTTCCTCCTATTTAATTTGCTTTAAATATAACAAAAAACCGCCAGGCATGTGCCTAACGGTTCCATCGCTTTTTGTTTGAATCCTATTGACATCGCACCCGCAGTGGGGGCAGAACGTGGGATTATCTCGTGTACTTATAACGGCCCAGCAGGTCGAAGTAGCGGGCCCTGGGGGAGATTTTGACGGGTTTGACTGTTTTGTGGAGGGTGGTTGTGTTTTGTTTTACATTTATAAAATAGGTTTCAGTATAATTATCCCCTTTAGATTGTATTATAGAGAATCCATTTTCGCCGGGCTTGTATAAAAAAGTAGATAGAAGATTATTTTCTTCATCGTATAGTTCACATTTATAATTATCATCTAGATCCGCAACATAGAATCTTTCTTCTGTTCTTGAAGAATCAGTATTATAGTTTACAGTTCTTGAATCAATAAGAGAATCGTTTCTGAAAAACATTTCCAATAGTTCTGAATAAGAAGAATTTTTTAGTTCTTCACTTAAATAATTTGGAGCAATCCTAATTAATTGAGTATATTCAAATTTTCCCTTATAATACGTTTTAATATCATACAATAAGGTATCTTGTGTTTTTTCTCCAGATACGATGTATTCATACCCTTCGTTCTTCAATACGGTCTCGTTGGTATCATTGTAAAAAATCCAAAAGGCAGGTGCATGATTTTCATTCTTGAAATCCGCACGGACTTTTTCAATAATTCCATTGTTGTATATATATTTTTTCCCTTTCCAGGAGCTGCTGTCATCGTTTATATAAACTGAATCAATGCGAACGAAGCTTTCACGATTGAATATCATCGGTGATTGGTTCTGATAGACGGCATCCGTACACGTGTTTGCCGAAGCTGCTTCATTCAAGGCGAAAACGGCGGCAGGAATCAAACAGAAAAAATTGCTGGCACGGAATGAAAACATGGTAACTCCTTAATTTGCTTTAAATATAAAAAAACACCCCGGATAGTTCCGAGGTGTCCTAAGCTTTTGGCTTGGATCCTATCGGTCGCTGCGCGACCTCCAGGATGACAAATCAAACATTACAGCTTGTTGTTGGAACCAAGAACGTCGACGATCTTGTGTTCGTACATCTTCTGCATGTTTTCGCGAGCCGGCTTGAGGTACTGGCGCGGGTCGAAGTGTTCCGGATGTTCGTCGAAATACTTACGGATAGCGGCAGTCATGGCGAGACGGCTGTCAGAGTCGATGTTGATCTTGCAAACAGCGGACTTGGCAGCTTCGCGGAGCTGTTCTTCCGGAATACCGACGGCATCCGGGAGCTTGCCACCGTGGGCGTTGATGGTGTCCACTTCGTCCTGCGGCACGGAAGAAGAACCGTGGAGCACGATCGGGAAGCCCGGGAGCTTTTTTTCGATGGCGTGGAGCACGTCGAATGCCAAGGGAGGCGGAACGAGCCTGCCAGTCTTCGGGTCGCGAGTGCACTGTTCCGGCTTGAACTTGTAAGCACCGTGGCTGGTACCGATGGAGATAGCGAGGGAGTCGCAGCCCGTACGGGTAGCGAAGTCGATCACTTCTTCCGGCTTGGTGTAGTGGGATTCTTCAGCCTGGACTTCGTCTTCCACACCGGCGAGCACGCCGAGTTCAGCTTCGACGGTCACGTCGTGCTGGTGAGCGTATTCAACAACCTTCTTGGTGAGGGCGATGTTGTCTTCGTACGGAAGAGCGGAACCGTCGATCATCACGGAAGAGAAACCGTTGTCGATGCAGTCCTTGCAGAGTTCGAAAGAGTCACCGTGGTCGAGGTGGAGCACGATTTGCGGATTGGCGCAGCCGAGTTCCTTGGCGTATTCAACAGCACCCTGGGCCATGTAGCGGAGGATGGTGCCGTTGGCGTAGTTGCGGGCACCCTTAGAGACCTGCATGATCACCGGAGACTTCTGCTTCACAGCAGCCTGCACGATGGCCTGCATCTGTTCCATGGTGTTGAAGTTGAAAGCCGGGATAGCGTAGCCACCCTTAACAGCCTTTGCAAACATTTCCCTGGTGTTCACCAGGCCGAGTTCCTTGTAAGAAACTGCCATTTGTTTTACCTCTTGATTCTTTGGCGACTTGCATCGCCGGTTAAAAGTTACGGGGCTAAAGATAGCATTTTCACACTGTTTTGTCCACCAATTTCGTCGCCGTTCCGCGCGTGCCTGTCCGGTTTTCTTGTTTTTACTTGCGCACCTTGCGCCATGAATGTATATTAGTGTAGGTGTCTGGTTTTAAGGAGTATCTATGCTTTTCAAGAGAAGCTTGCTAGCGTTGTCGGCCATTGCCCTTATGGCGGTATTTTCGCATGCCGAGGTCACCTACACGCTCCACAAGTCCGCGAACCCGACTGCCGACGAGCAGGACGCCTACAAGCGCATTACGGCCGTGATGGATTCGGCGGTCAAGCTCTACAACACCTACTCTAACCTTTCCAAGTTCATTAACGTCTACTACGCGCCGGGAGTGCCCACGGCCGAGGCCAGCAGCAACGGCGACCTCCGGTTTGGCGAGAACCGCAGTTATATGGTGGTGCCCACGGCCATGCACGAGATGGCGCACACGCTTGGCGTCGGGACCACGTCGGAATATGCGGCAACTTGCGTGGACGGTGTGTTCAGGAACGACAAGGTCCAGGCGAAACTCCGTGAAATGGACGGCCCGAATGCGGAACTCCATTGCGACCGTCAGCATAT
>NZ_DDQF01000018.1:43258-49128 GCF_002342555.1 Fibrobacter sp. UBA2449
TACCAGCAGCTGTTCAAGGTGGCGTTCTACAAGCAGGGGAGGATCAAGTCCCTCGGCGAAACAAAGAAATGCATGGGAATTACATCTAGCAATGCGCTCGAACTTATGGATTGTAGCGATACGGCGACCTTCGTGAAGATTTTCTCGGTGGGCGATAATCCGGTCACCTACTACATCCAGCTCGGGAGCCGCGTCGTGGATATCCCTAACGAATCTACGGCCGCTGGCATTGTCGCCTCGACCTACGGTTACAACGGCGGTGCTCACCAGCGTTATACCTTCGATGATGCCGGAGTCAATACGCCAAACGCCTTCCTGCTCAAGAACTACAAGAGCGGGCTCTACCTGCAGGCGGTAGGCACGCAGGTACAGCAGAACCGCAAGGTAGACCGCGACGAATCCTTCATCTGGAAACTCGAGGAGGCGGGCACGAAGCCCGATACGTCTTCTGCGGGCGATACGAGCGTCGTCGCTCCCGATACTTCTGACACGAGCAAGACTGACACGTCAATAACGAGGATTGTCCGTATCCGCGACATTCAGCTGCAGGCTGCCCCGACAAAGATATTTGACCTGAAGGGCCGGAACATCGGCCGGCAACCGCTCGGCCGCAACCGTAATACGCACAGGGTCCTTTTCAAGAAGTAAAAACGGCTCATTGCCTGAAAATGCAAAAAGCCCGGCTTTAGAGCCGGGCGAAATTTTTTTGCTTGATTTAGCGATTACACGCCGAAAGCGGCATCGGCAGCGGCGGCGTTCTCAGCCACGTTTTCCGGTGCGGCAGCATCGGCAGCTTCGGCAGCGGCGATGGCTTCATCCGTAACATCGTTGTTCGCCTTTTCGATCATGGAAAGCTTGCCTTCCTTGAACTTGTACATGGCGATGGTAGTGGGCTTCTTGTTGAGCTGGATGTAACCCTGGCCTGCCTGGTTGTTGAGGAAGCGGGCTTCATGCGCCATCATGACAACGGCACGGAATACAGAGCCTTGACATTCTTTGCTAGCATAGATATCGTCAAGATAGACTCTCTGATCGGACATCGGGGTACCTCCGAAAAATTTTAGAAGAGGGAGAGGGATTCGAACCCTCGTTACCGTAAAGTAAACACGCTTTCCAAGCGTGCGCCTTCAACCACTCGGCCATCCCTCCAGGATGTGAGGCCAAATATAGATATTTTATTCATGCTTGTCAAGCGTTTTTGGCCTTTTTTCGCAAAAATTTGCAAAAAATTACTTGCCCAGTTCATCCCACACGACCTGCATGAGCGGTTCGAGCGTCCTGGGGGAGAAGTCGAACTTGATATTTGCGGCCTCGAAGAGCTCCTTCACGGGGCGGCTGCTCCCGAGACTTTCGGCACGGAAGAGGTCGTCGATGGCCTTTTTCGGGTCCTTTTTGAAGTTCGCCCACACCTGCAGGGCCCCGATCTGGGCAATCCCGTACTCGATGTAGTAGAACGGGCACTCGAAAATATGGAGCTGCTTCTGCCAGAGGTTGCGGCGCACGGCCTCGAGCCCGGTGTAGTCCACGCCGGCATCGTAGCGGGACATGATTTCGTCCCAGATATCGCTGCGGTCTTCCGCCGTATGGGTGGGGAAGTTATAAAGCCTGTGCTGGAAACTGTCTACGCTCGCGACCCACGGGAAAAGCCAGACGACATCTTCGAGTTCACCGATGGTGCTGCGTTCGATCGCTTCGCGGTCATCACCGTAGAAAGGCTTCAGGTTCGACATGCCGATGAGTTCCATGCTCATGCTTGCCACTTCGGCGAATTCGGCGGGAACGTCGCGGTACGGGAAAATGGGCTGGTCCGCAAGTGCGAACTGGTGGAACGAGTGCCCCGATTCGTGCAGGAGCGTGTAGATATCGCGGTCCGTGCAGGCCGAATTCATGAAGATAAAGGGGAGGCGGCTCTCGTCAAAACCGATCTGGTAGCCGCCCGGAGCCTTGCCGAGCCTGGAATCCGGGTCGATGAGCTTTTTCACCTGCATCTCGCGGGCCCACTTGCCTGCCTGCGGATGGATGCTCTCGAAAATCTGGTCGACTTTCTCGATAAGTTCGTCGCCGGTGCTATAGGGCTTGAGCGGGGCACGGTTCATCGGGTCTACGCTCAAATCCCACGGGCGCAGGCGTTCGAGGCCCATCTTCTGCGCTCGCTTCTTGTACATTTCCTTCTGGAGGGGGAGGACCAGTTTCTCGATGCTCTCGTGGAAGGCTTCGCAGTCGGCAGGGGAGTAGTCAAAACGGTGCTTCGCGAGGAATATATAATCGATAAAGTCCTTGCAGTGGGCGTTCCTCGCAATCTGCTTGCGGATTGAGAATAAATTATCAAACGAGTTGTCGAGCGCTTCCTTGTCCTTGAGGCGACGATCCCACATGGTGCGCCAGGCGCGTTCGCGCAGTTCACGGTCCGTGCGTTCCATGTAGGCGGCCATCTGTTGCATGGTCTTCGTTTCGCCATCAAATTCGACGCTCATGCCACCGGTAATCTTCTGGTACGCCTGGATTTCCTTGTTCTCTTCGGTCTCGAGCGAGATATTGTCGGGGGAGAACAGGTCCAAGGAAACCTGGACGCCCTTGAACCATTCGCCGAATTCATCCTGGAGCGCATTCTTCGCCGGGTGAGCGACGAGCTTCTTGTTCAGCTTGTCGTCGTATTCGTTCATGATGGGCTGGATGTTCTCCACAAAGCTCTCGTAGGCCTTGGCAGCTTCTTCGTCGGCAGTGTTGCAGGTCATCGCCACGTAACGGCGGCAGCTCACTTCGCCCAAAACGGATTCGAGTTCGCTCCAGTCCAGAATCCACTGGCGGAGTTTCGCGGAATTTACAGGAATCTCGCGCTGCAGCAAGGACTGGTAAAGTTTTGAAACCTCGTGGGAATCATCGACATTCAGGTTTTCGGGAACATACTTGCGGTTCATTTTTCCTCCGGTTACAGCCCGCCGACCCAGTCTTTCAATATACTGTTCAGGATGGTCTGCCTTACGTTGTCTTCAATGGCAACCATTTCCTCGTGCGAAATCGTGCGGGAATCGTTGAAGTCGAAGGACACGGACTCGCCTTCCGGGCCGAGCGCCACAACAAGCTTGCCTGCGGCCTTGACTTCTGCGATTTCTTTGAATTTGAAAATTCTCTTGTCCAGCGGGAGGCGCGTAGATAGCCGAACCTTGTTCTCGCCGGGAATAAGCGTGACGGAATCCTTGAGTTCGAGCGGCAGGTCCATGAGCGTGTCGAGCGACACGTGCGCAGCGAAATCCCGCAGCCAGAGCGTATCGACGTCGGAATTTTTCACGTCGAGAACGATACCCAGGTACGCATACCCGAGATCGATGTTGACGATGCCCTTCGCGAGGTTCTGCACGAACGCGACGACATTCGGGTTCGGCAGGATTCCTCCGATAACGGCTCCGCCGAGCTGATCGACAATGTCGGGACGGATTTGTACCGAGTCGAGCGTAAACTGCCGAAAATCCACCTTCATGTTCCGCATGATGCTCGCCGCGTCGATTTTTCGCGTCACGGCGCAGCCGTCCATTAGGGCCGCGGCAAGAAACAAAATGCAGGTTATAAAAAGGATTTTCTTCATTTTTTCACAATATAACAAAAACACGTTGATTCAATGTCCCAAAAGGACGTGTCGTTCAACAAGCATGGCCGATCAATCCCTATTTCTCCGAATATTTAATTGCCGATAATGCGGATTATGTAAACTAACGTAGCGGAAACAGGGAGGAGGATTATAACCATGATTGCTCTGATTTTCATACTTGATTTAAACTTAGAAATACATTTGATAACAATGTTTCAAAATAATACTCTCGGGGACCTGATAACGCCCCTATTCCATGGTCTTGGCATTGGCATGTTTTTTGCTAAATTTTGGCTGAAAAATAAAATCAAAGGAAAGATTACCATGGCAGAAGATTTGAACGAACAGGAACCGACCGCAGAAGAAAAGGCAAAATTCGAAAATGACGTGCTCAAGGCCGCCGAAGACGCTATGGAGATGGATGGTTCGACAGGCTCACCAACCGAGGACAAGGCCAACGCAGCCCAATCTGCGGACGCACCTGCCGACGCCGAGCAGCCCGCTGAGGAAGCCGCCGAACAGTCTGCCGAACCTACGGAATCTGCCGAGGAAATTCTCAAGGCCGAACTCGCTGCCGCAAATGACCGCAACCTCCGCCTGATGGCCGAATTCGACAACTACCGCCGCCGTACCGCCAAGGAACAGCTCGAACTCATCGAGACCGCCAACGGCAAGCTCCTTGAAAAACTCTCCGAAGTGCAGGACAACTTCGAGCGCGCCTTCGCGAGCGAAAACAAGGCCCAGGATTTGGAAGCCTTCGAGAAGGGCATGCAGATGATCTACAACCAGTTCGCGAAGATTTTGACCGACGCGGGCCTCGAGCAAATCGACCCGACAGGCGCGGAATTCGACCCGAACATGCACGAAGCCCTGATGCAGCAGCCCAGCGAGACCGTGCCCGAAGGCCACGTTGTCACCGTGTTCCAGAAGGGCTACAAGCTCAAGAACAAGATCCTCAAGACCGCGAAGGTCATCGTCTCTTCCGGGAAATAAACCCGCACGACACTCCCCCGCTTTTAGCAATCCCCGACATCTTGTAACGATGGACGGGGCTTTTTTATAATTGAACTCCCCTGTCAACAGCCTTGCCACCAATGACATCAGAGAGGCTCCCGATTTGCTCCACATACGAGTCAAACTGGTCAATATCAAGGTTGGGTTCTAGGGCCGGGTCGAGCGGTTCGGCATCCATCATCAAGCGAGGCTCGAGAGACTCGATCTTGTACATGTTGCGGGTGGACTTTTTAGCCTTGGGAGCAGACTTCTTGATGTTCTTGTTGTTGGACTTGACATTCTTGGACATGATTTTCGCCTTTTTAGTTAAAACTTTTTTGTGTGGAATTTGAGGAAAATTCCATTTGGGATATACAAAGTACAGCGCACTTGAAAGTGCGCTGTGCCTTGTGTCAAAATTTTTGATTATTCAACCTTCACGCAACGGACGGATAAGCCCTGTGTTTTATATGTCTGCTGCTCAGTTAGAGATGTTTCAGAAATTGATGTTGCAGCAATAAAAGCCGTAGAAACAAGTGTTCCATCTTCAGAATAAACTCCTTCTTCTGGATAGTACCAATATGTGACTGTTCCTAAACCATCAAGCCGTCGATTCCACACCGACCCGGCACCAACGAGGGAATAGCCGGTGTAGTTATAGCCACCGAAGCTCCCGGCCCGGACATCTTCTATACCGTGTTTGTTATTTTCTGCTTTTAGTACGATGTAAAAATCATCCTGCGTCAGCAGGCGCCAGCCATCGGGGCAGATTCCCTGATGATTCGGCTGAATCAAATCGGCACAACTCTCGGTATTGCAGCGGCTCGGCAGCTGCATCATCTCGGCCCACTGGTAAAGCCCGCCGTAGCGGTCGCAATTGGTCGTGTCCCTATCGTAGCAATAACGTTCAATCGTCGTATCATCAGCCTGATCTTTTACGTATGTAATCATTTTGCCGATATTCAGGTTTTCGGCCATCACGGTTACGGAATCCTCCTCACCAGCCTTGTTCTTCCCTCTAATCGTAAGGTAGTAGTAGCTGCGGCCATTGCGCTCATCCGTAAAGGTCTTGTAGTCACTTCTCGAAACATATGGCACCCCTCCCAAATCGTACAAATGATCATACGGCACGTATTCGCTGCTGCTGGACACGCTAGAACTCGATTTCGTACTGCTGCTGGATTTCGCAGAACTGCTGCTCGATTTTGCAGAGCTACTCGAAGCGACGCTGGATGACGAGCGCACGCTGCTGCTGGATAGATCCTCGACCGGAGCCGAGGATGACGAACGC
>NZ_DDQF01000012.1:0-58805 GCF_002342555.1 Fibrobacter sp. UBA2449
GCCGTCTACGCCCGCCCGCCACATTCCCGCGGGCTTTTTTTATTGCGTTTAAGACAACGCTTTCCGCTTTTTGCGATTGCTAGACGCTCTTTTTCCGCTTTTTGAATATACATTACCTATAGTTGTTTATTGCGCTCGGAAAGGAGTTGGTATGAAGCGCATTTGTTTGGGTGTCTGTTTGCTTTTTTTGTTCGGATCTGCTGCCTGGGCCGACCTTATTCTGCATTTCCAGTCACCGTGGCGTGACGATGCGACCCGGAGCGATTATGTGCCGCATGTACTGGGCGGTGCGGGTGGCGACTACAACCCGCATTTCGACGCAAATTCCTCGACGATGATGAAGAGCGATGGCGACGGCTGGTTCACCTACATTTGGGTGGGCAAGACGCTTGCCGATTTTCAGGACTGGATGAGCTTCAACATCAAGGCCTGCCCGAATACTGCCGACTATAATTTTAACCAGAACAACTGCGTCACGTGGGGCTCGAACGAATTCAAGATGGGCGAGTTCTTTGGCGCGGAGACGGAGCTCTGGCTATACACGAAGGCTGACGGTACCTACGAGAAGTCGTTCATGGCTCCGGGTTCGAAAATTGTGTGGTTCAAGAGCCCGTGGGGTAACAAGTCCTTGCCGCAGATGATTTTCGGTGCGGATTCCGTGCTGATGCGGTTCATTCCGGGCGATGCCTCGAAGTGCGGGTGGTTCTACGGCTCGGTTACGCCCGCGATGATGGCGGCTAACCCGATACAGAGTGCTTACTTTGTCCGCTACAAGGCCCCGTGGTATACATTCCCGGCAGACAGTGCCGCCGTCGTGGAACTTGCTGCGGCACTTGCGACCGCCGACACGGTATTTGTCGACGGGACGGCGGACGCACCCGAGGCGGCGCTTGAAATCGGGAGCAGGGGCGAATGCTTTGACCCGACGCGGGTACTTCACGTTTATCATCCGTGGCGCACCAACACGAGTTACCGCGACAGCGCCTTCTACATCTCGGTGGACAACAACATCATGAACCAGCCGACTCCACTCACGGCCGAGGGCGAATACAAGTACTGGCGGCATATCAGTTTTGACGATTCGCTGGTGAGCTCGCCGAAGTGGAATTCGACGTGGGCGTGGGTGCAGTTCTATCGCGGGCAGAACGAGTGGCCGCAGCACAAGTATTTCGACGATGCGGAGCGCCCGCTGGCCACGGACCTGTTCCCTGCCGGCATTTACGAGACGTGGATGTTCGCGAGTACGTCTTTGCATGTAAAGGATTTCGTGTACTACCCGCCCGAACCGAAGGTGGTGCGTTTGCTGAGCCCGTGGGACGACATGTCGCCTTCGATGCTCGTGGTTTCGATGGACGATACGGTAAAGATGGGCCCGCTGCCGATGGACCGCCAGAAGGATACCTGCGGCTGGTACGAGGGTACCTACTACAAGCATGTGGATGACTGGGGCGTCTATTTTAAGCAGACGTTCGGCATGGATTACTACAGCATGGGCGGCATTGCGGCCGAGGGCAAGGATCTGGGCGAGACGGTGCGTCTCGATTCGGTGCTGAAGGTGCGCGATACGGTGTGGGTGCATCCTTACCCGGTTTCGAACAGTGCCCCGCTGCTGGACGTGGCGTTCCCGAATCACCTGGGACGTTGCCCCGAGATGAAGATTTCGGCGATGGTGGTGGACTGGGCCGGCGAATCGTATGCGGACGCGATTGACGTGGACTTTGGCAACATCTACAACGGCAACCCCTATACGACGGTGTGGGAGAAGAACCAGAATGGCGAACTCGATTCGCTCAAGACCTGTGGCGGCCACGTGTTGGGAATGGTTCAGGATAAACTGGTGAACGGCTTGCCTGCGCGTGTGGATTCGTTAGTTTATCCGTGGAACCAGTGTTCCGCGGCGCACGAGATTGAAAAATGGTTTGTGCCGCAGGTAGTGGCGACCGATGCCGCGGGCAAGGAATACACGAATGCGACTTGCCGCGATATTGATTTGACGCTCGACGAGGAAGGGTTCTGGCTTGCGGACTTTACGAACGAGAACGACTGCAACGACACGCTGAACCCGGGATTCTACCCGATTGACGATTTTGAGTACCTGGATTCCGCGAAGACGGTGAAGAACCCGAAATTCGACTGGAACGTGAGCGGCTGCAGGCACAATTACAGCTTCGCGATGAAGATTTCGGCGCAGTTCCAGTACATTCCGGGGCAGTACTTCGAGTTCCGCGGAGACGATGACGTGTGGGTGTTTATCGACAACCGCCTCGCGGTGGATATCGGCGGGTGCCACAACCCGGTGGAAGGCGCGGTGAATCTCGACACGATGGGGCTCGAGGAAGGCAAGATCTATCCGTTCCACATATTCTTCTCGGAAAGGAACGCGACGGGTTCGAACTTCAAGATGCGCACCTCCATCAACCTGCAGACGGAAAAGCGCTACTTCCCGGTGGAACAGCATACGGATGACGGAACCATCGAGTACGTGATTCTGCAGATTCTTACGGAAGAGAACCTGACCTGCGACATTTCGAGCGTGGGGAAGGTGGATACGACGCTTGCGGAATCGTCCTTCATTCTGTACGGGCAGACTGCATTGCAGGAGGGCGAGGTGCTGAAGCCGGGCGTGAACTACGGCGGCATTACCGTCAACGAGAACATGGCGGGCTTTGTTATCGATACGGCGGCGATCGTGCGTGCGCGTGCGCTCCCGCCGGGAATGTACATGCTCGATTTTTACCTGGTGGCCGACCCCTCGCAGCGTTCGCAGGTGTATTTCGAGGTGCCGGAGTACCCGCTTCCGGATATCGCGTTTGCGGATGCGGCGGGCGAACCGTTTGACCCGAAAGGCTACAACTTGCTGCTCGAACCGATGGGGGTCCCGGGTGACAATGGCGGCAAGGATACGCTGATGGCTTTTGTGTCTTACCCGGTACGCATCATGGTGATGTATATCGGGCAGGTCTGCGCCGACTGTATCGTGTCGGTGGACCTCTCGACTGCGGATTCGCTCTCGTTCCTGGATGCGAACGGACAGCCGATCACGAGTGTCACGACGGATTCTTCGGGCTATGCGATATTCAACGTGATGGGCCTTGCGGCGGTCAACAATGCCTCGTTCACGGTTTCCGGTTCGCAGGTTGCGAACAAGATCGTGTGGGAGAACATCAACATGATGGAACCGCCCGTGCCGTTTGCGAGCAAGGGCTACATGTTCGACCGAGATGGCGACGGCGTTCCCGACAGTCTGCACATCCCCTTCAGCGAGGCCTTCGATTCCGACATTCCCGATACGCTTGCATGGTCGTTCGGTGATTCGGCCTGGAGCAGAATCGTGGGGGTTGAAAGTGTCCGCACGAAAATCGAGAACGCGTCCGATATCGTAGTGACGGCGGATTCCCTGCTCGACAAGGTTTTTACCGGCGGAAACAAGGAAATCTACCAGGGAGGCTTGCATTACCATTACACCTACTGGGACGAGGACAAGGGAGACTCGATTTCGCTTTCGATGAACGGCATGATAGAGGACAGGGTCGGACCCGTGCTGTTGAGCGCCATAGTGAATCCGGGCAAGGACAAGATGACGACGTTGACGCTCCTGTTGAGCGAGGGATCACTCGATACGAATCTCGCCGCGGAGGACTTGTTCGATTTCAGGATTTGGCGGATGGGCGAACAGGCGTCGGCGCAAATGGTATCGCCACGCAGGACCAGGTTGCAGAATGGCGTGCGCTATGACCTTTACTTCTATGGCGGCGAAGACGAGGTGCTGCCTGCCGTGGGTGATTCGGTGCGGCTCATGCCGGGCGCGATCCGGGACTTGGGCGGGAACGTGCCCCATGCGAACAATCCGTGGGTGAGGGTCATTGGCGGCCAGAGATTGCTGGTGGACGTGCCGGGCGTGGTTACGCTTTCGCAGGAGACTGCGGAACAGACTGCATCCTGGGAAGGCGGCGTGCACACGTTCGCTATTCCGCCCGAGATGTCCTTGAAGGATGCCGTGGAACAGACGGGCCTTCCGGGGCAGCTTTTGAACTACGATTTGCAGGAACTGGGCCTTACGGCGAGCGATTCGGTGTCCATCGATTCTATCCGCATCGAATGGGAAGTGAGCTATTTTTCGAACCTTGGCCAGTTTGTGAACCGGGCGAAGGGTTCCGTGGCTTGTTCCGACACTGCGGTGTTCAATGGAGACTGCCGCTCGAATCCGGCGAAGGTATTCCTCGCATGGAACGCCCGCAGCGAGAATGGAAGGCTCGTGGGCACGGGCGCGTATGTATCGAAGCTCGAATGGCGCGTGAAGGCGGGGCGCGAGACTGTCGGCAAGCGCGACGACACGTTCACGATGGGGGTAAAGCGCGGGAAGTAGCCTAGCGGCCGACCTGCGCGTGGGACAATCCGTTGTTCCTGTAGAAGGGGATGTCGGCAAGGACATCCTGCACCCAGCCGTTCTTGAGCGGGCTCTTGCGCCACTCGGCGTTTAGCCCCTGGATGCTGTTTTCGGGATAGAAGGCGGCGATGGCGTCTTCTTCGCTCTTGGCGGTATCGAGGGCGGCCTTCAGCATGCGCGCCCCGGTGCGGATTTGCGCGAGGCCGTCTCCTGAATCCAGTGCGAGCAGGCCGCGTCCGGTCTTTTCGCCTTTGTAGTTGAAGTCGAATCCCGAAATGTGGCGGATGATGGACATGAGCATGGCGGGGTCGACCTTTTCGCGGAGGCTTGCTTCCAGGACGGGAAGGGCGCAGAGCTGTTCGTTGTCCCAGGGGCTTCCCCTGTATGTGATTTCGAGCTCGTGGCTTTCGCCCTTGCTTTGCATCCTTATGGAATAGCGCGGCCCGAGCCTTTTTTGCACGCCCTTCGTAATCTTGATGGTCCTGTTCTTGAATTGCTTGTAGCCGTCGAAGGAGAGGACGAGCGTGTCGTCGAGGCGCACGAGCCTTGCCGTGGTGGGCCTGTTGACCATTTCGTGGTAGACTTCGACGAGGACGGGGAGCGTGTGCGCAAGTTCGGGCTTCGGCCTTTCGAGGTTGCACCGGGGATCGATCGCGACGGCTCCGCTTGATTCCATTGCGGAGACGAGCGTGCGGGAGTAGCTCTCGAATATGTGCCTTGCGTCCAGCGGTTCGGGGGCGGCTGGCTCCGGATGGAGCACGAAGATGGTGGCGATGGCGATGATTGCTACGACAGCCGCGGCGCACGCGACGCGTATCTTGCGGCTGCGCCACAGGATTTTCAGCATGGCCCTCCCTTTCGGTGTCGAGAGGACGATACCGAGTATGCCGATGGATATGGCAAACCAGAGCGCTATGAGAATTGCGATGACCACAGCTGCAATATAAATTCTATTTTAGCGCCCATGATGGATGCTTTGAAAAATGTTGTTGTAATTGGCGACCGAGTGTTGATAAAGCCCCTGGAGGCGTCGAACCGAACGGGGAGCGGGCTATACCTGCCGCCGAGCGTGAAGGACCATGACGCCGTGCATGCGGGGCTCGTGATGCGGGTCGGGCCCGGATACCCGATTCCCGCGAACCGCGATCCGGATTCCATCTTTACGGGCGAAAGGGAAGATACGGTGAACTATGTGCCGCTCCAGGTCCATGAAGGCGACGAGGCGCTCTACCTGCATGCGAGCGGAACCGAAATAGAAATCAACGGCGAAAAGTATGTCATCGTCGGGCAGAACGCGATCCTGCTCGTGATGCGAAACGAGATTCCCGACAGTATCGATAACCTCTAGGACGCCTTGCCGTCGAGCTTGGCGTGCGCTTCCTTGATTTTGGAAATCAGGACGGAAGTCGCGTCGAATTCTTCCTTGATTTGTCCGAGGATTTCGTCAAAGAGCTGCTGGTTGCAGAACAGCTCGTTGCGGTTCTGCTTGAGGCTGCGGTAGGTATCGCGCAGGCTCAGGAGCGTCTTGGATTCGCGTTCCATGGAGGCGTTGACTTCCTTCCGGATTTCTTCGCGCTGGATTTTCTTTTGCGCGATGATGTCGGGGTCGTTTTCGCTCAGGATATAGGTCGGGAGCGTTGCGTAATCTTCGAACTTGCCTGTCTTGAGGGTGCTGTTGCTGGAACGGACCACGTTGGTGCGCAGCCCGATGCCCTTGACTGCGGAGTCGATGGCGATGGAACAGTTGGAAGTGCCGTGATAGTTGCAGCGCACGCGCTTTTCGACCTGGCGCAGTTCGTTGTACGGGTTGAAGTCGCCATCCGTTTCGATATAGCGGAGCGGAACATAGAGCGGCGTGGATTCGCCGGCGATTGTAACTTTGTACATAACGCAGGCTTCGTTGTTGAATTCCCTGGTGTCGTATTTGTTGTTGCTGCTGTTCAGCAGCCTGTCGATGCGGGCGAGGAGGTCGTCGGCATCGTAGCGCTTTTCATGGATTTCCGGGATGTTTTTCAGGAGGATTTCGAGGGCTATCTTCTTGTAGCCTTCGACAATAATCTTGTTCGAAATGGTGCGTCCCCAGATGTTTGTGCCGAGGAAGAAGGTGTCCATGAGGCTGGCTTCGGTGCGCCCGTTGAAGAAGGCGGCGGCCTTTGCGATGTTGCTTAGGACCATCCATTTCTTGATGGAGACGTAGATGTTGTTTGAGTCGCAGAGTTCGGCGAGCTTGCCGATCATGTCGAGCGCATCGGCAGAGAATGCAATCTTGTTGATTTTCTCTTTCCATTCCGCGGATTCTTCTGGCGTGATGGTGAGTTCTGCGGGGATGTCGGTCAGGGTCACATCGCGGGGGGTCGTGAGCAGCTGACAGAGGGCGCTTGCCGAGATGCTGTCGGGGAGGGCGACGGTGAGCGCTATCTTGTCTACAATCTCACCGCGGGTCAGGGCCACTTCGGGGCGCAGGTCGCCCGAAATGATGACCGGCGTGCCGGCGCGATCCTGGAGCGCAATCTGCACGCTCTCTTTTTGGCGCTCGTTCGTGACGTCGTAGCTCTGGAATACGATAAGGTTATAGTCGCTGAGCTTGGAGGGAATCTCCTGGATGCGCCTGCCGATGCGGAGCACCTTGGCGTTCTTGAATGCGGCGACGAGCCTGTCGATGACGATGGCCTTGCCGGAGCCGGAGCGGCCGTAGAGGTAGAACGGTTCACGGACGATGGTCGTGAGAAAGGCTAGTTCGATACAGAATTCGCGTTCGGGGATGCCTGCGGAGAGGGCGTTCATCAAATCCTTAATACGCGTAGAGAGATTCATTTTCTATTCCTTCTTGCGGTTTGCGCGTTGCATAAAAAATAATAACGTGAGGCCATCCGTTTAGCGCCCTGTGTTCGCGCGGGCTGCGATAAGCGCGTTTTTGGCGGAGTCCGAGACGAGAACCCGCTGGCGGGCGATAAAGACTGCATGTTCATTTTGGAGTTCCGGGGGGAGCCTTGCGAAGTCCTTCTCGGTGATGACGACTTGTTCGCCATCGCGGAGAAGGGCCTCGAGGATACGCCGCAGGCGCCTGTCGTGGTCGCGGAGCGCGATGGTGCGGGTCGCGCGGATTCCCGAAGCGGCGACGTCGCTTGCGAACCGGGACGGGTCGGCTATGCCGCAGAGGAGGACCGGGTCGCGGCTGAGGGAATTGCCCGCTGCGTTCTCGATGCCCGCGATGCCGAAGGTGACATCGGCATCGGCGCCCGTATGCGTGCTCGCGCAACGGAGCGCGATTGCGGGCGCCGCATGATCCGTTGCCATGCTCCGGAACATGCCCGCGGGCACGAGGCTTTCGGTGTGCACGGGCGGGTCTTCCCAGTCGAGGCGGATGACTATGGCACCGGAAAGTCGGGTGTCCTCGAATCCGTCGTCGCAGACGATCGCATCGAATTCGCCGTCGAGTTCGTGGGCGGTGCGGTAGCGGTTGCCTGTCGAGAATACCTGGACCTGCGGCAATTGCGCGAGCCGCTGCCGTAGCATTTGCGCTTCGTCGCGGGCTTTCGCATGGCAAAGGACAGCGATACGCCCGGCGCCCTGTTCGCGGAGGAAACGGACGAACCACGCGGTGAACGGACTCTTGCCCGCGCCCCCGATGCGGAAGCTTCCTATTACATACAAGCTAGAATTTTGGAGCGGCTGCCCGGGCTTGAGGCAAAGGCGGTGGTGGAGCCGGTATGCGGCATGGTAACAGGCGGCAAGGCATGTGAGCGGGAAGCGCGTTAATGTGTTCATGTCGTTGCGGCGTCCTGGCCGTAGGCCATGCTACAGGCAGTGGCGTTTCTGCTGCAGGTAGAGGTCGGCAAGCACGATAGCGGCCATGCTTTCGACGATGACCGGCGCGCGTACCGCGACGCACGGGTCGTGGCGGCCTTTGGCGGCGAGTTCTCCGTTCTCCCCTCCGCGGCCGGCGGTCTTCTGCGCTTGCGCGATTGTCGCGGTGGGCTTGAACGCCATGCGGCAGAGGATGTCTTCGCCGTTGCTGATTCCTCCGACGCAGCCGCCCGCGTTGTTTGTGCGCGTGCGGTATTGCTTGCCGTCGAAGTAGATTTCGTCGTTGTGGCGGCTGCCGCGCATGCGCGCGGCGGCGAACCCGCTGCCGATCTCGAAACCCTTGCAGGCGGGGATGCTGAGCATCGCCTGGGCGAGCAGCGCGTCGAGCCTGTCGAACACGGGTTCGCCGAGTGCGGCGGGGACGCCGCGCACCAGCAGCCGCACCGTGCCGCCGATGCTGTCGGCGTTCTTCTTCGCGTCGAGGATTTCTTCTTCCATTTTCATGCCCGCTTCGGGAACGGGACAGCGGACGGGAGAGGCTTCGATAGATTCGTGCGTGAGTGTACCGATGTCGAATTCGGGGCAGTCGATGTTGCCGACGGAATCGACCCACGCGATAAATTCTGTTCCGGCGACCTGTGCGAGGAACTTGCGTGCGACGGCGCCCGCGCAGACCCTGCCGATGGTTTCGCGTGCGGAACTGCGTCCGCCGCCGCGGTAGTCGCGGAACCCGTACTTCATGTCGTAGCAGAGGTCGGCATGTCCCGGTCTGTACCATTTCTCGATATCCGCGTAGTCATGGCTTCGCTGGTCCTCGTTGAATACGGCGAACGAGATGGGAGTCCCGGTCGTCTTGCCTTCGAAAACGCCGCTCAGGATCCTGACCTTGTCCTTTTCGTCGCGGGCGGTGGTCATCGCGCCCTGCCCCGGGCGCCTGCGGTCGAGGTAAAACTGGATGTCTTCTTCGCAGAGGGGAAGCCCTGCCGGGCATCCGTCCACGACGGCGCCTACTGCCGGACCGTGGGATTCGCCCCAGGTCGTCACGCTGAAAATTTTGCCAAAAGTGCTAGCCATGTTGCAAAATATAGATAAAGAGGCCCTAAAACCGTCCGGACGGCCCATTTTTGCTGAAAGTTTACTATCTTTTACAAAGGTTTTAGGAGATAGTCCGTGTCCATGTTTAGAAATATCATCGTCTTGTTGCTGCTGGCGCTTTCCATGGAAGCGTTCGCGCAGCGCAATGGCGAACTCGAATTTGCCGGTATCCCCTTTGGCGCCTCGCGCGAGACAGTGATTGAAGAGGTGATGAAGATGGGCTACGAGCCCTTCGGCCAGATGGGCAAGGGTGAGCGGGTTGTGCTTCCCATGTTCAATTTCGGCGAACTGCCGGTTCAGGTTTCTTTCATCTTTAACGCGAACGACAAGTTCTACGCTTTTGAAATCCGCACGGGCAAGGTGGAGGCGAGCCGCAGGTTCAAGGCCATCGAGGCTGCGGAATACATGTCGGAACAGTTTACACTCAAGTACGGCAAGCCTTCGCAGGCGCCGACGCTTGTTGAATCCGCCATCAAGGAAGGCCGCAACAACTACCAGGAATGGTTCGGGGTCAAGGTCCTGAACGCCTTTACGGCTGTCGTCGGCAAGTCCAACCGCTATTTCGTTCTTGGCTACGTGGAGCACCGCACCCTCGCGAAGGAAGGGCTCGCGCAGAAGAAGGGCAAGGAAAAGGGAAGCGACCAGCCGGTGTTCTAGGTCGGACCTCGCCCCTAAGTCTAAGATAGATAATAAGTTAAAAAGAAAACCCCGCCTATGCGGGGTTTGTTATTTTGTTCTGAAAAAAATAAACTTATGTAAACTTTGTCACACGTCGCGGTCCCTGTTGCACTGCGGGCAGAGCCCGAACATGTAGAGCGACGCTCCGGTGAGCGAACAGCCTTCGGGGAGCATCTGTTCGCAACCTTCCGGAACGCTGTCGATGTCGATGACCCTGCCGCATTTTTCGCATCGGAAATGGCTGTGCGGTTTGGTCTCGCCGTCGTAGCGCAGGAACCCTTCGCCGAAGTCCAGCGAGAGGGCGAGCCCTTTTTCCGCGAACAGTTCGAGCGTGTTGTAGACGGTCGTCCGCGAGAGCCCGGGATTGCCTGGCAGCAGCGCCTGGTAGATGGAATCCACCGACGGGTGCGAATGGACGCTTTTCAGGTAGTCGAGAATGAGGACCCGCTGTAGCGACGGGCGGATCCCGCATTCTTGAAGCATGACGGAAGCGGATGCCATCGCTTACTTGAAGTAGCGTCCGAGCAGGCCCTGGAAGGCTCCGCCGTGGCGGGCCTCGTCTTTGCACATTTCGTGGACGGTATCGTGGATGGCGTCGTAGCCGAGTTCCTTCGCACGCTTCGCGAGGGCGAGCTTGCCTTCGGTGGCGCCCGCTTCGGCGGCGACGCGGAGTTCGAGGTTCTTCTTGGTGTCGGGGTAGACGACTTCGCCGAGGAGTTCTGCGAACTTGGCGGCATGTTCGGCTTCCTCGAAGGCGATGCGCTTGTAGGCCTCGGCGACTTCGGGGAACCCTTCGCGGTCGGCCTGGCGGCTCATGGCGAGATACATGCCGACTTCGGTGCATTCGCCTGCGAAATTCTCGCGCAGTCCCTGGACGACCTCGGCATCGAGACCCTGGGCGACTCCGATCTTGTGTTCGTCGGCCCATACGATCTTGCCGCTAGACTTGTCCTCCTTTTCGAAGAACTTGCTCTTGGGAGCGTGGCACTGGGGGCATTCGTCCGGAGCCTCGGGGCCCATGTGGACATAACCGCAGACTTTGCAAACCCATACTTTCATTTGTGTCTCCTGTCCCGCTTGGCGGGGGTTTGGGTGTTTGTAACTGTGATTATGGAAATTATAAAATCACGATCGCGCTTTGTCAATCGTTTTGTTATAAATTTTTGTAATTATTACAGGAATTTTGTTTTTTCGGCTTGCGGCGGGTCCCTGCTAGCCCTTGAAGTCGTCGAGGGCGTCGTTCGGGCCCATGAGGAACAGCACGTCGTTTTCCTTGAGCACGTAGTCGGCGAGGTTGCCTATCTTGGGCTTGGTCTCGAGCGGGTCGCGGATGGCGATGACCTGGATGCCGTACTTGTGCGTGAGCGAGAGGTCCTTGAGGGTCTTGCCCTGGAACTTTTCGGGGCACACGACCTCGACGATGGAGAAGCCTTCCATGAACGGCAGGAAGTCGAGCATGTTCGGCCTGTTCAGGCGTTCGGCGAGCGCGATGGCGCTGTCGCGTTCCGGGTGGAAGATGTCGGAGACGCCGAGCTTCTCGAGGATGCTCGAGTGGGCGGCGCTAGAGGACTTCGCGATGATGTGCTTTACGCCGAGTTCCTTCAGGTTCAGTACGGTAAGGAGGCTTGCTTCCAGGTTCTCGCCGATACAGACGATGACGGAGTCCGCCTTCTGGAGCGGGATGCTCGCGAGCTGTTTCTTGCGTGTGGAGTCGGCGACCATGGCCTGCGATACGGTGCTGGAGATGTCCTGCACCTTTTCGGGGTGGTTGTCCACCACGAGCACGTCGTGGCCGAGACTGGTCAGGTGACGGGCCAGAAAGATGGCGGAGTTGCCGAGCCCGATGATGATGTACTGCTTCGATGCCATGAGCTATAATTTAGTAATCAATCCCTAATTATCAATTATCAATTGAGGATTAGCCCACCATGATGTCTTCTTCGGCATACCAGGTAGTGTTCTGGACCCTGCCGGCGACCGCCGAAATGAGGAAAAGCGGGCCCATACGGCCGATAAACATCACGCAGCAGATGACAATCTGGCCCACGGTGGAAAGTTCGCCGGTAAGCCCCATCGAGAGTCCGCAGGTGCTGTAGGCGCTGATGACCTCGAAGAGGATCTTGAGGAAGGGGGTGCCGTTCTCGTTGAACCCGGTGCCCGCCGGAATCTCGGTGATGAGGAGGACCATCGTTGCAAGCGCTATAACGACGATGGCGACCACGAAGATTCGCACGGCCTTGTCGACCGTGGTTTCGGGGATGGTACGGCCCATGACCTGGGTCTTTTCGCGGCCGAGCAGGCGGTTGAACCCGAGCAGCCCGATGACCGCCGCGGTCGTTACCTTGATGCCGCCGCCGCAGCTGCCGGGGTTTGCGCCGATGAACATGATGATGGCGAAGAAGAACAGGGAGCTTGCGCACAGGGCCGGGGTGTCTACCGTGTTGAGGCCCGCGGTGCGGCTTGTGAAGGCCATGAAGAACGTGGTTTGGAGCTTGTCGAAGAAGCTTAAGCCGTCGAGCGTGTTGCCCCATTCGGTTATCATGAAGGCGACGATGCTTGCGCCGATGATGACGAACGTGCAGAACGTCGCGATGCGGGTATGGAGCGAAATCTTGCGGAACTTGCGCTGCTTGAAGTCGAAGGAATACTGCAGCTCGGTGATGGCGAGGAACCCGAAGCCCCCGGCCAGCGCGAGGATGCAGGTGGTGATGTTCATGACCGGGTTCAGCTGGAACTGTACGAGCGAGTCGGGGAACAGCGTGAACCCGACGTTACAGAACGAACTGACTGCCTGGAATAGCGAGCAGAAGATGCGGTCGTGGAGCTCCATGTCTCCAAACTGCGTAAAGTAGAGCACGCCGCCGATGGCTTCCAGTATGAACGTGAAGGGGAGGACGGCCATGAGGATGCGCTTCGCGTCGACGTTGCCTTCTTGCGTGAAGTCGGCGAGCAGCACGGACTGGTGGTTGAAGCCCGGGTGCATGCCCGCAAGCAGGATAAGCACGGTAGACACGGTCATGATGCCGAGGCCGCCCAGCTGCATGAGGACGACGAGCACCCAGTTGCCGAATGTCGAGAAGGTCGAGCTGATGTCGATGACGGAAAGGCCTGTCACGCACACTGCGGATGTGGCCGTGAAGAGCGCCTGGAGAAAGTCGATGGGCTCGCGGGTGGAGACCGGCAGGCGCAGGAGTACCGCGCCGACAGTTATAAGCATAAGATAACCGAGCACCACCAGGGTAATCGGGTTTGCCTGTTTTTTCGGTTTGAAGACGTTCTCGGACGTCGTATCCGAGAAGGCTTGGTACTTGGAACGAAGCATGGAGCGAAATGTAGCAATTTTCTACATTTGGACACGCTATGAAGAATTTGCGGTCCATATTGATGCCGCTGGCGATCGTGCTCGGGATTCTGCTCCCGCAGGCGCACGTGCTTTCGCCCATGATGCCCTTCCTTATCGGCTCGATGATGTTCCTGACGTTTGTCACGAAGATCCCGCCGCAGACTCACGGCTACACGTTCAAGATCGAGGCCCGCGCGTTTGTCGCAAGCCTTGTGCTGATTGCCGCCCTGTGGGGTATCGTGGAACTGTTCGGGCTCCCGCGCGAGGTGCTGCTGGGCGGTGCCATCATCGCGCTCTGCCCGCCGGCGAATGCCGCCCCCGCGATGGCCAAGATGCTCGGCGGTTCGGCGTCGCTCGCGCTCAAGATTTTTTTGAGCGGGAACCTGCTCGCGTGCTTTTCGATCCCCGTCTTTTTCGGGTACCTTACCGGTGCCGATGCGAGCCTCTCCGAAATCGCGATGAAGATTTTCAATACCATCCAGCCCATCATCAGCATACCGCTCGCGTTTGCGCTGGGCCTGCGCGCGTTCTACCCGGAGCTTGCCGACCGCGCCGCGAAATTCCAGAAGTACACGATGTTCATCTGGACGTTCTCGGTGTTCGTCATCATTTCGAAGGCGAGTTTCGATATCCGCGAGATGGGATTCACCGACTTGTGGAACAGCGGCAAGCTCCCGATGATGGCGGGGGTCTCGCTGGTGCTCTGCATTTTGCTGTTCTGGCTCGGCTGGTTCTGTGAACGCAAGCGCCGCCCCATCGAGGGGTCGCAGAGCATGGGGCAGAAGAACACGACGCTTGTCATCTGGGTTTCTACTTTGTACGCAGGCCCGGTGGTGGCGCTCGCACCGACCTGTTACGTTATCTGGCAGAACCTGGTGCTCACTTGGATGAGCCGCGAAAAGACCCGCGAACGGATGCTCCGCGGCCAGGAAAAGAAAAATCCCTAGTTTTATATGCCCTTTTTTTTTGTGTTCTAGGAATACAGCCGTGTTCCAAGAACACGCTTTTGTGTTCTAGAATGCTGAAATTTTATAAGATTTCTCAAAAAGTGTAAAATTTGAAGTAAAAACGGCATTTTTGTGCTCTATTCCGTTGCACAGCCCCGGAAAAAGGCTATATTTGTAGTGATGAATGCGATTGTAGAATACACTGATTATCGCAAGTTCATTCGTGACTACTACGAGGAACGCAAGCGGAGTTCGGCATTTACCTGGCGAGATTTTGCCCGGGATGTCGGTTTTTCGTCGGCGGTGTACCTGAAGTATGTCAGCGAGGGGAAAAAGAACCTGAGCGTGTCGGCTGCGGGTTCGGTCGCGCGCGCCATGGGGCTTGTCGGTTTCGAGGCCGAATATTTTGTGCTCATGGTCTCGTATGCGCATGCGAAGAACGACAAGGCGAAGCGTGCGGCGTTCGAACAGCGGTGCGCGCTCGCGATGGCGCACAAGGTGCGCGTTCTGGGCAACGAGGAATTCGACTATTTCAAGTCGTGGAAAAACCCGGTGATCCGTGAACTCGCATCGCACATGCCCGGCGCGAAGCCGCTCGATATCGCACGTGCCTGCAAGCAGAAGATTTCTGCGGCGGAGGTTGCGGAGACGCTCGATTTTTTGGTGAAGGCGAAACTCCTGAAGAAGGACGGGAGCGGTAACTACCAGCAGACAGACAAGGCCATTTCCATGGGGAAGGTGGACGCGGTTCCGGTGGCGGCTCGCGAGATGCAAAGGCAAATGGGGGAGTTTGCGGTTAGTGCATTGGATTTGCCGCTATCGGAACGCGACATGTCGGGGCTTACCATGGGGATAACGAGCCGTGCCTACGAGCGCATAAAGAACGAACTTGCGGAATGCCGCAAGCGCATCATGGCCATTGTCGTGGAAGACGACGAGACGGAGCGGGTGTATCGCCTGAACATGCAGCTGTTCCCGGTGAGCGAAAACATCAAGGACAAGGACTATTTGAAAAGGGGCTGGACGGATGATGAAAATAAAACTGTTTAAGTGTGTCGGTGGCGTTTTGCCGGTCTTGTTGCTGCCTCTGGCCATTTTGTCGTTTGTAGTTGTGGGTTGTGGCGACAGCGAGGTCGCGGGCGGCGTTACAGAAGATGCGGGCATTGTCGCCGACGTATCGGGCGTGTTCCAGAAGGGCCCGTTTGTCGAGGGGACTCCCGTGAAGGTGAAGGGCGTTGACTGCGAGACTCTCGAACCGACGGGCGAGATTGCCGAGGGCTCGATCGCGAACAGCAGGGGCGAATTCAATTTCGCGAAACTTACTTTGTCTACATCGTGCGCCATATTCGAGGCGACGGGCTACTACCTGAACGAACTGACGGGCGAGCGGACTGCGGACAAGTTTACTCTTCGCGCGGTGACAAGGCTTACGGACCGCAACAGCGTGAACGTGAACCTGTTCACCCACATGGAATATGGACGCGTGGTGCGCCTGGTGACCGCGAAGGGCATGGACTTTGACGACGCGAAGGAACAGGCCGAGGCCGAAGTTCTGGCGGCGTTCGGAATTGCGGGCGAACTTGAAGAGTTCGAGGACATGAACATCGCAGAACCGGGAGATGGCAATGCGGCCCTGCTTGCCGTGAGCGTGATGATGCAGGCCGATGGCGGTGTCGCGGAACTGGCCGAACGCCTCGACAAGTTCGATGACGCATTTGTCGCGGCTGGCTCGTGGGAAGATGCCGAAACGAAGAAGGCTATGGCAGGCTGGGCGCGCGCGGCCGAGGCAAACGGCGAGCTCGATGCTATCCGCAGGAATGTCGAAAGCTGGAGCGAGGGCGGCGTGGCGCCGTCGTTCGAAAGCTACGTGGACGAGATTGTCGAGGAAGTTTCCAGGAACCCCTACCTAAACCCCGAAGTGGAATACGGGACGCTCGTGGATGCCCGCGACGGCCATGCCTACGCGACGATAAAAATCGGTGGCCAGACGTGGATGGCGGAGAACCTGGACTACTTCGATACCGTGGCGGTACCCGGACTTAAGGACAGCAGCTGGTGCTACGACAACAATCCCGCGAAATGCGCGGAGGCGGGGCGCCTCTATACCTGGAGTGTCGCGAGGGTGGCTGTTTGCCCCGACGGTTGGCACTTGCCCGATACGACGGAATGGAACGCCCTGGTTGCGGCGGCTGGGGGGAGCGCGGCTGCATCTGCGCTCAAGTCGGCAGCAGGCTGGGATAGCGGCGAGGGCACGAACGGTACCGGGTTCTCGGCGGTCGCTGGCGGCGAACGCTACCGCAGCGGCTCGTTCGATTCCGAAGGGCTGAAGGCGTACCTGTGGAGTGCCGATAACGATTCGGAAGACCGTGAGTCCGCTTATGGAGTCCTTGTCGGGAGTGACGATTCGGTCACTTTGAAGGCATTCCCCTTGGCAAACGGGTTTGCGGTCCGTTGCGTAATGGATTAGGAGAGTATATATTATGTTCATGATGTCGGTGAGGAACGCAATGAAAATCAGGCTTGCTTTTGTAGCCGCATTGTCGCTGCTTGCGGCTTACTCGTTCGCGGCGAATGGTACCATGAAGGGCGAAGGTACCATCGAAAGCCCATTCCTGGTCGATGACTACGAAGACCTGAAGATGATAGGCAAGGGTGCCTACCTGTATTCTTCGGCCTATATGCTGACTGCCGATATCGACGCTTCGGCCTCGTATGGCGAATGGTGCAGTGAAGGCGTGTGCAACGGGTTCATTCCCTTGGGACTTGAGAAGGATGCTGCGGACGCTTCCGTTTTTACGGGCTATTTTTGGGGGCACGGATTTACGATCAGGAATATGCGCATATGGACGCCCTGTGCGCACAACGTGGGTTTTTTCGCGAACCTGGGTGGACTGGTCTCAAATTTGTACTTTGATTCCCTTGTGGTGTGGGGCGGCCTGGATGATATCTATGCGCCCCATTCGAAATATGTCGGCGCCGTTGCGGGCACGGCTACCGGGTATATCCTCGATGTGCACGTTACAAAAGGCGAAGTGCAGGGCCGTGAGTATGTGGGCGGTATCGTGGGCGACATGGAAAAGACGACGGCCAATTTGGATAATGTCTCGTATGAGGGCGTTGTCCGGGGCGGATCCGTCGTAGGGGGGCTGTCCGGAAGATCCTATGGTACGATTGCCGAAAGCTCTGCGGATGTCAAGATATATGCGAAGGGAAGCGATATTGGAGGTCTGGTTGGCTCAAATAAAGGAAATATTAAAAGAAGCGAAGCGACAGGTTCGATCCACCCCATCGGAAGTTCAATCTCCGATGTCGGCGGGCTTGTGGGGTATAACATAAATGGAGGCTACATCTTCGCGTCCAGGGCATCTGTGGATATTCTGCCTTTGACTACTGCGGTTCCCAAAAGCAAATTGGGCGGTCTGATCGGAGCCAACTATGGTTCTATTGAGCAGTCGTATGCTACGGGAAACGTGATTGGCAAAAATGGTGTCGGCGGCCTGGTTGGTAGCATCTATGGTGGGACTATCCGTAATTGCTTTGCCACGGGAGCGGTGAAGGGAAATAGGTATGTGGGCGGACTCGTTGGCGATGTAGAGGGATCAGTAAGTACATCGTACTCGGTCGGGCCTGTCGAAATTCTGGATACAACGGAAGTCGTGGATGTGGGTGGCCTGGTCGGTTGGGGAAAAACGGATAGTTCCTACTGGAACGTGGAATTCTCCGGATTGGATACAAGCAGCGGCGGGACGGGACTTTCCGATGCCGCCATGAAAAAGTTCGAAAGCTTTTTCGGATGGGACACCGAAATCTGGACTATCGACGAGGGGGAATCGTACCCCTACCTGGCTGTGTTCGGCAAGAAGCCCGATGCTGTCGTCTATGCGATTCCCACGGCGGCATCAAAGTGGCAGGAGAATCCGGTTGTTGCCGCGAAAGACGATACCGGCCGTGAATTGTTCGGCAAATGGACTGGCGCGAACTACCTGAATGCGGCGCGCGATTCCATCTACTACGGCTACAAGATTGGCTACGTCAAGGAATCCGATACCGTCTGGAGTACGTCGAGCTACATGGCGGTCCCGAACCGTATCGAGATTGCGACTCTCGAAGACCTGCAGAAGATTGGCAGGCATGTCGGCTTCCCGCTGTTTGCAAATTACGAGCTGACGGCCGATATCGATGCGTCCGGGGTTGATTTCGAACCTATCGGTGACGAGCGTGTCTTGTTTACGGGTGGCTTCGACGGCAAGAACCATACCATTAGTGGATTCAGGATTGATGGCCGCAAGAAGGATTATTCCGGACTCTTCGGGAAGGCGGAAAAGGCTGTCTTCAGGAACATTGTTTTCAGGAACGCAAATGTCAATGGTAAGAAAATAGTTGGCGTGCTTGCAGGACGTGTTGACGAATCGATTGTGAGCAACGTTGTCTCGTATGACGCGACGGTCAAGGGCCATAGCAATGTCGGTGGGCTTATCGGTATCGCGTTCTCAAACGACATGGAGCGCCTTGCAAGTACGGGCGCCGTCACGGGAGATACCTGTGTCGGAGGTCTTTTCGGGGCGTTCGCGTCGAAGTTGACAGATGCCTATTCCGTGAATGTCGTCAAGGGTCATTATTGGGTTGGGGGCGTTATGGGCGGTGCGAATTTGGATTTCCATAATGCCGATACCGTCCTCAATGTTTACTCCGCGAGCCTTGTGAAGGGCCCCCGCAAGCGTATCGAGGGAATTGCCGGATCCGTGGAGGATTCCTACTACGACGAGAAGTATGCGGACATATACTTCGACAGCACGCTTATGCCTTCCGAATGGCAGGTCGATCGGTACGAGTTGGGTGAAGCGCTCCCGACTGATTCCTTGCTGAAGCGGGCCACGTTCAAGGGGTTCGACTTTGAGTCCGTGTGGACTATTCAGGAAGGCGTGTCGTATCCTTATTTCAAGGGAATGGAACCCTCGCTTCCGGGAACATTGGTCGATGACGGAACGAGCTATGCGCTGGTAGGCGAAGGTACGGCAGAAAAACCGTTCCAGATTACCAGCTACGATGACCTCAAGAATGTCGGCAAGCATGAATTCGGCCTGGACGCCCATTACGAATTGCAGGGATTTTATGCAAGCGAATCCGCGACGGACAACTGCGTCGACGGCGTGTGTGCCGGTTTTGAACCCATCGGCGGAACCGAAGGCTTCAGCGGGACGTTTACCGGAAACAGGGCCGGCATTTTCAATCTGACCATCAACCGCCCTGACGAGGATTATGTCGGCCTGTTCACGAAACTCAATCCCGGTGCCAAGGTTTCGGGAATAGGGTTGGCCCAGAGCACCATTGTCGGCAGGAACTATGTGGGTAGCATTGCCGGACTGGACAAGGGTGCCGACCTTGAGAGCATGGGTACGGAACGCGACCTGGTCGTTCGCGGCAACAACTATGTCGGTATGGTTGTCGGGGCGAAGGAAGGTGGTACCGCGAAGTACGACCATGTCAACGGTACGGTTGAAGGCAACGATTATGTCGGATCCTTTGCCGGAAGCTCCAAGAACGCTTCCTATACAGACAACCTTTCCTGGGCGAGTGTTCAGGGCAATGCCAATGTCGGCGGCTTTGTCGGTATCGATTCCGCTTCGGTGTACACGAACATCTACAGCATAAGCCAAGTGCGCGGAAACGAAGATGTCGGGAACCTGGCGGGGGCGAGCGAGAAGTCGACCTACAAGTCGGTCTACTACGATGGCGAAGTGTGGCAGTTCGACAACAGCAGTGTCGGAAAGTCGCTCACGACGGCCGAAATGCTGGATTCGGCTTCTTACGAGGGCTGGGAATTCGGGACGGTGTGGCTGAAACATGCCGCAGATGCCTATCCCATCCTCGCATGGACAGACGGTGTCAAGTTGATTTACCCTGTCAGGACACACGATGTGAAATTCCAGATGGAAGGTTCCGGCACCGAGGAAGACCCGTTCCTCGTCAAGACATACGACGACCTCAAGGCGATCGGCTACGGGAAATACAAGCTCTCTGCGGTCTACCGTCTTGCAAACGATATCGATGCGTCGGCCTCCTCGAATGAATTGTATTACGTGGATTCTGCCAGCCATCCGCAGCTGATTTTCGCCAACGGTTTCCCGTCTATCGGGAAGTATCGCGAAAATTCCAAGGGCCTGTTCGGGGGTTCCTACGAACACGGGACGGATACGACCTTTACGGGCAAATTCCACGGGAACGGCCACGTGATACATGACCTGTATATCGGTACGCTCCAAGCGTACCACAATTCGGGATTCTTCCTTGCTATCGATTCTTCGGCAATCGTGGACAGCCTTGAAATAAAGCTCGTGAAGTTTTCCAATGCTACGGCAGGCCTTGCCTATGTGAACAGGGGGACTGTAGACAACGTAAATGTCAAGTGTGATAATCTGGAGGCCGATGTGGGACTTGTCTACCGGAACGAGGGTACCATCCGGCAGAGTTCCTTCGAGGGGTTCTTTGGCGGTTATGGGCGTTTCGGCCCTCGCGGGGGTGGCCTGGTCTATATCAACGAGGGAACCATATCGGAATGCTACGTCAATGCGGATGTCGAACGGGATATGCCCTATGTTATAGCCGGCTTTGCTGTGGAGAACCACGGGATAATCGAAAATTCGTTCACGATGGGTGATGTGTTTGGAATGAACGATTCCGCCTATTCGGCTGTTTATCTGAATACGGGTGTCATCAGCAAGTCTTATTCTGTCGGAAAGGGCTATCGCGCCTTTGCATACAAGAACCAGGGTACCATCGAAAATTCGTACGCTCTCAAGACGAGGTATTTTGTGGAAACGTCCGACTACGGGAATCTTGTCGACGGTACGAATTACCATACGCCCCAGGGAACTACCATGGGCTCCATGTACATGCAGGATGAGTACCGCGGTTTCGATTTTGATTCCGTGTGGTACATCAAGGAAGGCTTCTCGACACCGATGCTGCGCGGTTTGCCGAACATGCCATTCCCTGCGAGTGTGAATCTGAAGCTTGAAGGGAACGGGTCCCTCGAAAATAGGATCCGCGCCAAGATACTCGAAGATGCCATCGTGATGGATTCGACGATGACGAAGGTGGTCCATCTGGATGTTACGAGTATCTTCCTGATTGATTCTCTGGAAAAGGCGGAGAACCCTTCCGGGATGTTTGAGATTTTGTACAGCGTGGGCATGGTACTCGGCAAGGATACGATTTGGAGCGACGAAGCCGTAGCTAGACTCGGTGTCCTGAAGTCGGTTGGCTTGAGCAAGGTTGCCACCCCGTCGGGAGCCCGCTTCGGTGCCGCCTTCCGAGGCTCGAATGTGGCGCTCCGTTTCGAAATTCCTGCCGCGGGTGCCGTGAAGTTCGCACTTGTAGACATGCAGGGCCGTGTCGTCCGCACGTTCAACCTGGGCAACCGTGCCGCGGGTGCGTATAGCGAAACGCTCGATGCCGGTGCGATTGCCCGAGGCCGCTACATCGGCGTGTTGCAGGTGAACGGCAAGGTGACGGAAAAAGTTTTGGTGGATAGAAAATAGGAGAGAGAAAGATGATGTCACGATTTGTTTTTACGGCCGTCCTGTCGCTATTTGCGGTTTGCTCGTTCGCGGCGAACGGTACCATGAAGGGTGATGGTTCCGCCGAAAAGCCTTTCCAGATCGAGGATTACGAAGACCTGAAGGCGATAGGCAAGGGCACTTACCTCTATTCTTCGAACTACGTGCTGACTGCCGATATCGACGCTTCGGCCTCGGCGCACGAGATGTGCAGTGACGAGGGCGGCTGCAACGGCTTTATCCCTATCGGCAAGAAGAAGGATGCCGCCGACAGCGTGGCGTTTTGGGGAACTATCGACGGCCAGAACCACACGATTCTCAATTTAACAATCTGGCTACCCTGTGAACAGAATGTGGGCTTTATCTACGCACTTGTCGGTTCTGTCAAGAACTTGAATTTTGACCATCTCCATGTGACGGGGAGGGTGAGCGAAACCGACCATGTGGGTGGCGTTGTCGCAAGGCTTGTCGGTACGATTGAAAATGTGCATGTGACGAACGGTTTTGTTCAAGGGAAGAAGCGTGTCGGCGGCATTGTGGGTGCTGCGATGAGGGCTATCGGGTATTCCGGTATGATTCCCGCCTTGAAGGATGTTTCGTTCCAAGGAGAAATCAAGGGTACGGAACGGGTTGGCGGAATTGTGGGTGAAACAGACGAGGCGACAATCGATAGCGCCGTTGCCGATGTGAATATCATTGCTATGGACGGGCGTGTCGGCGGTATTGTCGGGTTCAATGACGGGCGTATTACTAACAGCCGTTCCAAGGGAACGATTGTCCCGGGAGAATCCGATGTGAATAATGTCGGTGGCATCGCCGGAGAATCCGAAGGTGATGTTCAAATGTGCGTGTCTACAATGGACTTGGTACGTTACGGCTATGAATTTGATGAAGATATTGGCGGCATTGTTGGCGATAACGATAAGGGAACGGTATCCCATTCGTATGCCATCGGAAAGGTAGAAGGAGAACGCTATGTGGGTGGTGTTGTCGGGAGCGGTGGCTTTGTACAGAGTTCGTTCGCCATGGGCGAGGTGCGCGGAAACAACAAGGTCGGTGGCGTTGCAGGCTCCGGTGCTTCCATTTTCAATTCCTATGCGGCAAACAAGGTCTTGGGCGATTCGCTTGTAGGCGGGCTTATTGGATATTCGCCCGATACAATTTTTAGCTCCTACTGGAATACCGAAATTTCGGGACTCGATACGAGTGCAGGCGGCACGGGGCTTTCTACCGCGAAGATGATGAAGCTCTCGTCGTTTGCGGGCTGGGACACTCTGGGTTACGATGGCTTCATTCCGGTTTATCTGGATACATGCGATTCCTATTTGCTTTTTGGATACTGCCATCATGCTACGGGTAGTTACGTCAATATCTGGAAAATAGACGAAGGCAAGTCTTTTCCGTATCTAGCGCTCAATCCCTATTCGCAAAAGTCGTTTATCCCGATTGCGACTCCGACTGTGGCGGCAAAGTGGCAAGAGCAGCCGCCTGTTGCCTCGCTTACCGAGGTCGATGGCGAACTTGTCGGCAAGTGGCTCGGCTGGGTGAATCTGGGCGATAAATATGATACCGTTAGTGGCGATTATACAAGTTTTATATTAAGGAGAGATACGCTCTATTATGGCTATAGAATCGGCGTGGTAAACGAAGGCGATACCGTCTGGGGAACGTCGAGCTACGTGGCTGTACCCAACGGGATAAAGATTTCGACACTTGCGGAACTCCAGAAAATCGGAAACGACATGGCCTACCCGCTGGTGGCAAGTTACGAACTGACTGCCGATATCGATGCTGCCGGGGTCAATTTTAGGCCCATCGGCGATAGCGTGCATGTGTTCGCGGGAGTCTTCGACGGAAAAAACCATACCATCAAGAACCTGACGATTGTTGACCCGTATCGTGACTTTGCGGGAATGTTCGGGGTGGCGGATGGCGCTGACATCAAGAACCTGAAACTAGAAAACGCGAAAGTCGAAGGGGATTGGTATGTCGGTGCGCTGGCGGGTGAAATCGATAACTCCCGTGTCACTAACGTTGTCTCCTTGAACGGGAACGTGTCGGGGATGTCGTTTGTCGGCGGATTGATGGGTGCTACCCGCATAAGTGAAATCCATGTGGTCGGGACTACCGGCTATGTAACGTCGGGCGATATTGTCGGTGGAATTTTTGGCGCTTCCGCTTCGAGGATCGTAGACGCGTTCTCGGTGAATGTCGTCAAGGGTTACGAGAACGTGGGTGGCGTTATGGGCATTTCGGATGAGTTTTCATCGGGCACCTTGCAACAGAACATCTATTCTGCGAGTATCCTGAAGGCTCCCGACCCGGAAGGAATTATCGGAGGAAACTTCTTCGGGTCGGGCGAACACAAGAAATCATGTTATTTCGACAGTACTGTTACAGGAAACGTGTATGGAGGAAATACCACCGAAGAAATGTTGAAACAGTCAACATACGAAGGTTTCAACTTCGATACCGTGTGGGCTATCCAGGAAGGCGTTTCTTACCCGTACTTCAAGGGCATGGACCCGATATTGCCGGGCACGCTCGAAGACGACGGTACGGTAAATATGCTCGCTGGTACCGGTACCGAAAGGAACCCCTACAAGATTTACGATTACGATGACCTCAAGTATATCGGCAAGTACGAATACGGGCTTGACAAGTATTACAAGCTGATGAGCAATATCAATGCATCGTCTTCGTTCAAGGAAAACTGCAATGCCGACAGCACTCTTTGCAAGGGCTTCGAACCGATTGGCGAATTCAGTGGCGGGTTTGACGGGAATAACAAGTTTATTGCGGGCTTGAACATCAACCGCCCCGACGAGGATTCCGTAGGGCTTTTCCGGGCTCTGGCGGCGGGTGCCAAGGTGAGCGGCGTCGTCTTTGATACGGCTTCGTATCTTGGAAAAGATAATTCGTATGGGCCTGCGGATACTAGGGGTACCATCCATGGCAAGAACTATGTCGGTACCCTCGCCGGTGTCGATAAAGGCGCTACGCTCGAAAAAATCTTTGTAAAGTATGATGTTTCTGGCGAAAATTATGTAGGCTCCGTTGTCGGTAAGAAATCTTCGGGATCTCTCGCAAAGAGCGCATCCAGGTTCCTCGTTTCGGGAAACGAAAATGTGGGCGGCCTCGTAGGGCATTTGGGCGCGGCTAGCGTAGCGGATTGCTATTCGATTGCGAATGTCGTGGGTACAAAGAATATCGGTGGCCTGTTTGGCTACTCCGACAATGCAACCGTGAAAAACTCCTTTGCCGCAGGCCGTGTAGTGGGGTCTTCTAAATGGGGAGTTGTTGCAGGGGATGCCGACAAGTCGACTTATACGTCGGTGTATGGCGATAGCTCTCTTTGGTTTGTTAATGTAACGGCTGGTGGGGAACTCCGCACTACGCGGCAGATGGTTACGAAGGAAAATTACAAGGATTGGGATTTCGATTCAACTTGGAGCATTGCTGCAGATACAACCTATCCCTATTTGTCTTGGTTTACTTCGGCTTACCGTATATCCAAAACAATGAAGGAAAAAGTCTATCCGAATCTGGATGTTGACCAAACGATGCTCAAAATGGCTGGCTCCGGTACTGAGAGCGATCCGTTCCTGATCAAGACGTACGGTGACTTGAAATCAATCGGGTACGGAAAGTACAAGCTTTCGTCCGTCTATCGTGTGGCTAATGATATCGATGCTTCTGCCTCAAAGACCCAAACCCTTTTCAGCGGGCGAGGCATTGGATTCAACCCTATTGGCAAGATTGAAATACTCGAAGATTTTTGCAATTGCTATGGTGTTGTTTTGGGCGGATATATACCGCAGGATACCTCGAGATTGTTTACTGGAAAAATTCACGGCGGCGGTCACAGTATCAGCGACCTTTATATGGACTTCTGGGACAGTGAACCCACTGGGCTTGTGGATACGATTGCAAAAACAGGTGTAATCGATAGCTTGTCCTTCAAGAGGTATGAGATAAGCAGAGAAGAAGGAAATGTAAATAAAGTTGGCGCCTTGGCCGGCGTGAACATGGGGACTGTAAGCCATGTTGATATGGATGTTTTGTTCAAGAAAACTTTTGACGGTGCGGGTCTTGTTTACGATAACAAGGGGCTTATAGAAAATTGTTCAGTCAAGGGAATTTTTGGCGGGTCATCTTTGGCGGGTATTTCCGTGATAAACGATGGCGATATCCTCAACGTGAATGTTGATGCTGCCTGGAGCGATAGCTCGGGACTCGTTGGTGGAATTGCTCTTGTCAACAGGGGACTTATCAAGCTTTCGTCTGCCAAGGTGTCGTTGAATAATGGCCTTGGCCCGATTGGTGGAATTGCCGCCATGAATACGGGAACCGGGCGTATAGTCGACGCATCTGTAAATATTGATGCGAAACAGATTATCCAAGAACGCGGCGTGTATTATTATGTTGGCCACAAAATAAAGGATTACGAATACGAGGATTATTATATTGAAGGAATAGGTGGCCTTGTCGCGATTGATAGCGGGACTATTACGAACTCCGCTGCAACGGGCGTTATTGACGCGAAGGATGTGGCCTATGTCGGTGGCCTGATCGCTAAAGCTTATAGCAAGGAATTGAAAGGGCTGCATGCGTCTGTCGATGTTGGGGGCATGTATTTTGTCGGTGGCTTTGTGGGCTTGAACCAGACGACTATTTCTGAAAGCTATGCTGCCGGAAATGTCAAAGGGAGTGGAAATTATTCCCCTTCTGGAGCATTTGTCGGCAAGAACGAAGGCGTGATTGAGCGTTCGTTTGCGATGGGGAATGCAAGCGCGGCTGCCGGTTTTGTCGGCGAAAATGATGGAACTATCAGGCGGTCCTATTCTACGGGAAATGTAGAGGAGGCTGGCGGTTTTGCCAATATCAATCAGGCTGTAATTGAAGATTGCTATTCGACGGGCGATGTGTCGGCTAATGAAACGCCATATGGCTTTGGATTTGCCAGTGTCAACGGTAGTGCTACGAAGGTGAGGGGGTATGCTTCCGGAACGGCCGTTAAGGACGGAAACCGTTTTTGCGTTGACTTGCCCAGAGGGTCGATGCCTTCGGATGAGTTCTACTATCTTGGCGACGGCTGTATCGATACACTGGCGACGAGTACCGGACTTTCTCCCTCGGCAATGCGTAAGCAGAAATCCTTCTCCGCGTTCGATTTCGATTCCGTGTGGTACATCAAGGAGGGCGTGAGCTACCCGATGCTCCGCGGCATGCCGAACCCGCCGATGCTTGCAGAAGAGAATGCCGTGTACAAGGACAACGCCGGGATTGCGAAGAATATCCGCACCAAGCTTCTCGAAGATGCCTTCGTGATGGATACGGCGGCAACGAAGGTTCTCGCGCTGGATTCTGCCGGGGAGGCTCTGCTCGATTCGCTCGAAAATGCCGAGGCGCCGTCCGGGAAGTTCGAAGTCTCCTACCGCGTGGGCGTTTTGCTCGGTTCCGACACGCTCTGGAGCAAGCCCGCTACGATGCAGCTTGAAATCGAGAAGACGGTCGGGAACCCCGAAATTGCGGCTGTGCCTGGATTCGGGTTCGGTGCCGCATTCCGTGGCCCGCATGTGGCGCTCCGCTTCGATGTTCCTGCCGCGGGTGCGGTGAAGTTCGCGCTCATGGATATGCAGGGCCGCGTGGTGCGCACGTTCAACCTGGGGCTGCGTGCCGCGGGTGCGTATAGCGAAGCGCTCGATGCCGGTGCGATTGCGCGCGGGCGCTACGTGGGCGTGTTGCAGGTGAACGGCCGCGTCGCCGGAAAGGCGCTTTTGCTAAAAAGGTAGCCCATGACCCATGCCGAACTCCTAAAGCGACTGCAGGCCGAACAGGACTTGAAGTACCGCGACTTTCACGCGTCGCTGTTGCCGAACATCGACAAGAAATCGATTATCGGCGTGCGGGTGCCTACCATGCGGAAAATCGCGAAGGAGTTTGCGGCGGTCGATGTCGCCAAGTTTTTGGACAAGCTGCCGCACAAGTACTTCGAAGAAAACCAGGTACACCTCTTCGTGGTAGAACGCATCAAGGACTTTGACGAATGCCTCGCCCGCATCGAGCAGTTCCTGCCCTACATCGACAACTGGGCGGTATGCGATGGCAAGTCGCCCAAGGCGTTGCTCAAGGACGAAAAGCGGTTCGTGTCGTGCATCGAAAAATGGCTCAAGTCAAAGCACCCTTACACGGTTCGCTTCGGCGTGAACATGCTCATGACGTTCTTTTTGGACGTGCGATTCGACAAGAAGTTTTTGAAGTGGGTCGCGGCTATTGATGAATCTCTGTTTAATGACGACGGCCGCGCGGAATGCCCCACCGATCGCTACTACGTGCAGATGGTTATCGCCTGGTATTTCGCGACCGCGCTTGCCAAGCAGTGGGATGCGACGTTCCCCTACATCAAGGGCCGAAAGCTTTCGCCGTGGATTCATGCGAAGTCGATCCAGAAGGCGTGCGAAAGCTACCGCATTACCGATGCGCAGAAGAAGACCTTGCGCGGCCTGAAGTAAAAATTCTATTATTTCATTCCGTATGCGCATCAGCCAGACATTTTGCGGAAGGCGGTTTACGTCGATGCTCTTTACGGCATCGTTTTCGGTCTGTGCTGAACTCGTGAACATCTTCATCGACAAGGTGGTCGCGGCCCGGTTCCTGGGCGAAAATGCGCTGGCGGCGATATCCTTCTTCACGCCGATGTTCTCGTTCATCCTGTTTCTGAGCGCGATGGTCATGGTGGGGAGCCTCGTCTGCTATTCGATTGAGCTGGGGCGCCTGAACAAGCACCGTGCGGACCGTTTTTTCGGACAGGGGATAATCCTTTCTTTTGCGGTCGGGATCCTGATGGTGGCTCTTTTTGCTGTCGGGCGCCTGTTCCTCGACACGTCGGGAATAGATGCCGAACAGCTGAAATTCGTGAACGAGTTTTACGGATGGTTCCTGGGACTTGCCTTCGTAATCCCGCTGAACAATATCTTGCAGGAGATGGTGTATGTCGACGGTGACATGAAGACATGCAATATCTCGTATGCGGTGCTGCTGCTTGGAAACCTGGTCTTCTCGTGCGTATTCTGCAAGTTCTGGGGAATGTCGGGAATCGCGCTCGGGACGGTGCTTTCCGTTGTTCTCAGCATCCTTGTGCTTTGTTCGCACTTTATGCGGAAGGGCAATACGCTCAAGTTTGTGTGGTATTTCAAGATCCGCGATGTCGCGAAGGTTGTCCGGTTCAGCATGGCGGAAGCGTGCGAGTATCTTTTCTTCGCGCTGTTTGCCGCAGTCATGAACTTCTACTTCGTCACCCATTTCGGCAGCGACAGGATTGCCATCCTCTCGGTGATTTACGAAATCCTTGAACTCAGCGTCGTATTCAATGGCATCTGGATGGCGGCCGAGCCGATTATCAACATCTACCGAGGCGAGGAAAACGGCAACGGGGTCGCGCAGATGATGGAATTCGTGAACTGGGTGTCGTTCAAGGAGACTCTGGTCGCTACCGCGCTCCTGCTGGCGTTTGCGCCCCTGCTCGCGCGCCTGTTCCACATCAGTTCGGCAAGCGCCGCGGACGAACTTGTTTTTGCGATTCGCGCCTGCGCTGTCGGGCTGTGTCCGCTCGCCTTCGTGAAGATATATGCGGCCTATCATGTCCACGAAAAGCCGATTCTCTCGTTCCTGTTCATCTTTGTCGCGGTGTTCCTCGGCCCGGTCGCCTGTGTCCTGGGCGGTGTGCCGCTCTGGGGCGATGGCAACGTGTGGCTCGGATTCGGGACCTCGCCGTTTGTTGCTTTTGCAGTGTGCTGCATTGTCCAGCTCGTGCTTTACGGTAGATCCGGTTTTCCGCTCCTTCTCGAAGAAACTGAAGGAACGGGACACTGGTATATGTACGATCTGTTGCTGAATCCCGAAAACCTGGTCAAGTACCGCGATATCATCGGGAAGAAGCTGAAGGATGCGTCCGTGGATGACGCCGGAATCGTGAAGGCGATGCTCCTGCTCGAGGAACTCGGCATGACCGTCTACGAGAGCAATGCGGGACGGAAGGTTTACATGGAAGTCTCGCTGCAGGTGCTGCAGGGCGAATTCCTGCTTGTCATCAAGGACGACGGGAAACTCATGGACCTGACAGACCTGGAGCGTTCGGTGACGGGACTTCGTGCCTACCTCGTGAACATGTTCATGAAGGTCCAGCGCGACAAGCATTACCTGCTTACCACGAGCTGCAACCGCCATGTGTTCCGCTTTGCGCAGGAATAGGATTGCGCCGCCGGATTCGAATTGCTAATTTTTCGGTATGGATAGAGCACGCCGCCGCAAATTCGGCCAAAACTTTCTGGATGTACCTACCGCGCAGATGATCGCGGGGGACCTGCCTGCAGAGGCGGGAGACTACGTGCTTGAAATTGGCCCCGGGCACGGGGCGCTGACCGAGCACCTGCTCGGGCGCGCCGTGCAACTCACTGCCGTCGAGATCGACGAGCAGTGCGTGGTATTTCTGGAACAGAAATTCCGGGGCCGGGAAAACTTCCGCATCGAGAATATCGACTTCCTGAAGTTCGACTTGCAGGGATTCCTGGATGCGCACGCAAAACCGTGGGTCACCGGCAATCTCCCGTACAACGTTTCCACGGCGATTATCGCGGGGCTCATGCCGAAGCTCCATCTGACCAGGGGATTCATGGGGATGGTGCAGCTCGAAGTCGCTGAACGCATCTGCGCCATGCCCTGCAGCAGCAATTACGGAAGCCTCTCCGTGCTCGTGTCCGCGTTCGCCGACACGCAGATACTGAGGAAGATCGGCCCTGAACATTTTACGCCGCGTCCGAACGTGGATAGCGCCACGATGCTCCTCACGCCCAAGGAATGTCCGCTCCAGGCTCCCGAGGGTTACTTCGACTTCGTGCGAGCCGCGTTTACGCAGAAGAGGAAGACGCTCGCGAATTCCTTCGGTCGCGCCTACGACAAGAAGAAAATCCAGGAAGCCATCGAACTCCTGGATTATCCTACGACGGTCCGTGCCGAGGAACTTTCGCCTTCGCAGTTCCTTGAATTCTATAAGGTCATTGTCGGGGAATAACTTTATTTTTCGGCAGCGGCCTGCTCGAAATCGGTCGCGATGAGGTCGCTTACGTCGACCCTGCCAAGATCCGGGGAGGCTGCAAGGCGGTTGGCCTGCTTCTCGATGACTTTTTCGAACAGGTTGCGCACGTAGCGTCCGTTTCCGAACCGGCTGTCTTTCTTGCTGACGGCATCGGCGATGCAGCGCTTCATGGCGGCCTCTGCGGCTTTGCCTATCTTGTAGTCGTATTTCGCGAGGAACGACCTGAAAATCTGCGCGAGCTCATCTTCCGAATAGTCGGGGAAGTTGATGTACCTGTTGAATCGCGAAGAGAGGCCGGGATTCGAGTTCACGAAACGCTTGATTTCGTCCGTGTAGCCGGCGATGATGACCACGAGCCTGTCACGGTCATCTTCCATGCGCTTGAGGAGCGTGTCGATGGCCTCCTGCCCGTAGTCGTTTTCGGCGCTCCGCGCGAGCGTGTAGGCTTCGTCGATAAACAGGACTCCGTCCAGGGCGTCGTCTATTACTTTGTTTGTCTTGATGGCCGTCTGTCCCATGTAGCCTGCGACCAGATCTGCTCGCGTCGCCTCTACTAGGTGGCCTTTGCGGAGAACGCCCAGGTCCTTGAAAATTTCAGCCATGATACGCGCGATCGTCGTCTTGCCCGTGCCGGGATTTCCGGAGAACACCAGGTGGTACGATGTCGGCGGAACGGAAAGCCCTTTCTTCTTGCGTTCGTTCTGCACGCGGATAAAGTTGTAGAATGTGACGACTTCCTTCTTCACCGACGAAAGGCCGATGAGCGAATCGAGCTGCTTCACCGCCTCGCCCTGCGGGACGCGTTCTTCCTTTGCTGGGCGCATGTTGCGCGAGACGGCTTCTTTTAGAGGCGTGTTCTTGTAGTTCACCGGTCGCGTCGAGCACTTGACGAATCCCGGGTGCCATGCTGCCGAGCGGTTGTTCCCGATGTGCCTTTCCAGGTACTGCAGCCATTGCACCTCGTCTGGAGTGAGCTTGCCGTCGATGTTTGCAAGCGCCGCGGAATAGTCATAAAGGAGCCGCGAGTACTTGCGGACGGCATCGGGAGAAAATCCTCCGAATATCGAACTGAACAGGAATATCTCTCCGGTGGTCTCTATCTGGGCGTGGTTCCTTTCCAGGTTTTGTACCAGGGGACCCATCTCGATTTCTTTGTCGACGAATGACTGGAGAACAAGGCGGTTCCAGTCCGTCGTGGCGGGTGCGTTTGTCCGCAGGCGCAGCAGTAGCGAAACAAAACCGCAGGACTCGAACGAGTCGAGGCTCATTTCGTGGCCGAGCTTTTCGGAAAGGTAGTTGATGTCCGAGAGGAATATGGTCGAAAGTTCCTGGAACGTGTCGCTGCCTTCGCCCAGTTCAAAGTGGTTGCGCAACTTTTCGGCCACGCCGTCGTAATATATGAAATCCTTGAAGAAACTTGCGATGGCGTTTACCGTGGGCGCAAGCTTCGTCATGTATTTCGTGAGCCTCGGGTCTATCTGGCCGTTCGGCTTCACGGCAACGGCATACTGCGAATCTCCCGAAAGATTCTTCTCCATCGGGGATGTCATCACCTCTTTCATCAGGTCGGCAACCTGCTGCGCCGTCTCGGTGGAACGGTAGCGGGTCCACAGGAGGAACCCGGTTACGGAGATAATGAGGACGAGCGCGATGAAGAGGAGGTAGGCGGACGCTCCCAGGACGGAGGAAAGCTTGATGATGGCCACGGTGGCGACCATCGTGAGCATCAGCATGACGGAGCTGATGCCTGCGAGAAGAGTCTGGTTCGTCTTTCTTTTTGGCATACGCTCTTCAAATCTATATTATTTTACTGGAAACGAAACGGGAAAATAGCCCTGCGCCGCTACTTGCAGGAAAAACCCTGCAATTCGAGACCGGCACGCATTTCGCCATAGGTCGAAGTGCGTTTCATGTCCATCGCTTTCATGAATCGGCAATCGTTGTCGATGTGCATGCGGAATCCGGTCATGGTCGGCTCGACCTCGCCCTTGCCGCTTGCACGCACGTGTTCTATCATCTGTTCGCGCCTGTCGCTCAGTTCGGGCGGCACGAACACGTCGGTGACGATGTCGACATTCTTGATTTCGTAGTCACCGAACACGAACGAAATGGTGACGAGGTTCTTGAGACCGTTGAACTGGCCGTTTACCTTGCAGACGAGATTCTTCTGCGTGTTCTTGACTTTTTTCGGCCTTGCCGCATTTGCCTTCACTTTCGGGTCCGGCGTATACTGGAGCGCGTTCAGCAGATCTTCTTCCTTGACGGCCCCGACGAGCTGGTTGATAAATTTTCCGTCGCGGATGAAGAAGAATGTCGGAAACGCTTGAATCGGGAGCGAAGCCTTTATCTTGTCTATGTTCGGCTCGTCGATTCCCACGGTCGCAATCTTGATGTCGCTGTAATTTTTGGCGATGCCGATGAGGGTCGGAATCATGATGAGGCAGGGCGGGCAGCTTGTGGAAGTGATGTCCAGAATTACGGGCTTTTTCGACTGTAGGATTTCTTTCTCGAAGTTGTTGTCGTTTATCTTGACAATCTTGATGTCTTCGGCCGCCTGTGCGTTCCCTTTTGCAAACGCGAAACTGGCCGTGGCCAGAGCCACGGCGCAGATATTCGCGATTACCTTTACGAAGGAGGTTCTCATCTTCGTGAATTACACCTTGTCCAAAGCCTGCGTGAGGTCCGCGATGATGTCTTCGACGTTCTCGATACCGACGCTGAAGCGGATCAGGTCCGGAGCGACGCCTGCCTCGATCAACTGTTCGTCGCTGAGCTGACGGTGCGTGTGGCTTGCCGGATGCAGCACGCAGCTGCGGGCGTCGGCCACGTGAGTCACGATGCAAATCATCTTGAGGTTGTCCATGAACTGGATGCTCTTTTCGCGGCCACCCTTGATGCCGAAGGTGAGCACGCCGCACGGGAGCCCGCCCTTGAACTGCTTCTTCGCAAGTTCGTGGTACTTGTTGCCCTCGAGGCCCGCGTAGTCCACCCAGGCCACCTTCGGGTGGTTCTGCAGGAACTTCGCGCAGGCGAGAGCGTTTTCGCAATGACGCGGCATGCGCAGGTGAAGCGTTTCAAGGCCAACGTTCAGGAGGAACGCGTTCTGCGGAGCCTGGATGCTGCCGAGGTCGCGCATGAGCTGGGCCGTAGCCTTCGTGATGAAGGCACCCTTGCCGAAAGCCTTCGTGTAGGCAAGACCGTGGTAGCTCGGGTCCGGTTCGGTGAGGCCCTTGAACTTGTCGTGATGGGCTTCCCAGTCGAAGTTACCGCTATCCACGATGCAGCCACCCACGGCCATCGCGTGACCGTCCATGTACTTGGTGGTGGAATGCGTCACGATGTCAACGCCGAATTCAATCGGGCGGCAAAGAATCGGAGTCGGGAACGTGTTGTCCACAATCATCGGCACGCCGTGCTTGTGGGCAAGCTTCGCGAAACGTTCCAGGTCCAGAATCTTGCCGGCGGGGTTAGCCACCGTCTCGCCAAAGAAGCACTTGGTGTTCGGGCGGAAAGCCTTCTCGATTTCCTCATCGCTCGCATCCTGGTCCACGAACGTGCACTCAATGCCGAGCTTCTTCATGGTAACGCTGAAGAGGTTGCTCGTACCGCCGTAAATAGCGCTGGTGCTGATGAAGTGGTCGCCCGCCTCGCAGATGTTGAACACGGCGAAGAAGTTCGCCGCCTGACCGGAACTCGTGAGCATCGCAGCGACACCGCCTTCCATGGCCGCAATCTTGGATGCCACGGCATCGTTGGTCGGGTTCTGCAGTCGCGTGTAGAAGTAGCCGCTGGCCTTCAGGTCGAACAGGTCGGCCATCGCGTTGCTGGACTCGTACTTGAAAGTGGTGCTCTGATAGATGGGAAGGACGCGCGGTTCGCCGTTTTTCGGCTGCCAGCCGCCCTGTACGCACAAAGTTTCGATCTTGGACATTTTTGCCTCTTGTTTAATTACGCATTCAAATATAGATAGTCATCGACCCGGGGTCGCCAAACCTATTTGTTATGTAGGCAAATATAGAAAAAGACTATACCTTGTCAATGCGTTTATGCAAATATTTGCATAAATTTAAAATCGACCGACGGCTAAGCATCCCTTTTTCTATCTTTGGCATCGATGACACCCGCGCGCAACAACATGGCCCTCTGGCATATCCTCGCCATCGCGACGATTGCGTTCTGGGGCACGAGTTTCGTGAGCACGAAGGTGCTGCTGAATCACGGTTTTACCGCGGTGCAGATTTTTACGCTGCGGTTCGCGGTCACCTACCTTATCTTGCTCGCGGCATCCCACAAGAAGTTCCGCTGCGAGAACTGGAAACACGAAATCATCCTGTTCGTCTGTGGCATCACGGGCTGCACGCTCTACTTCTGGGCCGAGAACACGGCGCTCTCGCTTTCGCCCAGCAGCAACGTCTCGCTCATCGTGTGCACGAACCCGCTGCTCACCATGATTTTCGGGGGCATCCTGTACAAGGCGGAGCGCCTCGGCAAGCGGCAGGTTGTCGGGTGCCTGATCACGTTTGTCGGGATGGTGCTCGTGGTACTGAACGGGAAATTCATCCTGAAGCTTTCGCCCGTGGGCGACATGCTCGCGTTCACCTCGTCCGTCATGTGGGCCATCTATTCGCTGGTCGTGCGCCAGTTCAACGGAGTGTATTCTACTTTGTTCATAACCCGCAAGATGTTCTTTTACGGGGCGCTCATGTCGCTACCCGCGCTATTCTTCGAGGCGGGTGGCGATATCCACAAAACGTTCGATATCCCGTGGCAAAATTTCGCGGAGCCGGTCGTATCGTTCAACTTCGTCTGCCTCACGGTTTTCTCGTCGCTGCTCGGCTACCTCGCATGGAACAAGGTGCTGAAGCAGCTCGGCACGGTACTCGCGAGCAACTACATCTACGCCATCCCGCTCGTCACCATCATCACGGCGGTCATCGCCCTCGGGGAACGCATCACACCTATCGCCATCGCGGGTGCGGTAGCGATTGTCGCGGGCATGGTTATGGCCGAGATGAAACGCGGGTCCTAGTCCGCGGTTTCTGATTTACTAGTCCTTGACGCAACGCACGGCGTAGGCGAAGTACCCGCGCTGCATGGATTCCTTCTCCATGTCGTATTGGTTCGAGAGTATCCAGGCGTAGTGATTTATGTTGTCTTCGCCCCAGAAATAGGCCTTGGTGCCCTCGCCGTCGCATTCGCCCGTCTTGGCGCGGTAACCTGCCGGGAGAGCGGAGAACCCGCTTGCGTTCGTGGCCGTTACGTTGTCCCCAAAAATCGTGTCTTCCCACTCACCCACGGCACGCAGGGAGCCGTTGTTGTCGCCGAATTCGCTCTTCGCCGTAGTGGTCAGGTCGCGCCAGTCGTCCGCAGTGGGGAGGCGCCAACCCTCGGGGCACACGGCCGTCGCGGCGTATTCCTGGTAGAGGCGGCCGTACTTTTCGCAGTTCGCGGGAATACCGTCGTAGCAGAAGCTGGAATCGATGGAACCCGTGGCAGTAGCACTGTTGTCAAAGTTCAGGTTCTCGGCCATCCACGTGAGGTTGCCGATTTTCACGGTCTTGTAGCTCTTGCCGTCGCGGGAATCAGTGAGCGTGCCGTATTCCACGTTCGAGACGGCAGCAGCAGACGAACTGGACACACTTGTCTCGCTGCTGCTCGATTTTTCGCTACTACTCAGAACGACGTCCTTCGGTGCGGCGCTGGAGCTTGAAACCAAAATAATTTCGCCATAACTAGTAGGGCCATAGCTGTCGCGGGCATACACATTCGAAGAGGCGGGTTCGTTTTGCGGGCCGGAAGACGAATCGGAATCGCAGGCGACAAGCGCAATCCCGAAAGCAAGTGCCGCGATTACAATGTTGCTAGAGCGTTTGAAGTTCATATTATCTTCTCCTACAAGTATTTTGTGTGCAATAAACAAATATAAAAACTAAATTTGACACTGCAATGGTTTCTCGAAAATGTCTGATGGTAGCCTTGGGGCTTGCGACGGTGGCGGCGATGCTTGTCACGGCTTGGTGGTCTTTGCGCCCCGAAATCCCACCGGAAGTTCAGGAACAGATTGAAGACGATCTTGAAAAATGCGGCGGTGAACTGAAAGAGGCCCGCTGTGCGGTAAGTGGCGAAGACGGCTGGATTTTCTTGCAAGAAAGTCTTGTCAACTTGGTGGTGGACTGGAAAGAAAACTTGAATTCTTTTGTCGCCTTCAATGATTCACTGGAAGCGCGTGGTATCAAACTGGTTGTGGTGCCTGTTCCGGATAAACTGCAAATCGAGGCGGAACATTATTCGGAAGAATTGTCGGGAGGGATTGTCGCCCCGCAATATGAGGAATGGGTGGGCGCTCTGCAAGACGAAGGCGTTGTCGTTGTCGATGCCGTGGAGGAGTTTCTTGAAAAGAGCGAGGAAACGCCCATGTTCGAGGCGTACGAGAGCCACTATACCAGCGCGGGTCGGCAACTGCTTGCCCAGATGATTGCCGATACCATCAACGAGATGGATTTGGATGTCCCGAGGGGAGAGTGGTTCCTGCGCGATACGGTTGTCCCCGGCTCCGGGAATCTTTACCACCTGAAGTATAACAGCTATCCCGATTACGACGTGCGTGTGCTAAAGACCGTAGATGCCGAAGGTAAACGCTACCATGGTTCCAAGGACGCTCCCATCGTGGTTATCGGCGACAGCAATGCCGATTTTGGCTGGAACAGTTCGTCCAATATTGGCGCTTACATAGCGCAGGCGACAGGGATAAAGACCTTTACCCGCAGCCGAATCGGTGGAGGCAATTTTGGACCGACCTTGTTCAAGGGCCGTTCAAAATTCCTGGAAGGCAAAAAGATGGTTGTCTGGGTATTCGACGGCCGCGAGCTTTACGGAGATTTCAGCATGCCGGAATTCTAGCTCTAGTGGATATCCATCTTCGAGAATAGATTCAGCACGGCAACGCCGGAAACAATCAGGACGAGCCCCACGATGGCCCCCAAGTCGGGCGTCTGCTTGAAAAAGAATATGCCGCTTATTGTAATGAGGGCGATGCCGAGCGCTGACCAGGTAGCGTACGCGATGCCGATGGGGATGGCGCGCAGGCAAAGGCTCAGCAGGTACAGCGATGCCACGTAGCAGACGAGCGAGGCGATGGACGGGACGAGTTTGGTGAACTGTTCCGACATCTTGAGGAGCGTGGTGCCGGCGACTTCTGCGACAATGGCGAGGATAAGGAATACGTAGTTGAGCATAGGGAGAATATACAAATTAATTGTTATATTGTAACCATGCCGAGTTCAGAGAAGTTTCGTGACCACGTTTTGGAGCAGTTCAATGGGGAGCTGCTTGAAGGTGGTTTCCGCGTGACCACCCGCAAGATGATGGGCGAGTACATTCTGTATGCCGACGGGAAAATCTTCGGCGGGATTTACGATGACCGCCTGCTGGTGAAGCCCGTGCCGGCGGCTGTGGCGATGCTCCCCGGCGCCAAAAAGCAGTTGCCCTACGAAGGTGCGAAGCCCATGCTCCGCGTGACTAATGACCAGATTGAAGACAGTGAATTTTTGGCGAAGCTTCTGGACGCGATGCTGCCGGAAGTGCCCGCCCCGAAAGCGAAGAAGAAATAAACGACGGTATGTCATTCCCGCCGCTTTACTTGTCATCCCCGCTATACGATACTTGGCAACTTGTTGCCATAGTAGAGTTATCCTCTTTGGGGAGAAGGCGGGGATCTATAATCCCGATGAACGCACTGAATTTGCTGATAACCTACGCTCATTTTCAAGCGCGTTAATATATCTTCATGAATATGGGGCTTAGTTATGTTCTCGCCGAAACACAATTTGTGGATGATTCTGGTATGCGTGTGCATGCTTGTTTTTCCAGCATGGGCGGGTTCTTCAAAATCATATAGCGAGGACGAAAAGCCTACCGTACTGGAGGTGATTTTGGGCCTTGCTGATTGGGCGACTTCTTGCGACAAGGACGATACGGAATGCCAGCGGAGAAAGGCGGCAGACGAGAAAGGTGCAGGCGAGGCGAGAGAACGGGAGAGGGAGCGCACACTCAAGGAGAACAGGAAAAAGTGGAACGAGAAAAATCGGAATTATAAGAGCCACTATTTGGGATTGGCCTTGACGGCCCCGTTTGTCGCCGAAGATAGGGAGGTGATGTTCGGGCTGGATCTTGTTTTCGGCTTTGTTTTTCGGTTTGGTGAGTTTTACGCAATGGCGGGCGGGGGAGCGAATGCGTCGATGTACTTCATCAATGGGGAATTATTCTACAGGCCGCCAATCGACATGAACGGCATCTGGAAAATCGCGCCCGAAGTCGGCATGGGCGTGACATCTTATAGGCCGTTCGATAGCGAGGATCGTGTTGAACCCTTGTACCATTATTCAGTGGGCGTGCGCTACGAACATACATTGCAGAACCGCAAGAATATCATCGAGGACGAGGACGTGCTTATCAACGGCGTGAGTGTCGGGTGCGCAGTGTGGATGAATTATGCGGACTTCGCAGGCGTCAAGTGCGACGTCCGATTTGGATTATATTTGTAGGCGGGAAGAAAAATGAAAAAAAAGGTTGTCGGTTCGCTTGTTGTCGCGGTAGCAGTCCTTGCGGTCTTTTCCATCGCGATGGACTGGATGGCATTTTGCCGTTGCGGCGCTGTGGAACAGTGCCTTGTCGGTTGCTACGGATGCCGGCACCTTTTAAAGCTCGCCATTCCGGCCATCATGACTGTTGTCGTTTTTCTCATAGGCGGTGACGGCATTTGCCCGAAGGACAGGCGTCTTTTGCAGGCTGCGTTCGTGCTTGCACTGTGTGCGGAATTCTGCATGAAGGTCCTGCATGTGAACCTGCTTGGCATCTGCTTCTTTATGGCGGTGCAGACCCTCTTTATTTTTCGCCATTCCCGCGGGAGCGATTCGGACCGGAACTTCCCGCGAATCTTGTGCATCCCGCTTGGCGCGCTGCCTGTTGCCGCAACCTCTTTCGCATTCGGCCTGTTCGATAAGCCGACTGTCCCGATTGTGGCGGCCTACGGAGTGTTTGTCGCCTGTTCGCTTGTTGTCGCCTGCAAGGCCCGCGGGAAGGGGTATTTCCCTTCAGGGAACGCGAAGCTTATCAAGTGGGGGATGGTGCTGTTTTTCTGCTGCGACGTGTGCGTCGGCATTTCGGGTGCGACGGGGGCCGACCACAGCGCCCGCGAAATCGCCGCTACCATAGCGCACAACTTTGTGTGGGCCTTCTACACACCGGCACTCGTCCTGCTGGGCCTTAGCGGGTACACCACAAGTTCCTTGCCAGCCTTGGTGCACATTAAAATTCCTACAGGGGGATTGTCTCCCTTTTCCATTACATTTTTCCGGTAATAGGCTAGGTACAGGTTCATCTGTGCGATATCGTCGTACTGGATTTTTGTGGCTTTCAAGTCGATTAACACGTGGCATTTGAGAATCCTGTGGTAAAAGACCAGATCGCAGTTTCATGCTTGCTTGAAACTATGACCGAGACTATGGTACGGACGCCAACGGCGTCAATTTCTCGGTGTCAGCGGGGTTAATCGCTACTACTATGGGGAAATATACAAAAAAATCTGCGGATAAGGGCTCTTCTTATAAATGAGGTACGGATCATTTTCCCCGCGTGGGGAAAATGATAGTGTGGACCATATTCCCAGTGCCGGGAATATGGTCTGCTTTATTTGATGAAACTTACAAATTGCTGGATGGAATGAATCCGATTCTTGCCGAGAAATTCTATTTTGTAGATAATGGCTCGCGGAATTTTGTGGATTGTGTTGATGGTGTGTGCCCTGCTGCTTGCGGGGTGTTCTAGCCATCCTCCGTCTGCCGCGCAGTTTATGAATGCGAGGAATGGAATTAATTTCGTTGCTGGCGGAGCGGTAAGAACAGGGGATTTGGATAATAGGAAAATTCCTGGGCGGGACGATGAATCGGTATCATATGAAGAAGGGTATTGGAATACGGATTTAGCGCTGTCTTTTGCCACTCCTTATGGGGTAGTGGCATTGGATTTAGAAGATTATACTTACAGAACCATTATGGGTGGCCGATCCCGGTATTTTGGGGTTCAGGGGTGGTACGGATTTGCCGCCGATGATCGAGGTGATGATGTGTCGTCGAGAATGCGTCATATGGGTGGCGTGATGTTTGTTGAACAGTATCCTGTCTCTGAAAATTTCAAGGTGGGAATAAGTGAACACATTTCGCGCAATTCGTATAGGGTTATTGATGATCCGGGGTGTTGCACTTTCAATAAATTGTATCCTGAGGTTTATTCGGAGTTTGGTGCTGGTGCTTATGTTGTGTATAAAGGATTTTCGGCAGAGTTTCGCTATGGACGGGAAATCGGGGCGCCGAACAACCGCTTTTATTTTCAGTTGAACTATGCCTTTTTCTTAAAGGAATGGAATTACAGCAAGTAGCCACGGGGGTGTTAGGGGGTGCCCCTTTTTATGTCTTTACGAAAAGCAGTTCTTGACGCATGCTTCGAGGATTGCGGCGAAGGCGAGCAGGGTTATGCCGAACTTGGGGCGGAGTTTCTTGATTATGGGGTAAAACGCGTTGATGATGTACAAAGTAGATGCAACCTGGTAACCTAGCGCGATGATGTATGCGGGACTTTAGGGGTGTAACCCTTCTTGTATTTTTGGGAAAAACTGAAGACTGATTTTTATCGTTCCAGCATCGGATTGTACATCATAATCGCATTGTTCTCGGTAATCAATTCCGTTGTTTCTTCGCCTGTATGCGTGTTGGTAACGCGCTTCCAAATGCAATTGTGCCGTGTATAACCGCCCCACCACTGGAGTTCAAAACGATGGTCGGTTTCGTAGACCTCGTATTTTGAGTAGAGGGGGATATCAGATGATATACGCCCATTCAAATATTCGTCATCAACCCAGAGTTTTATTTGGAACGCATGATTCGTGTTGTTTTGCAGTTGAAGGTCTATGTAATTGTACGACAGCGTGGCCCCGCATGCAAAGGGAATTGTTCGCCCGGCGTCGGGGAAAACGTCAAAACTATGGCGCCAGCGTTCCTTGATCGTGAGATCCGTGTGTAGAGCCATCCAATAGAGCAAGTTCCCGAGTTGGCACAATCCGCCGCCTATACCCGAGCCAACTTTTCCGTTGTGAATCATCATGCCTTCTTTATAGCCATTCTTTTTGCTGGGCCTGCCCACTAGGCGCCAGATAGAAAAAGTTTCACCGGGCTTGATTACTACGCCATCCAGTTTGGCGACAGCGAGCTTCAAGTTGGTAATCTTGTTGTATTGAAGGTACATATCCACGTCTTTCAACTTGCGCAAAAGAATGGACTTGTGGTCTATCCAGACGTTTGAAAAATTGACGGAATGGTCTACTTTGGCAAACCGAGTTTTGGAAAAGAACCAGGTGAGCCGGCGCTTGGCGATATAAAATTCTTTACCCAATGTACGGCGTAGTTGGGTGCGGTGCACGGGTTTGTCAACTTGGTGAATCATTGGTGATTAATATACAATTTTTGATTATCCGAAAATATTGCTGATAATTAGTTCTAGAGCAGCTGCGAAGGCGAGCAGGGTTATCCCGTACTTGGGCTGGAGTTTCTTGATTAAGGGGCGAAACGCGTTGATGATGTACAAAGTAGATGCGACTAGGTAACCTAGCGCGATGATGTATGCGGGGAGGCCGGTGCCGTTATAGAAGAATCCGTTGTATTTGCCGCTGGCGAATATTTCTATGGAGTAGAAGAAAAAGAACGACGCGATGCTCAGGGCTATCTTGAAGTTCCTGAGCCAATAGCTTGGAGTGTCGCTGCTTGATGAACTTTCGTCCCTCCAAAAGTAAACTCTGAAAAAGGGAATGTAGGTCGAATACCAAGTGAAAATTCCGATTGCAGGGAGGTATTTGGCGAGGGACAAAAGCCACCTTATTTTAAGGTTCGCAATGAGCGAAGGGTTGCGGACGATTTCGTCTATTAAGCCGCGACCTCCATGCCCTGATCCGAAGAGAAGCATGATAATGCAGAATACAAATGTGGCGGCGATGGGCAAAAGGAAACCGAATAGCTCTGTTTTGTCAAATGGATTTTCGATTCTTCTTTTTTCCTCTTCTCGTTCCCTGGCGTTTCTGATTCTCCGTTCGCGGTCTTCAAGCGCCTCGATGCGGGCCTTGACGATATTCTGCCGTTCGGGCGAGGGGTCGTTCTTGACGGCATCGCGCTCGCGGTAAAGCACGGGAAGGGGTTTGTATCGGATTTCCTTCTCGTATTTTTTAAGTTCTTCTTCGGTAAAACGTTCCATATTTCGCAATAAATGTAACATAAACGGGGAGAATTTGTTTTTTTCGGGGCAATTTTTGTATTTTAATGTCCGTAAAAATTTTAGAGGTACACTAATGGATATTCAGGAACTTTCGGAAAAGGTGCGCCAGCAGAGCGCATTCTGCATGAACTTGCTGCGTGAAGTGGAAGGAACAGTTATTGGCCAGAAGGCTCTAGTCGAAAGCATTCTGACGGGCATTTTGGCCGACGGTCACGTGCTGCTGGAAGGCCTTCCGGGTCTTGCCAAGACGACGGCGGTGAAGGCTTTCGCCGATGCCGTTTCGCTCGATTTCAAGCGCATCCAGTTCACTCCCGACCTGTTGCCGGCCGACTTGCTGGGTACCACGATTTACAACGCGAAGGAAGCGAAGTTCGAGACCCGCAAGGGCCCGCTGTTTACGAACCTGGTGCTCGCCGACGAAATTAACCGTGCTCCGTCGAAGGTGCAGAGCGCCTTGCTCGAAGCTATGCAGGAACGCCATATCACCATCGGCGACGAGACGTTCAAGCTGGACGAGCCGTTCCTGGTGCTTGCTACGCAGAACCCGATTGAGCAGGAAGGTACGTATCCGCTGCCGGAAGCCCAGGTGGACCGTTTCCTGTTGAAGGTGAAGGTGTCTTACCCGAACAAGGCCGACGAAATGAAGATTCTGGACGCCGTCGCCGGTGCGGGGCTCCGTCAGCCGCAGGCCGTCGCCACGAAGGAAGATATCCTCGCCGCCCGCCAGCTGGTGAAGCAGGTGTACGTGGACGAACGCGTGCGCGAATACATCGTGAACCTGGTGCTTGCGACCCGCGATCCGGGCAGCATCAAGCGTAGCGACCTGGTGGGCTTTGTGGAAGTGGGCGCCTCTCCGCGTGCTTCTATCGGTCTTGCCCAGGCATCGAAGGCTCATGCGTTTATTCAGGGCCGTGCCTACGTGACGCCCGAAGACGTGAAGGCCGTCGCCATGGAAGTGCTCCGCCACCGCATTATCCTGAGCTACGAGGCCGAAGCGGAAGAAGTTTCTGCCGAGACCGTCGTGCAGAAGATTCTGGATTCTGTTGAGGTTCCGTAAACTTCGCGGTCATCTTTGGCGCATTAAACCCGCGCAGTCATTCTCAAAAGTCTAAAATCCCCAGCCGAGGTGGCCGGGGATTTTTTGGAGGTGTGTTGTTGCGAGAGAGTTATCGCCTTACGGCCTTGAATATCCCGAGGGTCCTGTTGCCTTGCGAGACCTTGACGAGGTAGGCGCCTTGCCGTAGGGTTACGTGAAGTTCGCTCCCCTGCACTGCGCAGAATTCCGCGATGCGGTGGCCTTGCATGTCGAAGACGCTGATGTCGTGCGCGCCGCCGTCGATTCCCTCGAGACGGAGCTTGCTACCGTCGATTCGCCCGTTGATTGCATTGCTTTGCATCATGGATTCGGCGGCGGTGATGCTCTCGGTTCCTTCTGCGCTGGAAGACTGCGGACCGGCGATTTCTGCGCTGGAAGATGATTCCGGCTCTTCGGAACTGCTAGATTCCGGCTCCACCTGAATCAAGCCGCCTTCGGTGATGGGCGTCTTTGCCCGTGTAAGGACGTCGAGCGGATCGGGCTTGCTGGAATCGAATGCCTCGTGGTCGTCGCGTAGGTGCTTGGCGAGTTCGGGCACTTTCGCCTTGATTTCTTCGATGTTCGCGCGGGCGAGTTCGTAGGCGCCGTATTCGCAGAAGTGCGTCTTGTCGCTCGCGGTGTACATGTACATTTTTTCCTTGTTGCCTCCGAGGGCCTTGCCGAGCGTGATGCTGTGCTGGTTCAGGTCAAGCACGGTGACGCCGAGTTTTTTCCCGAGGGCGCGCATGCGTTCGGGGAGCCCGCCCACGGCTGTTTTCGGGTCGGTCTCGTTCTGCCTTGCGGTGGATGTCACGAACAGCGGGGTAGCGCCTTTCGCCTTGATTTCGTTTGCGTACTTGGTGAGGGTCGTTTCGTAGTTGTTCACATCGTTTTGATTCTTCTGGTCGTTATGCGCGAACTGCACGGTCACGAAGTCGCCCTTCTTGACTTCGGAGAGAATCTTGGCGAGGCGCTTCATGCTGTAGAACCCGCTGGCGGTAAGGCCCGATTCGGCGTAGTTCGCGATGGCAAGGCTGGATTTGAAAAATCCCGGGGCCATCTGGCCCCAGCCCGCCCACGGTGCCATAATCTGGTCGACCACGGTGGAATTTCCGCAGAGCCAGAGCGTGGTCACGTTGTCGTTTCGCTTGATTTCGATTCCTGCGACGGCGGGCGCCTTGCCGCTGATGACGAAGGTGAGCTTCTTGTCCCAGGTGCGGTAATCCTTTTCGCGGTCCTTGATGCTCATGGTCACCGAGCCGTCCATGCTTCTTGTTTCCATGCGCCTGAGCGAAACGGTCTGCCTGCTGAACACGCCGCCGGCGAGGGTGACGCGGTCGAGCATGAGCTTGCGGTTTTCGGCCCATACGGTGGTTTCGCTTTCGTTCTCGCCGTCACCGAGAATGAACGTCACCTCGTAATTGCCTTGCGGTAGCGCCACCGAGAAAACCATGTCGCCCTTCGCCGTCAAGAAATCCGTGGTGAGGTCGTCGTCCCACAGACGGTCTACCGAAGAAACCGTCCCGCTTTCGAAACCGAAACCCTGCGAGTCGCTGTACTTGGTGCTTGCCTTGACTTGCGTGTAGCCCGCGGCAACCGGGCCCTCGCCAAAGTCAAACTTGTAGTTTTCGGCGGCTTCGGTCATGGAGAATGCGGCCAGAAGCGCTGCGACAGTCACCATCGTGGCTGTTTTGACAAGGGTGTCGTAGCCCTTGATTTCAGTTTTGTAATCCATAATAACATCCCTTTTACACGCGTTTGTGCTTGTACTACAAAATGTACTATAAAATTTTTAGAAAAGCAAGAAAAATTTTAATTTTTTTTGTAAATTCATTCCCCCGATACCGCAAAATGCGCAAAAATGGCGTTTTTCCCGTCAAGTTCTATGCGCAAGTAGTAGCGACCGGCCGAAAGTCGAGCGCCTCCTTGCAGGATTGCTTCGTTGCCGGCCGAAACCATGCGGGTCTCGTCAAGAATCGTCTTGCCGAGTGCATTCATGATTTGTATGCGTGCCAAACCGCCTGCGGAACGGAATGTGAGGTTCCGAGGGTCAAAACCCATTTGCTTCTTTTGCATGGTGGCGGCGATGGTGGTGCCCTTTTCGGGGTCCTGCGTGCCGCTAGAGTCCTTGAGTACTTCGGCGACGGGGCATCCGACCCGGTGTACGGCCTCGTTGGTAAAGGACACCATATCAACGTTGGGGCCTCCGTTATTTGTTGTGGAATAGAGGACCATGTCGAAATCCACGGCGTCGAGCCAAACGTCTTCCACGTAGGCGGTGTCCCAGATATCCCAGCCGCCGGTAGGGGGCAGCTTTATATCGTAGGAGACTGCATCGATTTTGATTTTCATATCGCGATTTTCGGTTCCGTCAAATGCGTAGCGCACCATAACTCGCGCGTTGGTGGCTGACCTGTCGGATGTAAGTTTGTATGTAGCCGTGCTGGAAATGTCGTTGGTCAAGTTGAAGAATCCCTTGCCTACGTAGCCCTCGTGATTCGTGTCGGTGGTGCCGTCTCCCTTGTCCGGGTTTGCCATGTCGATGGGCGATGGCCAAGCCTTGATTCCCTTGAGGTTGGAGCATTCTACGATGGCGGAACTGGATTGCGGGATTTCGGAACTGGAAGATTCGGGCGCTACAGAGCTGGAACTTTCGTTTTCGGTAGTTGAGCTTGCGACACAGGCGGCGCCGCCCTTGAACATGGCGGTGTAGGTCGTATTGTGGTTAGGCGTCTTGAAACCGTAGTAGAGCTTGTTGGACGAAATTTTCTTGCAGTTCTCGTCTGCCCAATATTCAAAGGTCTCGCCGCTTGCGGGTGCCACCCGAAGGGTCATGGGGGAACCTCCCGGGAAACTCTGGTCCTGAGTGATTGCGCCCTTTGTCGCGATGTTCGCCTTTACGGTCACCTTGTAGCGGGGGCGTAACGCCGAAACGAGTTTTGTGAGTTCTGCCTTTGATTCGGGCGAAAGGAAGGTGTCGTTTACGCCCCTTTCCAGTTCTTCTGCAATCATGGTGCCGTGGCCCATGGAGCCCATTTCTTGGAAGTGCGTATTCCCGTCGTTACTGCCGTTGGGGTAGTTGGGGTAAAGCCCTGCGTCCAGTTGCATATAAAGGAATTTCTTGACATACGAATCCATCATTCCTTTGTATGTATTGTTATAGGTATTGTAGGATTTCATGTTCAAGTCTACGAAGGGAATCTTGTAATCCTTCGCAAGCTTTAGCATCATACCGCGGGAATCGTAGTTGTTGCTTCCGGTAGAAAATACGTTGCGCGAACCGCTCATGGTGACGGTAGAAACCAACACCGGGGTTGCCCCGCGCTTTTGCGCCGTCGTGATGTACTGTTTCATGTAATACGGGAAGGAATCCTGGGGCACGTAGCGTTCCGGCTTGTTTGCGGTGCGGTCGTTATGCCCGAACTGCACGAACACGAAATCCCCTTTCTGGATGTTTGGCTCGAGGCTTTTTAGGCGGCCATCCACAATGAAACTCTTGGAACTGCGCCCGCCAATAGCCACGTTGTTTACTTTCACGCGGGAAGCGTCAAAGAAGTTGTTCAGCACCTGGCCCCAACCTTTTTGCGGGTATGCGGAATCCTTGTAGTTGCAGACCGTAGAATCGCCGATGACATGGATGGTGAAGGATGTGGTGTCGCTCACGGCAAGGCTTGTAAACAGGCCGGCCACGATGGCGTATTTGAAAAAGTTCTTCATGCTGGCTCCTTATTTTACGTTGGCCCAGGTGGCGCTAAATTTGTGTTTCCCGTTGCGGACGACAATGCGGTAGATTCCGCTTGCCTGGACGATGTCGGACAGGTCTATGTTGTCGCTGCCGGAGAGCTTGCGGGCGACCAGACGGCCCGACATGTCGAAAACATCTATCCTCGTGTTTTCGTTTTTCGCGACAGAAAGAATGTTGCCTTTCAGGGATGTTGTCTCGACTTCGGGAACGATTCGTTCCACGCCGTCGACGCTGAACCCGAATGCGTCTATGTTCGGCCCTCCGTTTTCGGTCATGGAAATGAACTTGAGGATTCCTTCGCCATTGATGAGATCCAGATCCACGTAGGCGGTGTCCCAGGTGTCCCAATCTGCCGTGGGCTTGAACTTCACGATATAATCGTGGTCGAGGTACACGTTCAGCGAACGTTCCTCGGTGCCGGCAAAGGAATAGCGGATTCCCATAGTCACGTAGCCTGCGGAGGGAAACTTCATCTTGTATTCGGCGGAAGAATTCAGCACGTTTTCAAAATTGAAGAAACCGTTTCCCGTATAGCCTTCGTGGTTTGCCTCGGTGGCGCCGTTTCCCGTGTCGGGATTGGCGGCGTCGATAAAGTTCTTGATGTCCAGGCTTACATGCTTTTCTTCTTCCTGGACGGTGTCTTTCGCGGTAGTGTCTACGGAGTAAGTCACGTCGGAAAGCTTTTTCGGCGTCCCTGTCGGGAAACTTGTCAAAGCCTTGCCGTCGCCGGTATATTTTTCTGCGGTGCCGCCTTCATAAACTGCGGTGTATTGCGTGCTGGCAGAACCCATGACGAAGGTGTATATCTTGTCTGATTTTACCGTGGTATTCGCGTTCCCGCTTACCTTTTTGCCGTTGCCGTCATACCAGCCGAGAAATTTCTTGCCGGATTTCGGGGTGGTCTTGAGCGTTACCGTCATGCCCTTGGGGTAATAGGAGCTGATTGTCGTCGCCTGGTCGGAACCTGCGGGGCTGACTTTTACGTCCACCTTGTACATGGGCGCCAGGTAGTCGGCAAGCTTTTTCACCTGAGCGTCCGGGTGAACGCGCAGCTGCTCGGTAATGATGCGTCCGAAAGCGATGGCTCCGTTCTGCTGGAAATGAAGGTTGTCGTTGTTCCCGTTCGCGTAGTTGCTGTATTCGCCCTTGTCAAGTACCACGTTTAAATAATGGTGGGCGTAGAACTGGCCTACGGAAAGCAGGTAGTTGCGGCTCAGGGTGTCCATGTCGATGATGGGCGTGTTGAGCGTTTTCGAAAGTTCGCGTGCGATAATCGGGTAGTTGTGGTAGGATTCGTAAATTGAATCCTGCTTTGTTCCTCGGAAATCGCTGCGGCGTACCGGATTCACGATGATGGGGTAGGCCCCCTTGGCCTTCGCCTCGTTGATCATCTTGGTCATGTAGGTGCGGTAACCGGCTTCGGAGCTGTAGTTGCGGTCGTTGATGCCGAACTTGATGAATACGTAGTCGCCTTTTTGGAGGGCGTTCTTGACCGGGGTCCATTTCCCGCCGTTGTAATAAGTTTCTGCGGCGGTACCGCCTGCACCGTAGTTCTTGACGGTCGCGAGCCCGGAATCGAAAAAGTATCCGAAATTCTGGCCGATGCCCTGTTTGGGATAATAGCCTGCGTTCCAGTCCTGCATGGTGGAATCGCCACACATGTAGATGGTTACTTTCGCCCATACGGCTGCCGGGGCAATGACCATGGAAATTGCCACTAGGCCTTGCCAAATTTTTGAATAAAATCCGTTCATTTTAAACCAATCCCTTTTTTGTGAAATCCGATAATAGTCAAAAAGTCGCCCAACGCCCTTCCGAGAAAGGGCGTTAGGCGTGGAGTTTATGGGGGATCTATTTCTTAAAAATGCCCTTGGAAACGTACTTGCCGTCGATCTTTACACGCACAAAGTAGTTGCCCTTCGGGAGCGGTTCCTGCGAGAGGTCCACGGCGCTCTCGCCCGCGGCGACAAACTTCGCGATGGTCCCCACGATGCGGCCACCCATGTTGTAAATCTCGATTTCGGCATATCCGCCACGGGCAAACTTCTGTACGCCTGTCGCAAGGGCGGTCGTCCCTTCTGCAGAGGAAAGCGTCACACCCGGTACCCCGAAGTAGAAACCGTCCACGTTCGGGCCGCCGTTCTCCGTGGTGGAGGTGAGCTTGAGTGTGTTCTCACCCTTCACGATGTTTACGGGTACCTGGACTTCCTGCCAGGTGGTCCAGCTGCCGGTAGAAGGCAGTTCTACGCTGACCGCTTCGCTACCGTTTATGGACAAGTTCATATTGCGGGCGTCGTTTCCGCCGTTTGCGAACACGATAGAAACGGTCGTCTTCGCGTCTTCCTTTGCGGTCACTTTCCAGGTGGCAAAGCTCGCCGCATCGTTGTCGAAGTTGTAGTAGCCCTTCTCTTTCCAGCCTTCGTTCGTGTCTTCGAAGGTGCCTTTACCTTCTGCCGGGGCGGATGCATCCACGAACGATTCCTTCGTCATGTCGTGCTTGATTTCGGGAACGACGGGGTCGACAATCACCGGGTCAACAACCACGGGAGTAGTACCGTCACCTGTAAGGTAAATGGAGGGCTGCTTCAGGTTCTTTACCGCGTCGGGCAGGTAGTAGCCCAGGTGCGGCGGCTGGTTGTAGGCCACGTTCTGCCAGGCAATGCTCACGCGGTAATGCGGGTCGTGCATCAGGGTGTACACGCGGTAATCTGTCGTGACCGGAGTGCCGAAAATCGTAATCATGGAGGCGTCGCTGCCTGAACGCAGGATAAGTTCTTCGCGCCAGTCGCCGAACAAATCGGCTACGAGGCTCGGGTTCTTCTTTGTTCCGTTGTTCGTAGTGGACTTGTTCACGTTGCCGTAGGTAAAGTAGCGGTTTGCCTTCTTGTCCTTGGTGCTCCACTTGTCTATTGCGCCGTCAAGCAGTTCGTCTTGCAGGTCTCCGTCGAAATAGATGCGGAAGTTCACCGAGGGTTTGCTGCCCGAAATCTTCTGGCCCTTCACGTTCTTCACGCCGTCACCCGCGCTGCTCCACATCTCGAAACCGCGGTGGTCCGCGTCGATGTCTGCGGCGAGGCCTCGGCCGTTGTCTACGCCCGGGTTCGGCTGCTTGGTGCCCCAGATGATCTTGCCGTCGGGGCCGCGGAAATCGTCGGTGTAGGCGGCAGACTTTTCTTCGTGAACGTCCCACGATTCAAGGCCCGGGCGGTCGGGGTCCATGTCAGAGAGGTGGAGCGCGTCGCCGTGTCCGAGCCCCGTGCGGTAAAGGAGCGTACCGTCGGACTTGAGCGCCGCGGAACCGAACACGATTTCGTCCTTGCCGTCGCCGTTGATGTCGCCCACGGAAACGTTGTGGTTGCCTTCGCCGAAGATGCCCTGGCCCCTCGTTTCGGACTTGTGGTACCAACGTTGCTTGAGCTGCTTGCCGTCGAAGTCGTAGGCGACCGCGTAGGCGTAGGTGTAGTAGCCGCGCATCATCACGAGGCTCGGGTGCACACCGTCGAGGTAGGCGATGGCCGCGAGCATGCGTTCACTGCGATTGCCGTAGGTGTCGCCCCAGTTCTTGGTGACATTACGGCCCGGCACGTAGTCGATGGTCGTGATGGCTGCACCCGTCTTGCCGTTGAATACGGTCAGGAACTCGTTCCCGCTCATGATGGTGCCGGTCTTTGTGCGGTAATCCTTGCTCTTGTCGCCGATGGCCTTGCCCGTACCGTCGATGGTGCCGTCGCTTGTCTTCATGGCAACTTCGGCGATGCCGTCACCGTCTAGGTCGTAGACCATGAACTGCGTGTAATGGGCGCCCGCGCGGATATTCTTGCCCAGGTCGATGCGCCACAGCTTTTTGCCGTTCATCTTGTAGCCGTCAATATACACGTTGCCCGTGTAGCCGCTCTGCGAGTTGTCCTTCTGGTTGCTCGGGTCCCACTTTACGACGAGTTCGAGTTCCCCGTCGCCGTCCAGGTCGCCCACGCTCATGTCGTTCGAGGTGTAGCTGCAGCTGGAACCGTCGGGCATCTTGAGGTCGCCCGGGCGGTCGAGCTTGAGGGTCGCGTACGGGATGTTCTTGCCGTCGGAACTGGCCGACTTGTCGAACACGAACGAGAGCCCGGCCTGCGCGCCTTCCTTGCCGTCCACGACTGCGGCGACCGTATACTTGGAGGTCGCCTTGCCCGAAGCGTCGAGGTAGTTTGTCGCGCCGTTCCCTGCGATGGTCGCAATTTTTGTCCCGTCACGGTAGAGGTTGAATTCGGTATTCGGGGCATCGCTCCCGAGCAGGCGCCAGCTGACCAGCATGCCTTTTCCGACGTTCGCGGCCACGAGACCGCGGCTTAGGTTTTCCATTTGCCGGGGCGCCGCGAATGCTTGGGCGGCCACCCCGAGAGATAGCGCCGCGCAGAGCGCAAGCGCCTTTTTCCTATTTCCACACACCATATTTTCCTCCCTAGAAGGGGTTGCGGTACAAATCGTACCGAAAATTAATATAATCCAAATTTTTATTAAAAGTCTACACTTTCTCAATATTTTACCTTAGTTTACAAAGTTTGTTGACTATTTGTTACTATAAAATGTCCACATTTGCAGAGAAATTGCCGAAAAATGTTTCGTTTTCGCCATTTTTTGCGCCTGTTTCGAATGTCAACACCCCGAGGCGGGGCTTGAACGCGTCCCGTACCGGGAAAATTTTTAACTTTTACTATACCATGTACTACATTTTTATGTATATTTAATATCATGAATACCTTCGTAAACATTTTCGAGTTTACCAAGTTCCGCAAGTTCCTGGCCGAATACCAGGAGCGCCGCCAGGCGGCGGAGCCTTCGTTTTCGCGTACCGAGTTCTGCAACTTGCTGGGGCTCCCCAATACCCGCAGCTATTTCAACGACGTGGTGCAGGGCAAGCGCGTGACCGACAACATGCGCGAGCGCTTTATCAACGTTATCGGGCTCAAGGGTAACGAGGCGAGGTATTTCGAGGCGATGGTCGATTTCGACCAGGGGAAGACTGCCCAGGTGCGCGAGGCGGCGTTTGATGCCATGATGCGCCTGAACAAGAACCCGCAGGCGATTGTGGACCCGGACAGCTACGAGTTCTTTGGCAACTGGTACAACAGCACGGTCTATGCGATTCTCGAGGTGATGGATGTGGGCGACGACGTGTCGGAACTTGCGGCGAAGATTTTCCCGCCCGTGTCCGAGAAGCGCCTGAAGGCAAGCCTTGAACTCATGCAGAAAATGTCGCTCGTGCGCAAGGACGAACGCGGATTCTGGAAGCCGACGAAGGATAGTCTTGCCACGGTGCAGCAGAGCAAGAGCCAGATGGTACTCCAGTTCCAGAAGCAGTGCCTGGAACTCTCGAAGCAGGCGCTGGAGTCCGAAGGGAGCGAATCCCGCGACATGACCACGTTCACGTTTGCGGTGTCGAAATCCGCACAGGCGAAGGTCGAGAAGGCTGCCGAAAAGTTCAAGGCGCAGGTGCGCCAGATCGTGATGGCCGATAACGAAACGCCGACCGTCGTGGAACATGTGAACCTGCACGTGTTCAGCAATATCCGCGAAAACAATAAACCGTCCGGTGCGGGCGAGGCGTAGGGAGGGAAGTGTTTATGGGATGCTTTAGGAATATGATTGGTTCGGGACGACTCGCGTTCGCTTTTGCCGCGGTTTGTGCGCTCGCCTTCTTTGCGGGCTGCAGCAATACGTCTTCTACGGATTCCGCAGGAATCCTCATCGAGACGAATACGGGCAACAAGGGCGTTGCGCGGATTCTCGTTTCTGTCGAGAACCTGGATGTTGTCGCGGGCGATACCGTTGTGGTGTTCAAGGCGAGTGCCGATACCGTGGGAGATACTTTGTATGTAGATACGGTGGACTACAGGCATGTGGCGACCTCGATTGAGTGCGCGTCGGGCGTGATGTCGCTCGATAGCCTGCCCGTGGGCGATTACGAATCCGTTTCGGTGCACCCTCTGGAAGGTGACGTGCGTTCCGTGGCGGTATCCTGGAACGTCGAGGAAAATTCCACGAATATCGACCGTGCGCTGGATGCGGAATTCAAGGGCGCTGTCGCGCTCGTGCTTCCTGAGGGTTTTGTAGATTTGGCCAGTTCGGACGAGGTGTTCGAAAGCATTCCCTTCGCGGTCCGTCTCCCGGATGTGAAGAACCCCTGCCTGCTGGATGCTAACGGTAACATGGTGCGTCTCAGTCGTGCCGAACTTGCGGATGTCCCCACGGCAAAGGCTTCTGATTCCGCTGTTTATTGGGGCGTGCTGCCGCGGGTAGCCTTCGACGGGAATGGCGCGATTTCCCTTGACATCGTAGAATCGTGCCAGTCCAGCGACCGGATTGACTTGGCTCTGGCCCGCTATGTGGAGCATTTTGATTCGATAGTGCCTTCCGAAGCGGCACTCGCTACCGGCAACGAGCTTGCGTCTGTGCTCGGCAATTCCCGCTGGGTGGATTCTACCGACAACTGGTTCTACATTTCCGATTTCAAGCCCTTCTCCGAAGACGGCTACTACATGGGGCTCTCCATCTGGTTCAATATCGATTCTATGCAGGTGGGCGAGTACGCACAAATTATTTCGGCCAAGAAGGATAGCGTGGGCTTCACCCTGCAAAAGCGCGGAACATCGGGTGCGGTGAACCTCAGGCTCGATACGCGCACGGGTGTCTACAACACGGTCGTGGGGCGTGCGAACGGGGTGCTCGACGGAACCTGGCACAACTACTCGTTCAAGATTCATGGCGATAGCGTGACCACGTTTATCGACGGAACGCTGCTGGAATCCAGACAGTTCGATGCGGGCGAGGGCTTTGCCACTGCGTTTAACCCGGCGATCGGCTATGGCGGGCTTCGCGGCGGTATCGACGAGGTATTCTTCTTTGACGGCACGCAGTCCAACAACTGGATGCGACTCTTCTACGCCCTGCAATATGCGGTTATAAAGGAATAAACGGGTGTTTAAGGCGCCTTTCGGGGCGTGTTTTGCGAAATGTGGACTTTTTTTAAGCAAAGTGTTGTAAAAATTACATCATTTAGTTTGAAATTGCGTAGAAACTATTGACTTTTAATAAAAATGGTCGTATATTTGAAGTAGTAAACCTTATAGTAAAAAGGGAGATAAATATGTTTGGTGTAATGGGATTAAATTCTCGCGGAGTGGTGTCCGCGGCAATTTTCACGCTCGCCTTGGCGGGCCAAGGTGCGTTCGCTCAGTCGTGGTATGCAACTGACGTGCGCCAAGGGGGCCATGACCCCTCCATGTACAGGGACGAGAATGGCTACATCCTTATGTCCACGAATAACAACCTGGCGATGTGGACCTCGACGGACATGGTCAAGTGGAGTTCGAAGGGCCAGATTTTCAGGGATAGCCCGCAGTGGCTCAAGAATGCCGTGGGCGGAAGGACTGACGGCATCTGGGCTCCGGACCTGTTCCATTTCAATAACCAGTACGGCGTGTTCTACTGCGGCTCCGTTTTTGGTCAGCGCACCTCTGCAATCGGTGTCGCGACGAACGCGAACCTGGACTTTTCCAATCCGGCAAGTGGCTGGACGGACCAGGGCGAAGTGACGCGCACCACGAACAGCAACAACTATAACGCGATTGATGCCGACGTGGTGGTGACTCCCGATGGCCAGTACTGGATGACTTACGGCTCGTGGAATGCGGGCGGTATCCGCTTGATCAAGCTGGACCCCAAGACAGGCAAGCAGGCGAGCGACGACAAGACGAACTACATGATTGCGACGCGCGGCGGTACGGGTATCGAAGGCCCGAGCCTCATCGAGCACGGCGGACAGTATTTCTTGTTCACGGCCTGGGACGTATGTTGCAAACAAGGTAACGAAATTGAACAGACCACCTACAAGACGGCCATGGGCCGCGCCGACAAGGTGAACGGAACCTACAAGGACCGCAGCGGCAAGGAACTCAACAAGGGTGGCGGAACCATCCTGATGCAGCGTTACAGCCGTTACGTGGGCCCGGGCGGCGGCGAAGCCTTCAAGGACCTGAACCGCATCCGCTTTGTGCATCATTACTACGACCTGATCGGCGACAAGTACAACCACATCCACATTCGCGACCTAGTGTTTACCGATGACAACTGGCCCGAAATGGGACAGCCCTTCCTCGGGCGCTACCTGAGTGCCGAGGCGGAACACGGCATTATGACACGCGGTGCGACGGATGACCTGACCTTCAATTACACGAAGGAAGCTTCGAACGGCGAATACGTGGGCTACATCAATACGAAGGGTTCCAAGATTCGCTTGCCGATGAACATTATGCAGGCGGGCGATTACATTCTGCGTTACCGCTACGCGAACGGCGGCGATAATGATGCTACGCATAAAGTAACAGTGAATGGAAAGGCGCAGACGGTGAAGCTCCCGAAGACGGGTGCCTGGGGCAGTTTCCCCGAAAAGTCCGTGGCGATGATTCCGGCGACGCTCAAGCGCGGTGGCAACTTTATCGAGGTGGAGCCCGACCAGAATTTTGCGGAACTTGACCGCATCGACTTCTTGCGCGTGATTCGCGATACCATTCCGGGCAACGGCTTCGATAACGGCATCAAGGTGCGCCTCACGAACGATGACAAGCTTGCCGTCAAGAACGGCGGCTACGCCATCTTCGAAAACGTGGTGACGGATTCCATCAGGAGCACCGAAGTCAAGGTTGAACTGCAGCAGTGCAGCGGCGGGACGCTCAGCATCCGCGAGGGTTCTGCCTCGGGTACGGAACTTTCCAAGTGCACTGTTCCTTCGAGCTGCGCAAACGGCGCCTGGACCGAAGTGAACTGCTCTGCCACCAAGAAGCTTTCGGGCGTCAAGGACTTCTACCTCACGGGTAGCGGCATGAGCGGCGAAGTGCTGGTGGGCAACATCCGCTTCGGAAAGGCCGCCTCTATCGAACCGCCGGCATCTAGTTCTAGCGTGGCTCCGGTGGAATCTAGCTCCAGCGACCCTTCGACCAGCTCAGGGACCGCTGAACCGCAGTCTAGTTCCAGCAGCGGAACGACTGCGATTGCTCCGCGCGTAATTCGCAACGATGTGCAGACGCCTGCGCGCAAGGGCTACCGCGACCTCAAGGGCCGTAGTTTTGACAAGCAGATTCCGTACAGGGTGATGTTCTAGGGGCTTGATATGAAAAAACTAGGTGCATTTTTTTCTTTGTTGGCTGCGGCCTGTTTCGCGGCGAACCCCCTTACGACTCAATTCTACTCTGCCGATGCCGCGGCGCTCGTGCACAACGATAGCCTGTTCATTTTTGCGGGCCACGACGAGCAGGGCGCTCAGGGGAACAACAACAAGTTCTTCTTGATGAACGACTGGCACGTGCTGGTGACCGACGACATGGAAAACTACCATGACTACGGCGCAGTGCTTTCGTGGCGGACCTTCAAGTGGGCAAGCGGCAACGCCTTTGCGGGCCACTGCGAATACCGTAACGGCAAGTTCTACTGGTACGTGGCTGTGCATCATGCGACTGTCGTGCGCGATGAAGGTTTCGCGATTGGAGTCGCGGTGGCCGATCACCCCTCGGGTCCGTGGAAGGATGCTATTGGCAAGGCGCTCGTGACCGATGATACCCAGAACGATGTCGCGCTGAATATCGACCCCGCGATTTTCTACGACGGGAACGATATCTGGATGTATTGGGGCTCGTGGAATGCGGGGCGTCGCGTGAAGCTCAAGGAAAACATGATTGAGCTCGCGAGTACGCCCGAAGACATCAAGATTAAGGATTTCTTCGAAGCTCCCTGGATGCACAAGTACCGCGGCAACTACTACTTCAGTTACGCCTCGGGCTACCCGTCTACCACGAATTACTCGATGGCCACGAGCCTGAATGGTCCGTGGACGCAGAAGGGTGTGCTGAATGACAAACTCGACAATTCCGAGACGAACCACCAGGCGATTTTCAAGTATCTCGGCCACTGGTATTTCATGTATCACGGCGCGAATGCTCCGGGCGGCTGGACCTACCGCCGTTCCGTGAATATCGACTACCTGTACTACGACGAGAATGCGAATATCCAGAAAATCAAGCGCACCACCACGGGTGTAGACAAGGTAAATAATGCGCTTGTAGAAAACGGCACGTACCGCCTGACTGTTTCGCACAGCGCCCTGTCGCTGGTCGAAGAAAACGGAATCGTGGTGCAACGCCCCGAAAGCGAAAAGGATGCAAACCAGTTCTGGATCGTAGAACGTAGCGCGAAAAATGCCCGCCATTACATGCTTAAGAATTACGGCACCGGCCGCTACTATTGCCCGCCCAAGACGCTGCTCGATACCGTCAAGACGTCGGCGACCGCCTGCGAAATCCGCATCGAAAATGCCTCTGCCGCAAAGGGCTACTACCTGTACGGCGACTACGACAGCGACTTTGTGGGCGACGTGCTGAATGTCTCGAAGGACGCGGGCATGCCTGTGATTACCTGGGTGCGCACCGGCGCAGACAACCAGAAGGTGAAACTCGCGAAGGCGACCCCGCCGGCTGTTGAACCGGAATCGTCCTCTAGCATCAAGGAGTCTTCCAGCTCTGTTGTCGCCGAAAATTCTTCGAGCAGCGAAGTTGCGTCCGAAAGTTCCAGCAGTGGAACTACCGCGATTGCTCCGCGCGCAGCTCGCCAGGGAATGCAGGTGCCTGCTCGCAAGGGTTACCGTGACCTCAAGGGCCGCAGTTTTGACAGGCGGATTCCGTATCGGGTGATGTTCTAGCGGAATTAACTTATTCTAAAAA